>JAZBOA010000099.1:0-2389 GCA_036350935.1 Anderseniella sp. | reverse complement strand
GTCTGGCGCTAACGCCAAGGTGGCCAGTACTTAGCCCTTCATGGCCCCAAACGCAAGCGCCGTTGAACGCAAAATTGCAAGCCCGCGATCAGCCATCTGTCCAGGCCGGCCAGCCATGCAGCGGGCGGGCAAGCGCAATGGCACGGTCGATGGCGCGGGCCAGGCAATCGGCGGCGAGCGACCCCAGCATGGCCAGTTCTCCTGCCCGGTTGGCGCCCAGCTCCCTCCGGCCCGTGGAAACCGCGAATACCGTGTCGCCGTCGAACGGCGTATGCACCGGGCGGATGGCGCGGGCCATGCCGTCGGCCGCCATGATGGCAAGGCGGGTTGCCTCGGCGCGGGTGAGCACCGCGTCGGCGGCCACGATGGCGATGGTGGTGTTTGCACCGGCATGAAGGCCGGCGATCTTGCTGCCGGCCAGCGGGGTGAGGTCCGCCATGTCCGGCCGCACCGGCGAGGCGGCGCCAAACTCGCCATGCAGCTCGAAAGCCCGTGCCCACAGGTCGCCGGTGCGCGGGTCGATGCAGGCGCCGACCGGGTTGACCGCTACCAGCGCGCCGCAGGTGAAGCCGCCGAACCGGGCCGACGCACTGCCCAGCCCGCCCTTCAGCGTGCCGGCGGTGGCGCCATAGCCTGCGCCGGCATTGCCCAGATCAAACGCAACATCTGCCGCGTCCAGCGCCTGCAGGCCAAGCTGGCGATAGGGCGGCGTCTCGCCCCATTGCTTGTCAGGTCCGAACATCAGGTCGAACAGGATGGCTGCCGGCACCACCGGCGTCGGCCAGGGCTGCTTGCCGAAGGTCAGCCCGCGGCCCATGGCCGACAACCTGGAGGTGACGCCGCTGGCCGCCTCCAGGCCGAACACCGATCCGCCCGAAAGGACAAGGGCGTCGATCCTTTCCACAAGACCGGCTGGATCAAGGGCAGGCGTATCGCGGGTGCCCGGCGCACCACCGCGCACATCCACCCCCGCCACCACCGGTTCGTCCGGCAGCAGCACCGTGACGCCGGTGGCAAACCGCTCGTCATGGGCGTTGCCGACCTTCAGGCCGGGGACATCCGTTATCAGGTTCCCGGGGCCGGGCTTGACGGTGTCTGCCATGACGCGTTCTTTCCTTGGCAGGTTTCACAAAAGACCACCGCAACACTGGCTCGTGACAAAGCACAAGGTCAATTGCAGTTCGCCCGGACAGGCGGTTAGATTGAGGCCATGACGGCACTTTCACACAAGCTCCATTTGCGCGGCCTGCCCCGCCTGGGCCTGGCGTTCCTGCTGCTGGCGGCTGCCACATGGCTGACGGCCTGCAGCGAGGACGCGCCGGATGCAAAGTCCGCTGGCATGGTTGCAACGGCAAACGTGCACGCCAGCGAAGCGGCGGCGGACATGCTGCGCAAGGGCGGGAGCGCGACCGACGCCGCCATTGCCGCGCAACTGGTGCTGACGCTGACCGAACCGCAATCGTCCGGCATCGGCGGCGGGCTGTTCTCCGTGCACCTTGAAGGGGCCACCGGAGACATCACCAGCTTCGATGGCCGCGAAACGGCGCCCGGCGCGGCGACCGAGCGGCTGTTCCTCAAGGACGACGGCAAGCCGATGCCATGGCTGGATGCCGCGCTGGGCGGCCGGCCGGTCGGGGTGCCCGGGGTCATCGCCGCGCTCCACCTGCAACACCAGAAGTTCGGCAAGCTGGGGTGGGCAGAGCTGTTCGAGCCGGCCATCAGGCTTGCCGGGGATGGATTCAAGGCCAGCCCGCGGCTGGCGGCGGCCATCGCCGAGGCGGACGGACTGGAAGACGACGAGACCGCGCAGGCGCTCTATTACCTGCCTGACGACGCAGGCGCCAAAGCCGGCGAGCCGGTGCCGGCGGGATACCTGGTGCGCAACCCGGCCTATGCGCGCACCTTGCGGCTGACCGCCGAACAGGGACCGGCGGGCTTCTATACCGGCGAGGTGGCGCAAGCGATCGTTGCGGCGGTGACCGGCCACGAGGTGAACCCCGGCCTAATGACGCTTGAAGACCTGGCCGCCTACAGGGCGGTGGAGCGTCCCGCCGTGTGCGGGGCCTACCGGGTGTGGCAGGTATGCGGCATGGGACCGCCCTCGTCGGGCGGGCTTTCCACGTTGATGATTCTCGGCCTGCTGGAGCCTTATTCCATGGCTGAACTGGACCCGAACCGGGCCATGGCGGCGCACCTGTTCGCCCAGGCTGGCCGGCTCGCCTTCGCTGACCGCAACCGCTATATCGCCGACATGGATTTCACCGATGTGCCAGTGGCAGGGCTTATCGGCCGCGACTACCTGCGCAAGCGGGCAAGGCTGATCGATCCGCTCAGGGACATCGGAGAGGCGTCACCGGGCACGCCGCCAGGTGCGCTCAGCGAACAAAAG
>JAZBOA010000098.1:0-3917 GCA_036350935.1 Anderseniella sp. | reverse complement strand
GACATCCGCAGCCGCGAGGAATGGCAGGAGACGGGGCTGGCCGAGCCGGCGCTGCCGGTCTCGATGCACGAGGGCGGCTTCGTGCAGAAGCTGCTGCAGGCCATGGGCGGAGATCCGTCGCGCCGCATCGCGATCATCTGCGCCACCGGCGGGCGCACCCGCTACCTGCAGAACGTGCTGGCCTCGAACGGTTTCAGCAACGTCATCGACGTGGCCGAGGGCATGATGGGCTCTCCTGCCGGCCCTGGCTGGCTGAAGCGCGGCCTGCCGGTCAAGCGCTGGTTGCCGCAGTAGCTCGCCATCAAGCCTATTTCAGCACCGGCACCGGCCGGCAGCGCGTCTCGCGCAGGCCGAAGCTGAGCATGAACCCGATGCCTGCCCACACCACCAGCGCGATCATTGCGAAGCGATAGTCTGCCGCCTGGTAGATACGCGCTCCGCCCTCCATCGTGCCGTCCCAGCGCAGGTCGAGCAGCCAGCCGACCACCGGCTGCAGCACGGCGCCGGCCGCCACCGTCATGCCGTTGACCAGCCCCGACACCGTGCCGTGCAGCGGCTTGGGCGATACTTCCCGGGCAATGGCGAAGGTGATCACCATCACGCCGCCGGTGAACCCCGACAGGAAGAACAGCGAGGCTATCAGCGCCAGCGGCAGCCCCGGCACGAACGCAATCGCTGCCAGCGAGGCGACATTGAGGCCTGCGGATGCGACCACCGGCAGCTTGCGCAGCCGGATGCGGTCGGACAGCCAGCCCATGAACGGTGCGCCCAGCGCCCAGCCGAACAGCGACAGCGAGGTGTAGAAGGCCGCTGCCGGCCGGTCGAGGCCATAGGCACTGGTCAGGAACGGCACGCCCCAGAGCCCGCCCAGCGCCAGCATGGGGCCGGACATGGACATGGCGACGACGGCGAGCCGCCACACTTCACGCCGCCGCACGCTGCGCTTCAGGCCGGCCCAGATCTCTGACCAGCGGATGTCATTCTCCTGTTCAGCCGAGCGCAACACTGGCGAGTTGCGCACGATCAACGCCGTCAGCACGCTGAGGCCGAAGGCGAACCCGGCGGCCCACAGCATGGTGGTCCGCCAGCCGACAGCTTCTACGGCGAGCGCCAGCGGCGCCTGGCCGGCAATGCCGCACAACATGGCGAAGAACATGGCCCCGCCGGTGAGAAACGCGAAGTGCCGTGGCTCGAACCAGCTGGCGGCAAGCGCCATGGAGGCGATGAAGCCGACGGCCGAACCGGCCCCCACCATGAACCGGCCGGCATAGGCGAGGCTCAGGCTGTCGGCCATGGCGAACAGCGCCGAGCCCGCGGCCGCGACCAGCAGCGCCAGCGACAGCATGATGCGCGCGCCGTAGCGGTCAAGCAGGGCGCCGATCGGCAGCTGCATGGCCGCATAGGGGTAGAAGTAGAGGGCGGAAAGCTGTCCGAGGACCGCACCGGAGACGGCGAACTCGGCCATCAGGTCCGGCACCATCACGCTTGGCGCGACCCGCTGGAAGAAGGCGTATCCGAACGCCAGTGCACTCAGCGACCAGATCACGAAGGCCACCGCCCCGCCGGTGGTGGCGGTTGCAGTGAGGCTGGACGCCTTGCCCGGGCTGGTCTGGCTCATGTCGCTCGGTTTCGAGGTTCTGTTGTAGCCCGGAGGCCGCCAAGCCGGGCGGACCCTGGATGCCGGGGATAGACTGGACCCATGTTTAGAAAGATTGCCGCCGCTTGACCATGCCTGAAAATGCAACGGCCCCGGCGTGCTTTTGCAACGCTGGGGCCGTTGGTATTGGTGACGGGCTGGCTATGCCGGGCCGTGTCAGCAGTCGGTGCAGTCGAGCGCGCGTCCCTGGCGCGGGCGCTGGGCCACGGCGTCTTCCACCTTGATCGCCGCGGTGCCAAGCACATAGCCGACGATCGGCTTGAAGCTCAGGCAGACGCGGCCGATCAGGATGTCGTTCTCTTCCGCGGTAAGCTTCTTCAGCTCGGTGGCGGAGAAGTTCGACGGCATGCCGCCGCAGCTGCCGCGGGCGTGTTGCCATTCCAGGTTCACGTTGTTGCCGCTCGGCCGGTAGTTGAACAGCTCGATCTTCACGTCCTGCGCATTGTAGGGCTTGAGGATCGCGTCAACCGCGTCGATGTACTGGTTGAGCTGGGTCTTCGACACGGCTGCCGATGCCTGCGTGGCCAGGTCGACCACGGCGCTGGTTGCCACGGTTGCCTTGCGCTGCGCCGACAGCATCACCGTCACGTCGATCATGCCCAGCAGCAGCAGGATCATGAACGGAAACAGCAAGGCCGCTTCAATCGATACCACGCCATCCTTCTTGCGGCTGAACGTCAGCAGCTGCCGCAACATGGCCCGGCGCAGACGCCGTTTCCCCGAGTTTGCAAAAATCATCTTGCTCGTCCCTTTGCTGAATTTCTGACCGGCGTCAGTTGCCCGAGGGGTTGAAGGGTTCGTTCTGGAACACTGCAACACCGACAATCAGGCGCTTGTCGTCGCCGTGGTTGGCCAGGAAGTTCGGCCGGCTCACCTCGCCGTTGAGCGCCAGCAGCTTGTTGATGAACGGCACGTACATCTTCTGCTCGTAGAAGGTCTCGACCACCACGATCTGGCCGGGGCCGCCTGGCACGAATGCCGGGCTGTTCTGCAGGTTGTTGTTGAGGTTGCCGCTGCCGTCGCCGGCCTGGGTCCGGTTGCCGGCCGCGCCGAAGTCGGCACGGGTATCGACGTTGACGATCACCTTGCTGTTGCAGTTCATGAAGCCCGGAACGTGCTTGCACAGTTCGGTCTTGAACTCGGCTGCCGAGATGCCGCCGTTCTGCACCTGGCCGGTGCGGATCAGCCGCGACGCGTTGGTCGTGGCGTTCTGCAGCGAATACTCGGTCAGGAAGTTGAGGCCGGTTTCGAAGGTCGCCAGCAGCAGGAACAGGAAAGGCCCGCCAAGAAAGGCGAATTCGATAGCGGAGACACCGCTTTCATCCTTGCGGAAACGGCGGCGGATTTTCGCCATTCTCTGGTTGATCTTGAGCAACATTCCACTCTCCCTTGACGCCTGATCCTGCCAACACGCTGCTCCGGTCCATGCCGCCGGGGGGTTGCCAGTACTCAGGCGGCTGCCCGTTGTGCCCTTGTCCGGGCATCAAGCCACACTCAACCTGAAGGATAACCGAGCGGTGCTTATCAACCGTTAAAAGAACCAGAAAAACTTTATGTTTCCCGAAAGGCTGGATTAACCATGCCGGCGGTGGGCCACCTGAAAGAAGAAAGGCCGGCGCGCGTTCTGCGGCCGGCCCGTAATGATGCAGTCTGCTTGAAGGGCTACTGAGCGCCGCCGCCAGCGCCGCCACCGCCGCCCGTCGCCAGGCCGGTCTTGCCGGTGATCTGCTCGAGCTGGTTCTTGAACAGCGCCGCATCGTCATTGACGACCAGCACGTCATCGCAGAACGGTTCGCACTGCAGGGTCCGGCGCTGCCCGGCGCGGTAGATGCTGACGACCTGGTTCTCGTCGCGCTGCACCTTCACCAGGAAGTTGGCCAACTGGTTGCCGTCCAGATCGAGCACGATGACATTGGTCCGGCCGGTGTTCTTGCCGATCAGCACCAGCCTGTCGCCCTGGATGGTGGCATCTGCATAAAGCGGGTTCGACAGCACCACGGTTGCCGGCTGGCCCGCCAGCTTGACCAGGCGCACGGTGTCCACGTCCATGCGCACCACGGGTTCAGCAAATGCGGTCGCAGACAGCACCGCCAGTCCGGCAAGCGAGCCGGCCACTGCAAGACGGGTTTTGGCAAGAAGACTCATGACATCGAATTCCTTGTTGGCTTGCGAAGGTTTCCGCCGGCAGCGCTTGCGCGCTTGGTTCGGTTTCGCCGTGATGAGGTCATTTACACCCGAAAATGGTGAATGAACCCTTACT
>JAZBOA010000097.1:0-2853 GCA_036350935.1 Anderseniella sp. | reverse complement strand
GCCCGCTGAATACGCCGCCATGAAGGGGAGGGGGAAGCTCGCTGCCAGTGAGCTGACATTGAGAATGCAGCCGTTCCCGCGTGACTGCATCCCCGGAAGGACTGCCTTGGTCAGCTGCATGGGCGTTTCCAGCAGCAGCTGTAGTTGCCAGCTCAGCGCTTCCTCCGGGCTGTCTGCCAGTGATCCAAACCGCGACGATCCGGCGTTGTTGATCAGGATATCCAACCGGTCCAGCAACTCGCGGTTTTCCTTAATAAATGCATCCACACCGTCCGCACTGCCCCCTTCCATACGTAACCACTGGATGCCTTCCGCCCCGCTTGCCGTTTGCGGATCCCGCGAGCTGCCGTACACCTTGATTCCCTCACTCAGGAGCCGCTGCGCCACAGCCGCCCCAATGCCCGAGGCGGCTCCCGTGACCAGTGCGGTCTTGTATTGGCTACCCAAAGGCTGCGATCCATCCGCCATGGTTCGAGGATTTTGCCGCGCTGTTCTCCTGAAGCAAGCTTTCAGCGGATTGTTGATGGCTCAGCCCAAGCGGGTTCTCTTCAGGATAAGGAAAGCTAAACGGGCCAAGTATCTGAACTAATACCCCGGTGGCGGCAATAGCGCTCTGCCATAAAACCTTTACTGTATAATCATTGCTTATTATCCCCTTCTCCATCTATTAAGAAATCCTTTTATAAAACAGGAAATGAGTTCACTAGGAAAAAAATACATCATGGCCCTCAGCGGGCTGGTCCTCGTCGGATTTGTGGTCGGCCACATGGTGGGGAACCTGCAAATGTTTCTCCACCCGGATTGGATTAACGAATACGCTTACAAGCTGCAGCACTTGCCCTACGGGCTGTTGTGGGTGGTGCGCACGGTGCTGCTGGTCTGTGTGATCGCGCACGTGCTGACGGCGATCCTGCTGGTCGTGGAGAACAAGCGCGCCCGGCCCGAGGGATACGTGGAAAAGGCGCACCTGCAGGCAAGCTTTGCCAGCCGGACGATGCGCTACAGCGGGACCATCCTGCTGGTCTTCATTGTGTTCCACATCATGCATTTCACGGTGCAAAACATCCACCCGGAATTCAAGGAGCTGGAAACGCAGCTTGAGGGCGTGGGCACAATGCACCACGTGTACGACAAGCTGGCCGCGACAGGCAAGACGCACGTCCATGACGTGTATAGCATGGTGGCGTACGGGTTCAGTACCCGCTACTGGTTCGGGGCGGTACCGGTGTTCTACATCCTTTCAATGGGACTGCTTTGCTTTCACCTGATGCACGGGATCAGCAGCATGTTCCAGAGCCTTGGATTGCGCAACGCAGTCTGGCGGGGCAGGCTGGACCGGATTGCCCTGGTCGTGGCGCTGGTGGTGTTTGTCGGGTTTGCCTCCCTTCCGCTGGCAACCTTGCTTGGGGTGATTGAGCCCATCACCCCGCTCATAGCAGCTCATTGAGAAACGAGGAATTTATCATGAATTTGGAATCAAGAATCCCTGAAGGTCCGATTGCTGAAAAGTGGACCAACGCAAAATTCAACTACAAGCTGGTTAATCCTGCCAACAAGCGCAAATACAGCGTCATCGTGGTGGGCAGCGGTCTGGCAGGCGGTGCCGCTGCGGCTACACTCGGCGAGCTTGGCTACCGGGTGAAGTGCTTCTGTTACCAGGACAGCCCGAGACGGGCGCACTCCATTGCCGCCCAAGGAGGCATCAACGCCGCCAAGAATTACCAGAATGACGGCGACAGCGTGTATCGGCTTTTCTATGACACGGTCAAGGGCGGCGACTTCCGCAGCCGTGAGGCAAATGTCCACCGGCTGGCCGAGGTCTCCAACAGTATCATCGACCAGTGCGTCGCCCAAGGCGTTCCCTTCGCCCGTGAATACGGCGGGATGCTGGCCAACCGCTCCTTTGGCGGTGCCCAGGTGAGCCGTACCTTCTACGCCCGTGGCCAGACCGGCCAGCAGCTCCTGCTGGGCGCCTACCAGAGCCTGAGTCGGCAGATTGGCCTCGGTCAGGTGGAGATGTATAACCGCCACGAAATGCTGGACGTGGTCCTGGTTGAGGGAAAAGCCAAGGGGATCATCACCCGTAACCTCGTCACCGGCAAGATCGACCGCTGGGCGGCCGATGCGGTGGTGCTGGCGACCGGCGGTTACTCAACCGTGTTCTTCCTTTCGACCAATGCGGCCGGCTGTAATGTGACTGCCGCATGGCGGGCCCACCGTCGCGGTGCCGGATTTGCCAATCCCTGCTACACGCAGATTCACCCGACCTGTATTCCCCAGGAAGGCGAGCACCAGTCTAAACTGACGTTGATGTCCGAGTCGCTGCGCAACGACGGGCGTGTCTGGGTTCCCAAGACCCGCGAGACGGCGGCCAAGATCCGCGCCGGCGAAATCAAGCCGTCGGACGTGCCTGAGGAAGAGCGGGATTATTATCTTGAGCGCAAGTACCCGAGCTTCGGTAACCTTGCCCCGCGGGATATTTCCAGCCGCGCCGCCAAGGAAGTCTGTGATGACGGCCGCGGCGTCGCGACAACCGGATTCGGTGTGTTTCTCGACTTTGCGGACGCGATCAACCGCCTCGGCAAGGACACGATCGCCGAGCGCTACGGTAACCTCTTCGACATGTATGAGAACATCATGGGCGCCAACGCCTATGACCAGCCGATGCAGATTTATCCGGCACCGCACTACACTATGGGCGGGCTCTGGGTGGACTACAACCTGATGACCACCATTCCCGGTCTGTTCGCGACCGGTGAGTGCAACTTCTCCGACCATGGAGCCAACCGCCTTGGGGCCTCCGCCCTCATGCAGGGTCTGGCGGACGGATACTTCATCACCCCGTTTGTGGTG
>JAZBOA010000096.1:0-6079 GCA_036350935.1 Anderseniella sp. | reverse complement strand
ATTCCAGATGGTATAGAGGGATGTCTGCTTTCGGGGTTACAGCAGACATTCTGATCGGAAACCAAGACCGGCCGCTTTTGACCCAGCCTGTGTGAAAACTCGCTTTCTACGGGTTTTGGCGGCCATTTGGTGAGTTTGCTCGATCGTAACCCATTGATTTTGTTGATGCCGAAATTTCAGAACGGGCAAGAAAATCTGATTTGGGCCAGATTTTCGGAGTTTTCACACAGCCAAGACCCCAAGCGGACATTGCTTGGCTTGCACCGGCTCAGGCTCGACGGCCAGCCGGTTGGTCAATCGGCGCAAGATTCTATTCGTGCACCTGTTTGGGCAAGCGAAGGTCCAGCTTCATTGTCTTGATAAGGCTTACGGCGAGTTCAACGATCCGCTCATGTGAGACAGCTCGATCACGATTCGTGCCGTACAGCACGATAGTGCCCTCTGAAATCAGGGCAAGGACCTGAGCCAGTTCGCGTATCGCCTGGATTTCAACGTCTGGATAGTAGCGGATCAGCAATTGGACCACCCCTTCCATCAAGTCGTCGTAGAGAGCGTCCATAGCAAGTCGGGTGGCTTCGTCGTGCAGTGAAATTGCCCACAGCTCGCGGAAGATATGAACGGTGTCGCGGGAAAGTGTCTCGGTCAACAACCACTCGATGAGCGTTCCAAGATCCTCTGTTGCCGCAGGAACATCCGGCCGGGTCAGGATGGCAGTGAACTGGGTTGAATACTCATCGACGAGTTGGCTGACCACAGCACGCAACAGGTCCTGCTTGCTCGGAAAGTGATAGGCCAGGTTGCCAACCGAGATGCCGGCAGCCTTCGCCACGCGGCGGGTTGAAAACTCGGCATAACCGCTTTCCACGAGTATCCCTCGGGCACTACGCACAATTCGATCGACCGTTGCGTCCGACGCCTTGTTCGGCTTGCGCGATCCATCTGCAGGCTTCATCCGTGTCACGACAAACTACTCCCTTCCTTACAGCGTCCAAGCTCCACTGGTTGACAGTCTAGAACACTCGTCCTAAAAATATCTGTCGGTATGCTGATTTTCTGAGTGCGCTATTCGGGCGGAGATGGACTTGCCCAGTCGCCATCAGGTCCATTCAACCAGACAAGAGAAGCCAACAGGGCAACTTCATTGGAGACCAGTATCGATGAGAAATCCCTTCTTGGCCGTACTTGCAACGCTGCTGGTCACCATCTCCCAGTTCGCTTCACAAGCCAATGCGGCAGACAAGCCAAATGTGGTGCTGATGCTGGCCGACAATGTCGGTTACGGTGATGTTGGCGCATATGGCGGCGGCGAGATGCGAGGCATGCCGACGCCCGTGCTGGACCAGCTTGCCGCCGAGGGAATGCAACTGACCCAGTTCCTGGTCGAGCCAGGCTGCACACCCTCGCGTGCAGCACTGATGACAGGGCGCTATTCGGTACGCTCCGGTCTTGGAACGATCATTCTGGGCGGCCTCCCCAACACGCTCCAGGACGAGGAGTTCACGCTGGGCGAGATGTTCAAGTCTGTGGGGTATTCGACAGCGCTCATCGGCAAGTGGCATCTGGGCTTTGAGGAACAGAGCTGGCCGACCCGCCAGGGCTTCGACGAATACAAGGTCGGTGTCATTGAGACCTCGGAAAGCACACTCTACCGGCCGAACATGGAGCGTGCCGGGATTGATGAAGAGACGATCCGACAGGCCGTGCCACACATTTTTGAGTCCGACGCCGACGGCAACCTGGCGCGCGTCAGGGAGTACACGACAGAGTACCGGCGACAGATCGAGGGAGATATCGCCAGCGCGTCGGTGGATTACATCAAGCGCAAGGCCGCTGCATCAGAACCGTTCTTTCTCTATGTCGGCTGGACCCACACCCATTACCCCAACCTGACGGCCCCTGAGTTCACCGGAAAGTCCAGCCACCGCTATGGTGATGCCATGATGGAGCTCGACCATCGTACCGGGCAAGTGCTTGAAGCCATCAAGCAGGCCGGGATCGAGGACAATACCATCGTGCTGTGGATGAGTGACAACGGCGCCTCGCCGGATGCAGCCCCTTGGCCGGACAAGGGTGGAAGCAATGCTCCATTCCGCGGCGAACTGGGCGATCCGATGGAAGGCTCAATCAGAACTGTCGGCATGATCAAGTGGCCGGGCAAGATCAGGCAGGGCAAGACCAATGAAATGGTCGCGATCCACGACATCATGCCCACGCTGGCCTCGATCATCGGCGCCGATCTTCCGGATGATCGGCCATATGACGGCGTAGACCAGAGCCCCTTCTTCCTCGGCCAGCAGGAAACGTCGAACCGCGAACATCTGCTCACTCACATCAACAACGAAGTCGCTGCGCTGCGGTGGCGCCATTTCCGGATCTATCCCAAGGCTTACACGGGATCGCCCAGCAACCCGTCCCAGGAGGGGATGCTCGGCATCCAGATCGAGAAGAATGGCGGGCCGGACGTGTTCAATATCGAAATGGATACGCGCGAGGAATATCCGATCTCCGGCGACAACGCGTGGGTTGTTGCAAACTGGCTCCGCCTTGTCGCGGAATACAATCGGACGCTCAGGGAACATCCCAACCCGCCGGGCGTGACCCTGACGGATCCTGACTTTGGAAAATAGAGCAGCTGCTCATCTCGCGAGACACGCTTGCATAGCTGGAAGCATGCTGCTTGCTGCCTTGCTCGTTGTGAGCATCGGGTTCGCCGTCGCGCAACAAAAGACTACAACTCCAGCGTACGTTGGCTCAAACGCATGCACGGATTGTCATAAGGGCCAATCCGGCAAGTGGGCGCGATCGCACCACGCATTGGCGTGGCAGTGGCCCTCCAGTTCGACAGTTCTGGGCGATTTCGACAATGCCTCCTTTGAGCATCAGGGCATCAAATCGCGGTTCACTAGCAGCGAAAGACGCTACTTCGTCGAAACGGACGGCTCAGACGGCAATCTGCATCGTTTCGAAGTCAAGTCCGTCGCTGGGATTGCGCCCTTGCAGCAGTACCTGCTGGAGATTGAACCGGGCCGGCTGCAAGCCCTCGACCTCGCGTGGGATACCGAACGCAAGCGATGGTATCACCTGTATCCGGATCAGATACTCAAAGGTGGTGATGGCCTGCACTGGACAGGGCCATATAAGAACTGGAATGCGCGCTGTGCCGAGTGCCACGCAACCAGCTTCGACAAGAACTATGATCCACAAACGCGCAGCTACAAGAGCAACCAGGTCGAGATTGGGGTGGGTTGCGAGGCCTGTCATGGCCCTGGTGAGGCGCATGTGGCATGGGCCAGAAGCCCGGCAATGAAACTGGAGGAGCGCTGGCAAGGCTTGACCAGAACGGGATTCAACATCGATTTCGCCAACGGATCTGCGGAAACCGAAATACAGCAGTGTGCCGCTTGTCATTCGCGCAGAGAACCTCTGGATGATGGCAATCCTCTACCTGGCACCGCCTATCATGACGCCTACCGCCTGTCGCTGCTGCGTCAGGGGCTGTACCACGCCGATGGTTCGATCCAGGATGAAGTCTACGTTTATGGCTCATTCCTGCAATCGAGGATGTATGCCCGAGGTGTCCGATGCAGCGACTGTCATGATGTGCACTCCGCCGGCCTGAAAGCCGAGGGCAACAGCTTGTGTACCCAATGCCATTCGCCTGCCGGGAATGACCGGTTTCCGACATTGCGCAAGGCGACCTACGATGCGCCGTCACACCACTTTCATCCGTCCGGTTCAGACGGTGCGCAGTGCAAGTCATGCCACATGATTGAAAGGGTCTATATGGGCGTCGATTGGCGCCGCGACCACAGTTTCCGTATTCCGCGTCCGGACCTGGGTAGCGAAGCAACTACGCCTGACGCCTGTACTGATTGCCACAAAAGCAGGGATGCGGCATGGGCTGCCAGCCAGATTGCCAAACGCTTTCCGGACGAGACACGCCGAGGACCTCATTTCTCTACTGTGTTCGAGAAGGCCAGGTCAAACCAGGTCAATGTGTCTGCAGAACTGCTGGCGATCGCCGGCAACGCGATGCAGGCAGGGATTGTGCGGGCAACGGCGCTAGACCTGCTACGTAACGGGGCTGACGAAGCTATCGCAAGGAGAGCTGCGCCGCTTGTTTCCGACGAGGACCCTCTGGTGCGTGCGGCAGCAGTTGAATTGCAGCGCGCTGCAAGCCCTGAAGACCGGGTCAAGCGCTTGCTGCCAGCCCTTGAAGATAGCTTGCAGGCGGTTCGCATATCCGCTGCCCGCACATTGATTGGCTCGCCCACTGCGCAACTGTCAAAGCGCAGTACTGAAGCCCTTCACGAGGCGCAGCGCGAATGGCGGGATTCGCTGTTGGCAAAAGTCGACTTTCCGGAGACCCATCTGATCCTTGCAGGCACAGCCCTCGTGCTGCGCAAACCTGATGCGGCCGAACAGGCATTTCGCGAAGCCGTCCGGCAGGACCCTCAACTGGTCGACGCTTGGCGAATGATCATCCGCATTCGGGCGGCCCTCGGAGACAGGCAAGGTGCGCTGAAGGGCATCGAAGATGCAATGTCCTTCAATCCCGGCAACCCTGTACTCCAGTCACTCCGGAACCAACTGGAATGAACCGTGGCGCCGAACATGTAACGCTTTCACAAACGTGGGATCAGTCAGAAAACTACAAATGACAACTTTTGTCTGTGTCCGACGCCAGTGAAGTTCAAGCAGGTCAGCGAAGCCAAACGAGCAGGCGCTCTCATGCTGTCAGTTCCATGGACGCCAGATCAGACCGACCGACACCGACGTGGTGTCGAAGTCATATGACTGGCTGGTTTGATCCGGGAAAATGCGGTCACTGACGTCGTAGTAGAACGTATGCTTGCCCTGCACGCGCACCGAAAGCGAAGGGGCTATGGCCCAGTCCGCGCCGGCCCCCAATGACAGCACGGGATACCAGACGTCGCCCTTGAGAGAGGCATTTGAGACAGTGATCGACCCTGAAAAATTTGTCGCCCCAACGCCCACCAAGCCATACGTCAGCATCCGGTCGTCAAAGGCCGTAACGCCGGCAAGCAGGTTGGCGCCAGCCCCCACTTTCCGCTCGAGCGTCAGCTGACTGACTGGGGTGACCGTTTGTGCAAGCACATTTTTGATGTTGGCATAATCGACGAAAATCTCGCCGCCAAAATAGAAGCTGCCTGACTTCCAGCCATGACCGGCGAGTCCGCTGACGCCCCAGTTTCCCGTGTCCTTGTCGAATATCGTCGCCGTGTCCCAGACGAACTGCGCATTGGCATGCGAGTACTGCCCCAGCACACCGAAGTAGGTCCCCTCCATCGAGTACCGGGGAGTTTCATAGCCGCCGGCATGTGCATCGAGCGCACCAGGCAACAATGTGGCGATGCAAATCGCTGCAATACTTGCCAGTCCTGTCAAGCGGTCAAGCCTCGCAGACGTGCAAGCCGAGCCGTGGCCGTCACGCCCACTCGCCGTCCTTACCTGATTGTGAATTTCAGCCAACTTGAACATTTGCCCCAAACTGCAAGCTTGCACCAATCCGAAGCGGCTAACGCTTCAACTTGATCCGCGTACCTCCAAGATCAAGCGAAGCCTCAAGACCTGCCTGACGGCCACGCACCACCAGTTGCACGCCGTTCTGGTTTCGCGCGACCACGTTGTTCGCACCAACACCGGCTGCGGCCGAGGCGCCAACGCCGGTGTACGTACCCTCGATGTCACTGATGCGGTGCAGGTTGCGAACTTCGCCAACAAGGCTGACCCGCGAACCGCCGATGACCAGGCCAGCACTCATGCCACCAACTTCAAGCGCATAGCTTTGACCGTTGCAGGTCAAGGTTCCCTTCCCGCCGGAGAAGCCGATGACGAAACCCACCTTGCCAATTTCCATCCGGATCCGGCAATTCATCTGGGCGTGGACCTGGCTGCTGTAGGCCATGACCGACGTTGCGGCGAGCAGTGCGGCAAGCAACGTCGAGGCGAGTAAATTGGTCTTCATCATCGTGTTTCCTCGTGGTTCAAGAGTGATGCGTGTGATCTTTCATTGCCCGCCGCCGGCCGGGAAGAGGAACGTAACACCGAACCGGAT
>JAZBOA010000095.1:0-49393 GCA_036350935.1 Anderseniella sp. | reverse complement strand
GCATTTTCCGATGCCTGTTGCCGGTCATCCCTTGCCGCACTGGCGGGTGGACATTGCTCCGCTGCTGGCAGCGAAGGGGCTTTGAACCATGGGTGTGCTGAAGGTTGCCGTGGCCGGGGCAGGATATTTCGCAAGGCTGCATCACGACGCCTGGAGCCGTGTCCCGGGCGTGGTGCTTGCCGGGATCAGTGACATCAACGAGGCGGCGGCGCGCGCGGCGGGTGAGGCTGCCGGTGTGCCGCACTTCACCGACATGACCGCCATGCTCGACGAGGTTCAGTCGGACCTCGTGGACATCGTCACGCCGCCGTCCTCGCACCTGCCGCTGATCCGGGTGGCCATGCAGCGCGGCATTCCGGTGATTTGCCAGAAGCCATTCTGCGCCAGCCAGGAAGAGGCGCGCGAGGCGGTTGAACTCTCACGCCAGGCCGGCAAGTTCATCTGCGTTCACGAGAACTTCCGCTTCCAGCCGTGGTACCGCAAGGTGAAGGAGCTGCTCGATCAGGGCGCGCTCGGCCAGGTGTACCAGATCACCTTCCGCTTGAGGCCGGGCGATGGCCAGGGCCCCGACGCCTATCTGTCGCGCCAGCCTTACTTCCAGAAGATGGAGCGGTTCCTGGTGCACGAAACCGGGGTGCACTGGATCGATACGTTCCGCTACCTGGCCGGCAATCCGTCTGCCGTGTTCGCCGACCTGCGCCGCCTCAACCCGGTAATCGCCGGCGAGGATGCGGGATTGATGATCTTCGACATGCCGGGCGGGGTGCGCGGTGTTCTCGACTGCAACCGGCTGGTGGACCATGCTGCCAGCAATCTGCGCCGCACCATGGGTGAGCTGCTGGTCGAGGGATCCGCAGCGAGCTTGCGTCTGGATGGAGAGGGCCGGTTGTTGCTGCGCTCCCATGGTGTTGTTGAAGAGACAGAAATCCCGTTCAGCTTCAAGGATACCGCCTTCGGCGGCGACTGCGTCTTCAACCTGTGCAACCACGTGGTCCGCCACATGGTGGATGGCAGCCCGCTGGAAAACGAGGCTGCGGATTATCTGGTTGTGCAGGCGGTCGAGCGGGCCTGTTACGCGTCGGCCGAGAACCGCTGCTGGGTTGACGTTGCGTCTTGTGATTGATCCGCATTCATCGTTTGATTGCAACAGTGCAATCAAGACGGGCAGCCGCTTATGGAATTGACTCTTGAATCAGCCCTGTCGGCGGAAGGGTTGTTCGGCCATACCAGTTACATCCTGCTTGTAATATCCATGATGATGCGCCGGATGGTCTGGCTGCGCATCCTGGTGATCCTGTCGGCCATTGTCGGCATCACCTATGCCAGCATCGTGCTGCGTGACCCCGTCGGCACATTCTGGGAAACGCTGCTGGTTGTGGTCAACATCGTGCAATTGCTCATTACATGGCACCAGAACCGGTCTGCGCGGTTCAGTGACGAGGAGCGGGCCTTCATGGATGGACACCTGCCCAACCTCTCCATGGCGCAGCGGCGCAAGCTGCTCAACCACGGTATGTGGATATCGGGCGACAAGGGCACCCAGCTCACCCGGGAAGGAGCGCCGGTCAGTCACCTGATCTATCTGGCCGATGGCCAGGCGCTGGTGTCATCCGGCGGCAAGCCGGTGGCGGTGTGTGAACCCGGCGCCTTCATCGGCGAGATGACGGCGCTGCATGGCGATCCTGCCAACGGGACGGTCAAGCTGATCCGGGACAGCCGGTATTGGGCCATCGAGGCGCAACAACTGCGCGATCTGGTTGGCAAGGATGGCGAGATCGCCAACGCGCTGGAGAGCAGTTTTGCCCGAAACATGCGCGACAAGCTTGTGCGATCGAACCGCTTCATCCTAGAGTCGGGTGGTGTTCGCAAACCATCCCCGCCCGGCCGGCCTGCGTAAGGCTGGCGGGACAAATCTTCCGGAATGACGTTTCATGAAACCGGCCCAACCTGGACTGCGGTATGAAGGCAAGGTGTGGCCCAAGCCGGCCGATCTTGCCTCGGCCATTGGCAATGCCGGAGTCGACGTGGTGTCGTCGCCCGCCACCATCGGCTATCTGGAATTCGCTGCCCTTTACGCTGTCGAACACCTGTTCGAAGAGGGCGAAGCAAGTGTCGGCACCGGCTTCGACCTGAAGCATCTGGGGGCGGCATCGCCGGACCAGCCGGTCGACGTTTCCTCGCAGCTTGTCGAGATTGACGGCATCCGCCTGACCTTCGAAGTGGAAGCCCGGCAGGGCGGCAAGGTGATCATGGCCGGCCGTCACCAGCGCGCGGTTGTCAATCTTGAACGGCTGCTCGCGGGCGCCAAAGCCGGCAAGCCGGAGGCCGGGGCTCTGGTGCTGACGGGCCGGGCGCTGACGGTGGCTGATGTGGAGGCGGTGGCACGGAGCCGCAAGGTCGAGGTTGCACCGGAGGCAGCAGACGCAATGCAGCGGGGACGCGCCGCCGTCGATCGGTATTTCGACGAAGGCCTGCCGGCCTACGGCCTGACCACGGGATTGGGCATGCGCGCTACCGAACTGCTGTCGCGCGATGAGGCAGCCGCCTTCTCGTACCAGACGGTGCGTGGCCGGGCGCAGGCGGTGGGCGAGCCGCTCACCGTGCCGGAGGTTCGCGCCGCCATGCTGGTGAGGCTCAATACGCTGCTGACGGGTGAAGCTGGCGCCAGCCCCCACGTGGCGCAGGCGCTGGCCGATGCGCTCAATGCCGGCTTCACGCCGGTGATGCCGCGCACCGGCTCCATCGGGGCGGGCGACCTGGTGGTGATGGCCGGCATGGCCCATGCACTGATCGGCGAGGGCGAAGCATTTGTGGACGGCAAACGCTTGCCTGCTGTGCAAGCGCTGAAGAAGGCGGGGCTGAAGCCGCTGCAACTGGGGCCCAAGGATGGGCTTGCCCTGTGCAACAACCCGGCGCACTCGGTTGGGTCCGCTGCGCTGGCGCTGGCCAAGGCGCGGCGCGTGCTGGCTGGGGCTAACCTGGCGGCCGCGCTGAGCATGGAAGGGTTCAGGGCCAACCTGTCACCGCTGGCGCCCGCTGCCAACAGGGCGCGGCCACAACCGGGCCAGGCGGAAACAGCGGCGTTGCTGATGAAGCTGCTTGAAGGCAGCGGCCTGCATGAACCGGGAGCGGCGCGGCGGTTGCAGGACCCGGTCTCGATCCGTTCGGTGGCGCAGATCCATGGTTCGGCGCTGGCGGCCCTGCAAATGCTCGAGCAGGCGGTGACGGTCGAGCTCAACAGCTGTCCCGACAACCCGCTGGTGGTGATCGGGGAAGGCCGGGTGATCTCTGCCGGCAATTATCACACGTCGTGGCTGGCCCAGTCACTTGATACCGCATCGCGTGCGCTGGCTCAGGCGGCCAATGATCTTGTTTCGCGCATCCAGCGGCTGTGCTCGCCGGAGGTGTCCGGGTTGCCGCCGCTGTTGTCGTCAGCCACGACCAGCCGGGCCGGCTTCGGTCCCCTGCTGAAGCCGCTGGAGGCGCTGCGGGCCGAGGTGATTCACCTGTCCAGTCCGGTGCCGGTTGTAGCCAGTTTCAACGCCAACGGGGTTGAGGATGCCGCCACGCTCAGCCCGCTTGCGGCGCGCAAGCTGGACCAGTTGTGCGAGACGATGAGCTATCTCGTGGCTTACGAGCTGGTTGCCGCCGCGCAGGCGGTTGACCTGGCAAAGCCGGATGCGATCGCCCACCGGATGGCGCAGGCGCATGCGATGGTGCGGCAGTATTCGGCGTTCATGGACGAAGACCGCCCCATTGGCCGCGAGATCGAGGCGATTGCCTGCGAGCTGGTGCTGATGGGCGGGCTGGCCGGGGTTTACCGGTAACGAAGCTGCTGGCCGATGCCAAGCCGGGCGGCTTTCTCCAGCATGGCAGCGCCCAGTGCGATGTCGGACAGCGACAAGCCGCGATGCCAGAACAGGATGGTCTCGTCATCACGCTCGCGGCCCTGTTTCGCACCCGTAATGATCTGGCAGAGCTCGGCGTGAACTGTTTCCTCGCTGACGAGGCCTGCATCGATGTGAGGCCGCAGTGCGCCCAGCTTGCCGGCGCGGAACTGGCTGAAATCGTCGATGACGATCTTGTCCATGATCCCGGTCATGCGCATGTCGAGCGCCGACACGGTGCCGTAGGGAATCACGCAGGTGCCGGGCGTTACCCAGTCAGAGCTGAAGAGTTCCTGCCGTTCGTTGAGACGCGAGGCCTCGACCATGATGTCCGCGCCTTCCAGGCAGTCGCGCCAGTTGTCCGTCACGGTGATCTTCTTGCCGAGGTCAGCTTCCAGCTTTGCTGCAAATGCGTCGCGGCTTTCGGGGCGGCGCGAGTGCACCCTGATCTCGTCAAAGTCGAACAGGTGATCGAGCAGCCGGACGTTCCAGTAGGCGGTGCCGCGGGCGCCGACATGGCCGAGAACTTTCGAGTTCTTGCGCGCCAGATGACGCGCGCCCAGCGCCGTCAGGGCGCCGGTGCGGGCATCGGTGATCAAGGTCGCATCAAGGATGGCCTTCGGCATGCCGGTTTGCGGATCGAACAGGTTGAGCAGCGCCATTTCCGACGGCAGGCCGCGCTTGTAGTTGTCGACATAGTCACCGACGATCTTCACGCCTGCCAGGCCCATCGGCGCCACGTAACCGCGCAGCACGTTGAAGTGGCCATTGAATGCGGGGTCCGGCGTCAGGTGCATGCGGGGCTCGATGACCGCGCCGCCGGGGGTGCCTTGCGCCTTGAGGCCTTGCTCTACCGCCGCCAGGATCTCGTCATTGGTCATGTCGAGCGCATCGACATCCGGGCCGTTCAGCCAGGTCAGCATGACGGGATCGTGGGTGTGGCTCATCAGGGTTTCAACCTTCCTGCATTTTCGAGGTATTCGATGATCTCACCAGCGGTGACGTCGGGCGTCTTCTGGCTGGTGTCGATGCGGATCTCGGCATTTTCGGGCGCCTCGTAGTCGCTGTCGATGCCGGTAAAGTTCTTGATCTGGCCGGCGCGCGCCTTGGCATAGAGGCCCTTCACGTCGCGGGCCTCGCACACTTCCAGCGGCGTGTCGACGTGAATCTCCACAAACTCGCCAGCCTCCAGCATTTCGCGCGCCATGCGGCGTTCGGAGCGGAACGGCGAGATGAACGAGACCAGCACGATGAGGCCTGCATCGGCCATCAGCCTGGCAACCTCCGAGACGCGGCGGATGTTCTCCACCCGGTCGGCGTCGGTGAAGCCGAGGTCGCGGTTGAGGCCATGGCGGACATTGTCGCCGTCGAGCAGATAGGTGTGGTGGCCCATGGCGGTCAGCCGCTTCTCGACGATGTTGGCGACCGTGGACTTGCCCGAACCGGACAGGCCGGTGAACCACAGCACCGTCGGCTTCTGGTTCTTGGTGGCGGCGCGGGTCTGCTTGTTCACGTCCAGCGCCTGCCAGTGAATATTGCTGGCGCGGCGCAGCGCAAAGTGGATGAGGCCAAGGCCCACGGTATTGTTGGTGTAGCGGTCGATGATGATGAAGCCGCCGAGGTCGCGGTCTTCCTCGTACGGCGTGAACGGCACCTGCTCGTCAAGCGACAGGTTGCAGACGCCGATTTCATTGAGCGCAAGGGTGCGCGCGGCGGTGTGCTCCAGCGTGTTGACGTTGACCTCGTATTTCGGCGTGGCCAGCTTGCCGGGCACAGTGCGGGTGCCCAGCTTGATCAGGTAGGGCCGGCCGGGCAGCATTTCCTCGTCGCCCATCCACAATACCTGCACCTCGAACTGGTCGGCCACCTGCACCGGTGCATCGGCGGCGCAGATGACGCTGCCGCGGCTGGCGTCGATCTCGTGTTCGAGCGTCAGCATGACCGACTGGCCGGCCACTGCCGCGTCGAGGTCGCCGTCCATGGTGACGATGCGCTTGACCCGGCTTTCGCGCGCCGAGGGCAGGATCTTCACCGGGTCTCCGGGCTGCAGGGTGCCAGCGGTCATGACGCCGGCAAAGCCCCGGAAGGTCTGGTCGGGGCGGCACACCCACTGCACCGGCATGCGGGCGGGCTTGTCCGTTTCGGCTGACGTTATGTCGATGGTTTCGAGATGTTCAAGCAGCGTGGGGCCAGAGTACCAGGGCGTCTCGGCGCCGCGCCCGGTGACGTTGCAGCCACCCAGCGCCGACATCGGGATGCAGGTCACCTCGCCTGCGCCAATCTCCTCGGCGAAGACGTGGAAGTCCTGCTCGATCTTTTCAAAGGTGGCCTGGCCGAAGTTGACGAGATCCATCTTGTTGATCGCCAGCACCAGGTGGCGAATGCCGAGCAGGGTGGTGATGTAGGCATGGCGCCGCGTCTGGGTGAGGATGCCCTTTGAGGCATCCACCAGCAGAACGGCAAGATCCGCCGTGGAGGCGCCGGTGGCCATGTTGCGGGTGTACTGCTCGTGGCCCGGCGTGTCGGCGACGATGAACTTGCGCTTCGGCGTGGTGAAGGCGCGATAGGCCACGTCGATGGTGATCCCCTGTTCGCGCTCGGCCGCCAGGCCGTCCACCAGCAGCGCGAAGTCGATGTTCTGGCCTTGCGTGCCCATGCGCTTCGAATCGGCTTCGAGCGCGGCCAACTGGTCATCGAAGATCAGCTTCGATTCAAACAGCAGCCGGCCGATCAGCGTGGACTTGCCGTCGTCCACCGAGCCGCAGGTGATGAAGCGCAGCATGTCCTTGGCCGACTGTTCGGCAAGGTAGTCGGCAATGTTGTCGGCAGTCAGGTCGAGCGGGCGCATCAGAAATAGCCCTCCTGCTTCTTCTTCTCCATGGAGGCGGACTGGTCGTGGTCGATGACCCGGCCGGCGCGCTCGGAGGTGGTGGTGACCAGCATCTCGGCGATGATGGCTTCCAGCGTGTCGGCTGAACTCTCGGTGGCGCCGGTCAGCGGGTAACAGCCCAACGTGCGGAAGCGCACCATCTTCATTTCCGGCTTCTCGCCGGGCTGAAGCGGCATCCGGTCATCATCGACCATGATCAGGTCGTTGCCACGGCGCACCACGGGGCGCTCGGCGGCGAAGTACAGGGGCACGATGGGGATGTTCTCGTCGCGGATGTACTGCCAGATGTCGAGCTCGGTCCAGTTGGACAGCGGGAACACCCGCATTGACTCACCCTTGTTGATGCGGGTGTTGTAGGTGCGCCACAGTTCCGGGCGCTGGTTCTTCGGGTCCCAGCGGTGCTGGGCGTTGCGGAACGAGAAGATGCGCTCCTTGGCGCGTGATTTTTCCTCGTCGCGGCGTGCGCCCCCGAAGGCTGCGTCGAAGCCGTACATGTCGAGCGCCTGTTTCAGCGCCTCGGTCTTCATGATGTCGGTGTGGCGGGCCGACCCCACCGAGAACGGGTTGACGCCGGCCTTGAGGCCTTCCTGGTTGGTGTGCACCAGCAGATCGAAACCGAGCTCCTTCGCCAGCTGGTCGCGGAACTCGATCATGGCGCGGAACTTCCAGGTGGTGTCCACGTGGAGCAGCGGAAACGGCGGCTTGGCCGGATAGAACGCCTTCATCGCGAGGTGCAGCATGACGGCCGAGTCCTTGCCGATCGAGTACAGCATGACCGGGCGCTCGCACTGGGCGGCGACCTCGCGCATGATGTGGATGCTCTCGGCTTCAAGCTGGCGCAGGTGGGTCAGTCTGGTCGGGCTGATCATGTTGCTTCCGTGCCTTGCCGGAATGCCGGCGCGTTGCGGTCACTCTTGTCGCAGCTTTCAGCGCGGATCAGGAGCAATGTCAATGTTTGTCGCCTGCGGCCAAGTTGCTGTCCCTATCTGTCATGCCCGGGGGCCAGTGTGCGCCTAGCTTGGCGACAGGAAACAGGGCGGGAGCGAAGTCATGACAGGCCGTGAGGGCGCCAGGCGCCGGGGCAGGGGCGGACATGCCCGCGATGGCCGTGGCGGGACAGGCTTGCCGCAAGTGCTGCCGCCGCTGGTCAATCCGCTGCCGCCGCTGGAACTGATCGGCCAGGACCAGCTGATGCGCATCGTTCATGCGGCGTACCGGGTACTCGAAGAGGCGGGGCTGGAAATCCTCTCGGATCGCTGTCTCGACATCTATGCCGCCAATGGCTGCAAGGTGGACCGGGCGACGAAGCTGGTGCGGATGGACCGGGCCACGGTTGAGCATTTCGTGGCGCTGGCGCCGGAGCGATATGACCTGCACGCCCGCAACCCCGGGCGAGACACTGTCATCGGCGGCAACACTGTCAACTTCAACACGGTGGGCTCGCCACCCAACATCAACGACATCGACAAGGGCCGCCGCTCCGGCAGCTATCAGGACCTCGTCAACCTGGTGAAGCTCAACCACTCGCTGGGCGTGGCGCACATGATGGGCGGTTCCATCGTCGAACCGATGGACCTGCCGGTGCCGACGCGGCATCTCGACAATGCCTATGCGATCCTGCGCTACACGGACCGGGCCGCGTTCGTGCGGTCGGTGTCACGGTTCCGCGCCATGGACGCCATCGAGATGGCGGCGATCGCCCGGGGCGTCAGCCTGGACCAGATCAGGTCCCAGTGCTCGCTGGTGACCTCGTTCAACGTCAACAGCCCACGCCGGGTAGACGAGGAACTGCTCGATGGCCTCCTTTGCTTCGGCGAGTACGGCCAGGCGGTCGCCATAACCCCGTTCACGCTGGCCGGCGCCATGAGCCCGGTTACGGTGGCTGGTGCGCTGGTGCAGCAGACGGCTGAGGCGCTTGGCGTGATCGCGCTGGCGCAGATGGCCAACCCGGGCGCGCCGGTGCTGTTCGGCGGGTTTACCTCCAATGTCGACATGAAGAGCGGCGCACCAGCCTTCGGTACGCCGGAATATGTGCAGGCGGTGCTGATCGGCGGCCAGCTGGCGCGTCATTTCAGGCTGCCCTACCGGTCGTCGAACGTGAACGCCTCCAATTGCGTCGACGCGCAATCGACCTATGAGACCGCCATGTCGCTGTGGGCCTGCGTGATGGGCCACGTCAACGTTGTGCATCACGGCCTTGGCTGGCTGGAAGGCGGGTTGTCGGCTTCGCTGGAGAAGACCGTGGTCGATGCGGAGATGATCCGGCAGTGGGCGGCAAGCCTGAAGCCTTTCGATGTGAGCGACGAGGCCCTGGCGGTGGACGCCATCAAGAGCGTGGAACCCGGCGGGCATTTCTTCGGCACGGGTCATACTCTGGAGCGCTTCGAAACCGCGTTCTACGCGCCGATGATTTCGGACTGGCGAAACTATGAAAGCTGGCATGAGGATGGCGCCAGAACCGCCACGGAGCGCGCAAATCGCGTGTGGAAACAG
Source organism: Anderseniella sp. (assembly GCA_036350935.1). Lineage (GTDB taxonomy): Bacteria > Pseudomonadota > Alphaproteobacteria > Rhizobiales > Aestuariivirgaceae > Anderseniella. The sequence continues at coordinate 40,123 of JAZBOA010000095.1, read as the reverse complement.
ATGCTTGAAGCCTATCAAGAACCTGCTATGGACGAGGCCGTGGATGAAGCCCTCAAGGCGTTCATGGCGCGGCGCAAGGAAGAACTGAAAGACTGGCAGGCTTAGAACTCGATGTCGATGATGCCGCCTTCGCGGATGCGCAGGTGCCGGGCTGCTGCAACGGCATCGTAGTCCGCGCCGGATACTTCAAGGATCGGGCAGGTGAGGCCGTAGAGCTGTTGTGCCACGGCGGCGCCCACCATGACGTTGACATCGCCCTCGCCCATGATCACCGCCACCGGACCTGAGCCGTTGCGGATGGCCTCAGCCACGCCGCCGGGCGTGCCGCCTGAGCCGCGAGTGGCCGGCATGACCAGTATCCTGCCTTTCAGGCTTTGCCCTTTCTGCGGGTGGTTGTTGTCGAGGATGATTCCTGATAGCGGATCGAAACCACCCCAGAAACTCAACGGTGCGCCCAACCGCATGACATCTGCCTCGGCAGAGCCGTCGAACAATATGCGGGCGTGTATCTCCATCAGTCGAGCCCCTGCCACAGTTGCGGATCACGCCAGACTTCGCCACGTACAGCTGTTTCGGCGCATTCCAGTAGCGAGCCGAAACAGACTTCAACGCTCAACTGTCCCGGTGCGTACCACGCCCACTTGGCGGCGTTGGTCATGACCCGGCCCTTGCAACCTCGGATGGCGGGTGAGAAGTAGCTGCAGGTGTCCACCATGATCTCGGCGCCAGCGGCTTCAAGCTGGGGAATCCAGCCCTTTTCAATGGCAAGATCGCGCACGTGGCGGCTGGTGGAAATACTCAGTTTTACGCCGCTTTTTACCTTGCGGCCGGCAATCATCGGGGTGAGCGCAGCAAACTCGGTGAACGAGAAATGCGGGGTGCCGAGGGCGACCATGGTCACTGGCCCATCACTGGACGAGGTAAGTTGCCGGCGGGCGCCGGCAAGATCGTTCAATGTTATTGTTTCGACTCGCTGAGGACTATGCCCTCCGAAGGCGGTTTGCAGGTCCGGCGCCTCCGGTGTGCGGCCAATGCCATGCCAGTGCTCAACGCCACCGGCGGCTGCTGCTGCGGCGGAGATGGCTTTCAGCGCATCTTCCCCGGTGCCTGGGCCGAGTTGATCGATGGCCGGGACTGCATGGCCCGCGCGCTGGCCGATCACCGTGCCGAGCAGGTGGAAGTAGATGTCCTGCCGCTTGAGGTCTTCCGGAATGGCGCTGGTGTCGAACAGGATGGTTGCCTTGCGTCCTTCATCGGTGTGCAGGCCATAGAAGGGGGCGTAGCCGGTAACGGCGCAAGCGACGTCGAGATAGTCGCCGTACTTGTTGGTGCGCGCGCCCACCACGGCATTGTAGAAGCTGACCGCATTGGATTCGCCGACGACGATGTGGTCACCCGCCTTGGGCCGTCCGGGCAGCTGGTAGGGCGCACAGGTCCACACCGTCTTGCAGCCGAGCGCTGCGTAAAGCTGCATCAGTTCGCGCGCGCCGCGCGCCATCTCGGTCTCCGGGTCGCGCGCCTCGGTGTTGACGAGGCTCACCAGCCCGTTGTTGGTCCAGGCCGGTACCGCAAAGGTGGCGCCGCCGTCCAGCATGAAGCGGGCAAAATCAACATGGGCCTGACCTGCATAGAAGCAGGCGTCGATATGGGCGAAGGTGACCGGCACCAGCCGCGCCGCACCGGTGACCTGGGCTGCGCGCAGTACAAGTTGCATGGCGAATCGTGTGGCCGGCCCCTTGCCGCCCGCCAGCATGGACTTGCAGTCCTCGTTCAGCTCGATTGCAGGATCACTCATGGTGCGATGTTGAGCATATCCCGGATCAAGGCAAGCGTCTCGCGATGATCACCGGTTACGTGGCGGGCGCCATGGTCCAACAGCCGCTGGCGTTTGGCCGGGCCAACGTGAAAGCCGATGAAGTGTGTGCCATTGACCTGGCCGGCTTCGAGGTCATTCAGGTTGTCGCCGATATAGACCACGCGCTGCGGCGGCAGGTCCATGTCCGCGATCACCCGCGCCAGCACCTGGTGCTTGTGGCCGCCCTCGTCCGCCGCGCCGGGATAGCGGCTGACATGGTCCCAGAAGCCTGCCGCGCGCAGCCGGATCTCAGCTGCCCGGCGAATGTTTGCGGTGGCGGTGCCGAGCGCCAGTCCATTGATGCCGCTCAATGCGTGCAGCAGTTCCGCGGCGCCGGGGATCGGGGTCACCTTGAGCTGGCCCGAGGCAAAGCCGCCGGTGAGGATGCGGTCATAGGCCGACAGCACCTCATCGTAGTGGTGCGCACCGAAGGAAGCGCCCAGGTGGTTCTCAAGGATCTCGTGGATGATCTCGCGGTCATTGCGCACCCGGTAGCTGTCCCAGTCGCGCGACAGTCCGTCTATGCCGTGCAACAGCCGGAATGACTCGAAGAAGGCATCCTCCTCCGGCGAAGTCAGGTCCAGCAGCGGGCCGTCGACATCGAACACCACCGCATGCCGGTGCGCGGTCATGGGTTTTTCAGCCCTTCACGATGGAGGGCCGGACCTCGATCAGCACCGGACCCTTCGCCTTCAGCGCGGAGGCAATCGCCGAGGCAAGCTCATCAAGCGACTGCGGCTGCATGGCTTCGCAGCCATAGGACCGCGCCAATGCGGCAAAGTCCGGGTTCTTCAGCGTCACGGCGTTGGGCTGGATACCCTTGTACACCATGTCGTCGCGGATCTGTCCCAGCGCATCGTTGTTCCACAGCAGCACCACCAGCGGCTGGCCCATTTCTGCCGCCGTACCCAGTTCGTTGCAGGTGTACTGGAAGCCATAGTCACCGGCCATCGCGACAACTGGTTGGCCCAGCACGCCGGCGCGCGCGCCGATTGCGGCCGGCAGGGCATAGCCCAGCGTGCCGAATCCGACGGGGTGCAGATAGCAGGCCGGCCGGGTCATCGGCAGCACCTCGTTGGCAGCATAGGCGATCTGGGTCATGTCGGAGGCGATGATGGTATCTTCCGGCAAGGCGGCGCGGACTGTCTCCAGCACGGTTGCGATGGTGCGGCGCATGCCGTCTGCGTTTTCGGCGCAGGCGCTGCGAAGGGCGGCAACTTCGGCAATGCGACCGGTCCTGTCACACTTGTCGTGAAAGCGCGAGGCGATTGCCGGCAGTGCGCAGTCGGCATCGGCGAGGATCGGCAGGTCCGCCGGGAAGGGGCGCGCCAGCGACGCGGGGTCGATATCGACGCGAATCAGGTTGCCCTTGAGGTCAAACTGCTGGTCCCAGAGGTCGGTTTCGGACAGCTCGCTGCCAGCCACCAGCACTACGTCCGCCTCGTTGATGAACTGCATGGCTTTCGGGTTTGGCAACAGGGCGCCCGCCAGCAGCGGATGAGCTTCCGGCACCGCGCCCTTGGCCGCGATCGTGGTGAAGATGACGGCACCGGTATGCTCGGCAATCTCGGCTGCAGCCGCGCCGGCATGGCGGGCGCCACCGCCCAGGATGATCACCGGCTTGCGGGCATGTGCGAGCCGGCAGGCTGCTTCGTCAACGGAATCGGCGCTTGCCTTGGGCCGCCCGGGCAGGGCCCGAGCCGACCAGCCCTCACCGGCCGGGTACTTCAGCACATCGAGCGGAATCTCGATATAGGCAGGCCGGGGCCGGGCAGAGGCGAACAGCGCGAAAGCCTCGGCAATCCGGTCCTGCACGTCGCGGGCCGTATAACAGGTAGCGGCAAGCGCCGCACAGGAGCGCGCCGCATCGAGCTGCGAGATCATCTCGTGCAGGCGGCCACGGCCCTGGCCGGTGTCCTTCACGTCGAGCGTCGAGGAAATCACCAGCATCGGCACCGAATCCGACCAGGCCTGGCCCATCGGGGTGAGAATGTTGGTCAGGCCAGGCCCGGTGATGGTGAAGCATACCCCCGGTTTGCCGGTTGCCCGGGCATAGCCATCGGCCATGAAGCCTGCGCCCTGTTCATGGCGGGGCAGGATGTGGGTTATCCTCGAGCGCGGCAGTGCCCTGTACATTTCAACGTTGTGTACGCCCGGAATGCCGAACACCGTGTCGACACCATACGCCTCCAGCAGCCCCACCAGGGCCTCGCCAACACTCACGCCGCCATCGTTCATCTAGTCACCTTGTGTCTTTCCGCCGCCTGCAAACCTTGCAGGGGAAATGGCTGCCAGTTCAAGCCCGGCGTAGGTGCTTTCCCGTATGGTGTGATCGGAGTTGACCAAGCTGGAGATCATGCGTCCCAGCGCGGGCGCCGACTGGATGCCGTATCCCCCCTGTCCGGCGAGCCAGATGAAGTGGTCCTGGACCTCGTCAAAGCCAACGACCGGGTTGCCGTCAGGCGCGAACGAGCGCAGGCCGCCCCAGCTCTGGCCGGCGTGGGTGACTTCGAAGTCGATCACCTGCTGGAACTTCTCCACCGCCTCGGCAAGCGCCATGTCGTCGGCCCACGCATCATGCGGGTCGACCGGCGTTGCGTCGGCGGGCGACAGCATCAGCCGGCCGCCCATGGGCTTGAAATAGAAGGTTTCTCCAGCGCCGAAGCACAGGGGCCAGCCGTCCAGTCCGCAATCCGGCGGCAAGTCGAGCAGCATGGCGGAGCGGCGCTTCGGCGTGATGGCAATGTCCTGCGCTCCGGCCTGCCGTCCGATTTCTGACGCCCAGGCGCCGGCGGCATTGACCACCATCCCGGCGCTGAAGCTGTCACCCCCTGCAGTCTGCACCTGCCAGGCGCCATAGTGCCGGGTGAAGCCGGTCACTTCCGCCTTGAAGCGGACCTCGCCGCCGCGTGCGCGCAGCAGCTTCACGTAACCCTGCAGCAGCAGGTCCACGTCGATGTCGCGGGCAGCCTCGTCGATCAGCGCGGCCACCAGCGTCTCCTGCCTCAACAGCGGCACGCGGCGCTTCAACTCGTCAAGCGGCAGGTCGATCAGGCCCAGCGCCTGGCCTTCGGCAATGTGGGCTTCCTCACCGGGCGCGATCATCATCACCTCGCCACGGGGGCTAAGCAGCGGCTCAGGCCAGAATTGCGGATCGGCGCCGGTAAAGAACGCCTCGCTGGCCCGCGCCAGCGCCTGGAAGGCGGGTGGGCCGTAGCTGGGCACGAAGGTGGCGGCAGAGCGTCCGGTGGAGTGGTAGCCGGCGGCCGCTTCGCGCTCCAGCACGCAGACCTTGTGATCGCGGCTGAGTTCGGCAGCGGCCGACATGCCGGCAATGCCGCCGCCGATGACGATGATGTCGAAAACTGTACCCATGAAAATTATGTCGCTGGCAGGATTGAAAGGAGGGGCGTTCGGGCGTCATTCTTGGACCATCTGTCACCTGCCGTCGAGGGGCTGCCCACCAATGACTGACGCCGTATTGCATTTTTCGCGCGATGAGTACACCGCGCGCATCGCCAAGACCCGGGCCGCCATGGCCGAACGGGGGCTTGACCTGATCATCGTGTCCGACCCGTCCAACATGGGGTGGCTGACCGGCTATGACGGCTGGTCATTCTATGTGCACCAGGCGGTGCTGGTGGGCCTCGAGGGAGAGCCGGTCTGGTGGGGGCGCGGCATGGACGCCAATGGCGCCTATCGCACCGCCTTCATGGCGCATGACAACATCATCGGTTACCCCGACCACTATGTGCAGTCCACCGAGCGCCACCCGATGGACCACCTGTCCGGCATCATCAAGGAGCGCGGCTGGGAGAAGGCCCGCATCGGCGTCGAGATGGACAATTACTGGTTCACGGCGGCGGCGTGGGAGAGCCTGAAAAAACATCTGCCTCAGGCGAAGTTCAGCGACGCGGTTGGCCTGGTCAACTGGCAGCGCGCCATCAAGTCGGCCAACGAGATCGAGTTCATGCGCCGTGCGGCAAAGATCGTCGAGCGCATGCACGCCACCATCGTCGACATGGCAGAGGTGGGCCTGCCCAAAAACCGGCTGGTGGCCGAGCTCTACAAGGTCTCGGTGGAAGGCGCGGACGGGCACTGGGGCGACTATCCGGCCATCGTGCCGATGCTGCCGTCCGGTATGGACGCCACCGCACCTCACCTGACCTGGGACGACCGGCCGTTCAGGCAAGGCGAGAGCACCTTCTTCGAGATTGCCGGCTGCTACCGGCGCTACAACTGCCCGCAGTCGCGCACGCTGTTCCTCGGAAAGGTGCCACAGAAGTATCTCGACGCCGAGAAGGCGGTGCTCGAAGCCGTGGACGCCGGCCTAGAGAAGGCGAAGCCCGGCAATACCTGCGAGGATATCGCCATCGCTTTCTACGACACGCTGGAGAGGCACGGGTTTTCGAAGGACTCGCGCACCGGCTATTCCATCGGGCTCAGCTATCCGCCGGACTGGGGCGAGCGCACCATGTCGTTCCGCCGTGGCGACAAGAACGTGCTGAAGCCCGGCATGATCTTCCACTTCATGCCGGCCCTGTGGCTGGATGACGGCGGGCTGGAGATCACCGAGCCGATCCTCATTACCGAGACCGGCGTCGAAACCTTGTGCAACACTCCGCGGCGTCTGAACGTCAAGGGGTGACGAGCGAGAGGTTGGGACTTGGCGCAGCGCACCCGCAAGACACTGAAAATCCTGCACAGCCTGGCTGCCTGCGGCATGATCGGGGCGCTGGCGGGCTATGGCGTGCTGCTGGTCTACGGGCCGCAGGACACGCCGCAGCAATACGCAGACCTGCGCGCCTCGATCAGCGCCATCTGCGACTACCTGCTGGTGCCGTCGCTGGCGGTGGCGCTGGTGTCCGGCCTCGTTGCCATGGCGGTGCACGCGCCGTTTCTTGACCAGCGCTGGGCGTGGGCGAAGGCGCTGCTGGGCATCTCGATGTTCGAGGGCACCCTTGGCTTCGTCGGCCACAAGGCAAATGCGGCGGCTGAGTTTTCGGTGAAGGTGGCCGATGGCTCGGCGACTCAGGCGCAGTTGCAGGAAGCGATTGCCAGCGAGTGGCAGGCGCTCGCCGTGGTGCTGGCGCTGACGGTGGCCAATGTCATCCTGGGCGTGTGGCGGCCTGCCATGCGGGGGCGGGCGAAGAAGCCGGTTCAGTCGGGGTGATCATTCGCCAGGTTTTGCTCGTGCCTGGCAGCCTGCGTTCAACCGCTGGCACCGGGTAACGGGCCGGACTTTTGCCATCTCATACGCTTGTGCAATTTGAAGACGAGATGTGTACAGGGGCCCGGCATCCTTTGAACGAGTAGCTATTTCATCCATACTGCAATCGCATCTTTGTTGAATTTATCATGTGAGGCAGGGGTACGCTGATGGCGCTTCAAGACGGATACGGGAACGCCATTTCAACACACTCAAGCGAAGCGTTGGACCACTACAACACCGGCTTAAGATTGTTCCTTGGTGCGAATTTCGGAGCTGTTGAGGCGTTTGAGGCGTCGGTAACCGAGGACCCCGGCTTTGCCCTGGGGCATGCAGGGCTCGCCCGCGCACAGATGTCTGCCGGCAGGGTGGCAGAGGCAAAGGCTGCCAACGAGCAAGCAAAAGCATTGGCGGCGTCCGCCACTCAGAGAGAGCGTGATCACATTGGAACAATTGCCCTTCTGCTGTCAGGCGAAGCTGCCAAGGCGTGCCAGGCTGTCAGAGCGCACGTGCTCGAACATCCTCGAGATGCAATGGTGGCGCAGCTCTGCACCAGCGTGTTCGGGTTGATAGGCTTTTCGGGTGAAGTTGCGCATGAGGCGGAATTGCTGGCCTTTACCGATGCACTGATGCCGCACTATGGCGAGGACTGGTGGATGATGTCCATGCACGCCATTTCACTTTGCGAAACCGGGCAGATTGCTGCTTCGCAAAGGCTGATGGAGAAGGCGCTGGCGTTGAACCCCCGTAATGCCAACGGAGCGCATTTCAAGGCTCACGCTGAGTACGAGGCGGGCGAGACGGCGGCGGGCCGGCAATACCTGGCTGAATGGCTCCAGGACTATGACGACCGCGCGGTCTTGCACGGGCACCTGAGCTGGCATCTTGCGCTTTGGGCGCTGCATGCAGGCGATGAAGAGACAATGTGGGCCACTCTCGACAGCTTGGTCGGCCCTGATGCATCCAAGGGACTGCCTATAAACATCCTCACCGACACCGTCGCGATCCTGCATCGCGCCAGCATTGCGGGCTTCACCGTAGATTCCCAGCGATGGAAAGCGATCAGCGATTACGCCGTAAAGTACTTCCCTGAAACCGGGCAGAGCTTTGCCGACATACATGCCGCCCTAAGCCACGCAATGGCGGGAGAAGGAGAACGTCTGGCGCGAATTGCCGAGGCTGCAAAAGGGTTTGCAGGAGACCTCGTCAGGCCGGTTGCGAGAGCCTTCGAAGGAATTGCACGAGGCAATTGGTCAGCGGCACTGGATGAACTCACACCTGTTCTCGCAAGTGCTGATCGTCTCGGCGGAAGCCGCGCCCAGCGTGACCTGATCGAACTCACCTATGTTCATACGCTGATGAAGCTGGGTCTAGCAGACGAGGCGCGCCGAACCCTGCTTTCGCGCCGGCCGGTTCTTGCCAAAGCGCCGCCTGTGGCAGGATTGCACTGAACTTCGATAGAATGTGTCAAAGACCCGTAGTTCCCTTTGGCGTCTACTCCGGCGGATTTCGACTGCCTCGAACACGGTCTGTTATGCCCTCGCAAGCGATCTGCCTCCAGCGTGGTCTCGGTCGTCCGAAAGGTATCAGGAACTTCCTTCGTTCTGGTCGAACGAACGGCCTTGCGGTGCTCACGATGACGCATTGGGCAGCGTCTGATAGCATTGATCAATGAGAGGGTGTGTCCAAACAAGCGTTTGAAGATTTCATATTGGGCAGACAGGTGCTTTGGATGAGCGAACCTATTGTGGATTATCTTGAAAAAGGCGACGGGCCAACCGTTGTACTACTTCACTCAAGCGTCGCCGGCGCGAGCCAGTGGCGTCGTTTGATGGACGACCTTTCTGATCAATTTCATCTGATTGCCGTTAACCTGTATGGCTATGGAGGAACTGATGCATGGACGATGTCGCGCGGTCAGACGTTGCTGGATCAAGCAGAACTGCTGCACGCGATCCTGCCCGATCAGGAACGCAGGTTCTCTATAGTTGGGCATTCATTCGGCGGCTCGGTCGCGATGAAAGCGGCTGCACTGTTTGGTGATCGGGTTGAACGGCTTGTACTTATCGAACCCAATCCTTTCTATTTGCTAGAACTGGACCAACGGCTGGATGCTTTTGCTGAAGCGAAAAGCTTGAGAGACTGCATCAAAGAAAATGGCGCCAAGGAGGATTGGGAGGCAGCTGCAGCCGTTTTTGCCGACTACTGGACAGGAGACGGCAGCTGGGATGCCATGCCGCAAGAACGGCGAGTGAAGTTTGCCCAAGCGCTGAAGCCGAACTTCCATGAATGGGGCGCAGTCATGAACGAGAGCATCCCTTTGTCAGAATGGATTGCCAAGCTCCCCAAGCATACGACTGTGATCAGTGCAAGTGATACTGTTAACTCGATAAGTGAGATCGTCGACCTGATGAAGCAGGCCTGTACAGATTGGCGTTTTGAGGAACTGGAGCGGGGCGGGCATATGGCCGCGCTGACAGAACCCGGCAAGATGAACCCTGTTGTCCGGGCTGCGCTGGGCTAATATTTCCCAGCAGAACTGGTCCGGGGCCAACGAGTCTGCTGGTTCAGCCATAGTCTGCAACGGGGGAGTAGCAGATATCCGGTATTCATAGAACATACCCGCTTCAACCGCAGAGCTGCCATCTGAAGCAGCGTGCGCATCACCCGAGCCGCGTTCACTCACTCAATGTCCCCGTCCGGCGCTGGCTCAGCACCATCAGCGCGTCGGCGATGTGGGTGTCGGATATGTTGTAGTCGCCTTCCTCGACCCGGAGCTTGTGGGCCTCGTGCAGCACGTCGGCGTGGGTGAAGCCGAAGGGCGGGTCGAACTTGTAGCACGCCAGTTCCAGCAGCTGGCCCAGCGGGTCGCGGAAATAGAACGAGTCCATGAAGCCCCGGTCCACCTCGCCGGAATTGCCGAAACCTGCTTCCTCCAGCCGGTCCACCAGTTGCGTGTAGGTGGCGCGCGACACGATGAAGGCGATGTGGTGCAGGTTGCCGATGCCGTTGGGGTTGGGCCGGGCGTCCGGCTCGCGGTCCTCGCGGGTGAAGATGGTGATCAGCCGTCCGTCGCCGGGATCGAAATAGAGGTGGTTGGTTTCCGGGTCGTCCAGGTTCGGCTGCTCGAACACGAACGGCATGCCGAGCACACCTTCCCAGAAGTCGATGGAGGTCTGCCGGTCGGCGCCGTTCAGCGTGATGTGGTGAACGCCCTGTACCTGGATCACGGCCATGGTCTAGTCCTCCCAGTCAAAGCCCTTCTCGATGTCGCGGACTTCGGTTTTCAGTATCTTGCCATAGTTGCTCTTGGGCAAGGCATCGACGAAGCGATAGGCCTTGGGCCGCTTGAAGCGTGCCATGTTTTCAAGGCAATGGGCATCGACCGCAGATTGTGAAATCTCTGCGCCGGGCTCCTTTACCAGGTAGGCGACCACCACTTCGCCCCAGTCCGGGTGGGGCCGGCCGATGACGCACACTTCCGCCAGTTCCGGCAGCTGCAGCAGTACCTCTTCCACCTCGCGCGGGTAGACATTGGTGCCGCCGGAAATGATCAGGTCCTTGGAGCGGTCGGTGATGGTGAGGTAGCCATCCTCGTCGAAAAGCCCCACGTCGCCGGTCCACAGCCAGCCGTTCTTCAATGCCTTGGCGGTGGCTTCGGGATTGTTCCAGTAGCCGGACATGACGCTGTCGCCCCGGCAGATGATCTCCCCCTTTTCGCCAACGGGCAGCTCGTTGCCGTCCTCGTCCACCACGCGCACATGGACGCAGCTGTCAGCCACGCCGGCTGAGCCCAGGCGGTGGCGCCATTTCGGGTGATCGCGGTCAGCCATCACCTCGCGCGACAGGTGGGTGATGGTCATCGGGCTTTCGCCCTGACCATAAAGCTGGGCAAGCTTGGGGCCGAAGCGGTCAAGCGCGGCGATGCAATCCTCGACGTACATCGGTGCACCGCCATAGATGATCAGCTTGAGGTTGGACACGTCAGCCTCGATGCCGGAAGTGGTCAGCCGGCGCACCATGGTGGGGGCGGCGAACATCGACACACCCTGCCAGTGGCCGATGAGGTCAAAAATCTCGGCCGGGTCGAAGCCGCCCGAGTCCGGCACCACGTTGACCGCGCCGGCGCACACGTGCGGGAACATCCACATGCCCGAGCCGTGGCTCAACGGGGCGGGGTGGAGGATCGAGTCTTCCGGCCTCACGCGGTCGAAGTCGGTGAAGTAGTTGAGGGTCATCGCCACGATGTTGCGGTGGGACAGCATGGCACCCTTGGGCCTGCCGGTGGTGCCGGAAGTGTAGAACAGCCAGGCCAGTTCGTCCGGCTCGACATAGGTGATCTTCGCGCGGCCGTGGCTGAGCAAGGCGGCATAGGCGGGCGAGGCGACATCGATGACGTGTTCAACGCAGCGCGGCTGAACTTCGCGCAAAACCCCAGTTAAATCCGGCGTCGTGAACACCGCACGGCAGCCTGAATTCCCGATAATGTAGCTGAATTCCGAGGCGTGAAGCTTGGCGTTCATCGGCACGGCGGCAAGGCCAGCATGCCAGATGGCGAACAGGCATTCGAAGTATTCCGGGACGTTCTTCATGGCGAGGCCGACGCGGTCGCCGCGCTCGAGGCCCAGGGCAAGCAGCCCGCCGGCCAGCCGTTCCACCCGCTCGCGCAGCTGGGCGTGGGTCCAGACGGCCTGCTTGCCCTTGCCCACGGCGGGGTGGTCCGGCAGTTCCAGCGCGTTGCGTTCGATCCAGTGGGCAAGGTTCATGGGGCAGGTCCGGAGCGTTGAAAAACTTTTGTGAAACCAAGGCTTGCCTGAACGGGGTCAGTTGTTCAAGTCTGTGTCTCCCGATCCGCAACGAGGCAGAGACATGAGCCGTCCCAACAACGATTTCTATCAACCAATCCCGGGCCTTGAAGTGCCGCGCTTTGCCGGCGTGGCCACGTTCATGCGGCTGCCGCAGGTCAAGCTTGAAGACGCAGGCGACGTGGACATCGGCCTGATCGGCGTGCCGTGGGATGGCGGCACCACCAACCGGCCGGGCCCGCGCCACGGACCGCGGCAGATGCGCGATGCGTCCGCCATGATCCGCGCGGTGCATCATCACCTGAAGATCGAGCCGTTCAGGCTGGCCAACGTGGCGGACCTTGGCGATGCGCCGGTCAACCCGGCCGACCTGATGGACGCGATGGGGCGGATCGAGACTTTCTACAACAAGGTCAAGGCAGCCGGCATCCGGCCGCTGTCGGCCGGCGGCGATCACCTGTGCTCGTTGCCGATCCTGCGGGCGCTGGGCAAGGACAAGCCGGTCGGCATGATCCAGTTCGATGCCCACTCGGACTTGTGGGACAGCTATTTCCACGGCTCGAAGTTCACCCACGGGACACCGTTCGCCCGGGCCATCGAGGAAGGCGTGCTGGACCCGAAGCGCACGGTGCAGATCGGGCTGCGCGGCGGCGTCTATGACTGGTCAGACCGCGAGTTCGGGGCGAAGCACGGCGTAACCATGATCAGCATCGAGGAAGCGGTTGCCGATGGCCTCGACAAGACCATGGAGCGGGCGTGCAAGATCGTGGGCGGCGGTGAGACCTACGTGACTTTCGACATCGATTGCCTGGACCCGGCGTTCGCACCCGGCACCGGCACGCCGGAGGCAGGTGGATTCACCACGCGCGAGGCGCAGGCCATGCTGCGCGCCTTGCGCGGGTTGAACCTGATCGGCGCCGACGTGGTCGAGGTGTCGCCGCCGTTCGACCCGTCCGGCTACACTGCGCTGGCGGGCGTCACCATGATGTTCGAACTGCTGTGCCTGATGGCCGAGCAGGTATAGGTCCTGCTGACCCTAGCCTGCCGCAACCCGTGGGGCGGATTTCAAGCCGAGCAGGTGCAGCGCCTGGTCGATGACCTGCAGTTCCGCGGTGTGAAGGTTGTGGTCAGCCACTGCCAGTTCCTGCAAGGCTTCGGCCAGTGCAGAGCGGTCATCCGGCGCCATGCTGGACTGCATGAACGATATCAGCCACTCCAGATGCCGGCCCGTCATGCAGCGGCCCTCGATCCGGTCGCAGATGAATTCGACATCATCCTTTCGCAGCTTTATCTGCGGTGCAACCAGGCGGGTCAGGAAGCGGGTTTCCAGCGGATGAACGATTCCGTCTGCCAGGATGAGCCGGCAGCACATGATCAGTGCGCCGAAATTCACGGTTTCCGGGCGCGTTTCCGGAAATATAGCGTCGAGCCGGTGCATTGCGTCCAGAATGGTCGCAAGCATCCGTTTTTTGCCCTGCCGCCGCCGCGCAGTGCCGTCTGTCATTCGTTACTCCCCCCGGAGTTCAGAATTGAACGCCTATCTTTCAGTTGTCTGCGTTGCCTCGCTGGCTGTTAGTTCTGCTTCAATCCAGGTCTCCCCCTTGGTTGATGATCGCGGTGCTTGTTGCGAACGGGCTGGCTTTATGCCGGAAGGGTAAAAAGCCTTCCAAATTCAGGTAGTTGATCATTGACGCCGGCCAGCCGCAAGGCATGCCAGGCCATGGCGTGATTGCTCGAGGTGACAGGCAAGCCGACTTCGGCTTCGATTTCGGCGGCTGCCTCGGCCAGACGCACCGACGTGCAGGAGACGAACACCGCGTCGATGCCGCCTTCGTCTGCAAGGCGCTGGACGCCGGCGCGAATCGAGGCAGGCGAAATGCTGGCAACCACGGCATCCGACTCTTCGTTGAAGGAGCCGAAGACCGGCACTTCAAAACCGCGCCCGCGGATATAATCGGCGACAATCCGGTTTACGTCGGCGCGATAGGGCGTCAGCACGCCGATGCGGTTGGCCTTGAACGCCTTGAAAGCGGCGAATGCGGCGGTAATCGGCGTGGTGCAGGCCACGCCGGGCCGGGCTTCACGGATGCGTTCGAACACCCGCTCTTCGCCAATCGCCATCGAGGCGGAGGTGCAACCATAGGCGATGACGTCCATTTTTGCCCCGGGCAGGAACACATCGGCGCAATCGCGGATGCGCGGTTCCATGGCCCGCAGTGTCTCCGGGGTGATCTGGTTATCGTTGAAAATCCGGCTGTGATAGAGCGCCGCACCTGGCACGGCGTCGAAAATGCGCCGCCATTCATGCTCAATGGTGAAGTCGCTGGCGAGAACAATCAGCCCGATGCGGCCGCGCGGCGCGATGCCGCCGTCGGTCTCGAAGGGCAGGTTCTCGATAAGCTTCATGGGTTTGTCGAGCATGTGATGTTCTCGATGCCAGGGATTGATCCGTAGACCATGTATATCATGGTCATTGCAAAAATGAATGCTGCATGAACGAAACCTGCGGTTTGCGCTGCCGGTGCCCCGGCGCAACTGCGGCAATGGATTGCTTGAAACCCCGTGGCGGCTGTGCGAAGAAGCCCCAAACCCGGAATTTGCATCATTTCAGGAGCTGAAACCATGGCCTATTCGGCCGTCAAGGACCGCCGCAACACAGTAGGCGTCAAGGTTGGCGACAAGATCCAGATCGGCGGCGGCGCGCCTGTTGTCGTTCAGTCGATGACCAATACCGACACTGCCGACATCGAAGGCACCGCGCAGCAGGTTGCAGCGCTCACCCGCGCCGGATCCGAGCTGGTTCGCATCACGGTGGACAAGGAAGAAGCCGCCAAGGCGGTACCGTACATTCGCGACCGGCTAGACCAGATGGGCATCGACACCCCGCTGATCGGTGACTTCCACTATATCGGCCATACCCTGCTGCGCGATCATCCGGCTTGTGCGGAAGCGCTGGCCAAGTACCGCATCAACCCGGGCAATGTGGGCTTCAAGGAAAAGCAGGACCGCAATTTCTCGATGATGATCGAGCGGGCGATCGAGTTCAACAAGCCGGTGCGCATCGGCGTCAACTGGGGTTCGCTCGACCAGGCCATGCTGGCGCGCATGATGGACGAGAACGCCCGGCTGCCCGAACCCAAGGACGCGCGGCTGGTCATGCACGACACCATGGTGGAATCGGGTCTGCAGTCAGCGGCGCGCGCCGAGGCGCTCGGCCTGCCGCAGGACAAGATCGTGATTTCGGTGAAGGTGTCGGAAGTCCAGGACCTCATTGCCTGTTACCGGCAAATCGCAGAGCGCAGCAATTATGCCCTGCATCTGGGCCTGACCGAGGCCGGCATGGGATCGAAGGGCATCGTGGCGTCCGCTGCCGGGCTGGGCGTGCTGCTGCAGGAGGGCATCGGCGACACCATCCGCATCTCGCTGACGCCGGAACCGGGTGGCGACCGCTCCAAGGAAGTCATCGTGGCGCAGGAGATCCTGCAGACGATGGGTATCCGCTCGTTCACGCCGATGGTGATCGCGTGTCCGGGCTGCGGACGCACCACCTCGACGGTGTTCCAGCACCTGGCGCAGGACATCCAGGCATACTTGCGCGACCAGCAGCCGGAGTGGAAAAAGACCTATCCGGGCTTCGAGGAACTGCAAGTGGCCGTGATGGGCTGCATCGTCAACGGGCCCGGCGAATCGAAACATGCCGACATCGGCATCTCGCTGCCCGGTACAGGCGAAGTGCCGGCCGCACCGGTGTTCATTGACGGCAAAAAGGTCAAGACGCTGCGCGGCGACGATATCGGCGCCCAGTTCAAGCAGATCGTCGACGATTACGTGGTCAACCGCTGGGGCGGCGGCATCCGTCCGGCCTCATAGGCCGCGAGCGCCGCAGAGCCGGACAGGGACGAAAGCAAAGCGGGAGCGGTGGTAGACCGCTCCCGTTTTGTTTCGAGTGGGCCGGGATGGACAACATGCACCCATCCCGAACACCCCACTCCAGCTCCAGCCGTCCCGAAGCATTCGTTGAATCCTGGCCGCCATGTTCAGATATCGGGACCTGAGCGATGGGGTGAGAAGATACTGACATGGGCTGATGGTGCCCGATGTGCAATTCTGCACATGCCGGCCTGCGCCAGCGATCAGGCCTCAGTTCTTGCGCTCGACGATGAACCGGGCGGCCTCACGCAGCACATCCGCCTTGCTGCCATAGGCTGACAGGGCGTCGATTGCCTCATCCGCAAGGCTGCTGGCGCGCGCCTTTGCACCGTCCAGGCCGAACAGGTCGATGAAGGTGGCCTTGCCCGCTTCGGCGTCCTTCTGGGTGGCCTTGCCGAGTTGTTCAGGCGAGCTTTCGACATCAAGTACGTCATCGGCGATCTGGAAGGCGAGGCCTACCTTGTCGGCGTAGGTGCGCATCCGCGCGCGGTCTTCTGCTCCAGCCTGGGCCAGGATGGCGCCACCTTCCAGCGAGTAGCGGAACAGGGCGCCGGTCTTGAGGCTCTGGATGGCGATGATCTCGTCGAGGTCGTGACTCTGCTTTTCCTCTGCTGCCAGGTCGAGCATCTGGCCGCCGACCATGCCATTGTGGCCCGAGGCGCGGGCAAGCTCCAGCGCCAGTTCGGCGCGCACCGCGCCATCGGCATGGGTGGCGGGATCGGTCACAATCTCGAAGGCCACGGTGAGCAGGCCGTCACCGGCCAGGATGGCGGTGGCCTCGTCATAGGCGATATGGCAGGTGGGCTTGCCGCGGCGCAGGTCGTCGTCGTCCATGGCCGGCAGGTCGTCATGCACCAGCGAATAGCAGTGGATGCACTCAAGCGCGGCGCCAACGCGCAAGGCCTGGTGATGACTGGCGCCCAGGATGCGGGCGCTTTCGGCCACGAAGAAGGGTCTCAGCCGCTTGCCCTGGGCCAGCGCAGAGTAGCGCATCGCCTCGGTCACCCGGGGCGCCAGGGAAGTATCGAGCGTCAACAGCGTATCGAGCAACGCTTCTATTTCATTGGCAGTCTTCTTCAGCGCGGCCTGGAACGTCATGGTACGTCCGTGCTCCTCGTGGCAATTCTGGTTTGATCCGCTCACCGGCTGGGCTATTGGTCGGAGCGGTCATGATCTGGCGATCCTTCTAGGGCCGCCTTCGTGAGACTGCAACCGGGAAGCTTGCGAGAGCAATGCGAAATCTGCTGCGAAACCGCTGGACAAGGATCTTGCTGGCAGCCGTTGGCACGGTCCTGCTGCTGCCCTACGTGCTCACGCTGGCCTACGCGCTGGTGCCGCCGCCGGTCAGCGCCACGATGCTGTGGAAGAAGCTGGAGGGCAACCCGATAGACTATCGCTGGCGGCCGCTGGCGGAGACGTCGCAGAACCTGGTGCGCGCGGTGGTGACAGCCGAGGATGCCGGCATCTGCCGCCACAGCGGCGTTGAGTGGGGTGTGCTGCGGGAAGTGGTGCGCGAGACGGTCGGGCGCGAAGGCGGCGCCAGGCGGGGTGGGTCGACCATTACCCAGCAGGTGGCGAAGAACCTGTTCCTGTGGCCGTCGCGGTCATATCTGCGCAAGGCGCTTGAGCTGCCGCTGGCGCTGTGGATCGATCTCGTCTGGAGCAAGCGGCGTATCGTCGAGGTGTACGTCAACATTGCCGAGTGGGCGCCCGGCATCTATGGCGCCGAGGCAGCGGCCCAGCATCATTTCGGCAAGTCGGGCAAGTCCCTCAGCCGGGACCAGGCGGCGCGGCTGGCGGCGGCGCTGCCCAACCCGGCGGTGCGCGATGCGGGACAGCCGGGCCCGCAGGTCCGTGCCAAGGCGCGCACCATCCGCCGGAGGGTCAATTCAACGGTGCCGTATCTCGATTGCCTGAAGCTCGATTGAACTCAGGCAGCCAGCGTCTGGCGGCTTCACCTTGGCCTGCCTGACTGGTGTTTTGCGTTCAGCGGCGCTTGCGGCCGGTGAACATGGCGAGAACCAGGTTTTCGCTGTGCTCCGAGCTGGCGGCGATGACGCCCAGCACATGCAGCAACACGAGACCCAGCGTGCCGTACACTGCCACTTCGTGCACTTCCTCGACCCATTCGGCGCCCCAGAAGGCATTGGTTGTCATCATGTAGCCAGTCGCGCAAACCACCGAGATGGCCAGCAGCAACGCCACCACCATGATGCCGCCGGCGGGGTTGTGACCGAGATGGCGCGGGGCGCGGAAGCGCAGTGTGTCCCGCACGAACCGGATGACTTCTCCGGGACCGCGCACGAAGTCGGCGAAGCGGGCATGACTGCTTCCCACGAAGCCCCAGAAGACCCGCAACGCGACAAGCCCGGCGATGATGTAGCCGGCTATCTCGTGCGGCCTGTCCCACTCGTCACCGGTGGCGAAGGCAAATGCGAACAAGCCAACCAGCGACCAGTGAAACATGCGCACGAAAGGGTCCCAGACCCGGACCTCGGCCGGCAGCGGATCGCTGCCGGCGTTGGCCGATGAACTGGCCTCTGTCATCAGTCGTCTTCCTTCATCTTGACGATTTCGGCGGTGACCGGATTGAGGTAGATCTCGAGCCGCTTGCCATCCTTCGTTGCGTAGGCTTCGTAGCAGCCGTCATCGACCTCGAGCTTGCGCACGTCATAGCCCATGGCCGTGACCTTGGCCCGGGCCTGGTCCATGGACATCCACTTGTCCCTTGGCTCGTTGCAGTCGCTTGACGAGGCAAGCGCGGTGCCCGACATCAGGGCGAGACTGGCGAGGGCAAGAATGGCTGTGGTTTTCATTTGAACATCCTTTCAGTTGTTGTGGGCTTTCCCCGTTGAGACGGATGCAAATCAACACAGGCCGCCTGCAGGTTTGCTGACCGGACCTGTCAACGTTCTGTCAGGTTGGCTTGCCTGGCGAGCGGGTGACAAATTGGCGCTGGCTGGAACAGCAGGCTCAGCTGATGCAATTCTGCTCTGGTGTTTTGCCCGCTACCGGGCTATAAGCCGCCGCATTCAGGTTCTTCTGATCAGGAATTTCTGGCTGTTTGCGGCCTCTCGAAGCGCACGCGGCCCACGCACATACGGAGTTTGTCATGGCTGTTCCAAAGCGAAAAACCACGCCGTCCAAGCGCGGCATGCGCCGTTCCGGCCACAAGGTGCCGGGCTCGACCTACGTGGAAAACAAGCAGACCGGTGAACTTCACCGTCCGCACCACATCGACCTGAAGACCGGCATGTACAGGGGCCGCCAGGTGCTGGAGCCGAAGGGCGACTTCTGAGGCTCTCACCAGTTGGTTGACCAGTTTTGGGCCGGCGGGGCATGAAGCTTCGCCGGCCTTCTGGTTTTGCCGTCGCGTTGAAAATGATCTAAGCCTCGTTGTCAGCACTGAAACTGATTCACGAGACTCGGCCCATGCGCTTCATCATTGCCTTTCCGCTGCTGCTGCTGGTGTTCGTTGCCTACAACGTCATGGCGTTCTGGGAGCCCGGTTCGCTGTGGGCAGAAGCGGTGCGGGTCAACATGATGTCGGGCGCATCGCTGGCGCTGCAGTGGGCGGACGTGCTGATCCTGGCGGCTCTGTTCCTGCTGTTCGTCGAGGTTCTGAAGGCAGCCCGGGTCGGCTCGCTGACCATCATCGACCATATCATGTCGACGGGCGTGTTCATCGCCATGCTGGTGGAGTTCCTGCTTGTGCCGCAGGCGGGCACGGCGCCGTTCTTCATGCTGCTGGGCATTTCGCTGATCGACGTGGTGGCGGGCTATTCCATTTCCATCCGCTCGGCACGGCGCGACGTCGCCTTCGGCATGGACGGTACGGCATGAACCCGCGCGACCTGATCGATTACTGGATGGGGCAGCCGGATGAGCGGCTGTTCTCGGTGGATCCGGCCTTCGATGCCGAACTGGCAGAAAGATTTGGCGCGTTGCATGCGGATGCGGCGGCAGGGCGTCTTGACGGCTGGAGGGAGACGGTGGACGGGCGGCTTGGCCTGGTGCTGCTGCTCGACCAGCTGAGCCGCAACCTTGCGCGTGGCACGCCGGCCATGTTCGCTCATGATGCGCAGGCGCTGCATGTAGCCAACATGGCGATTGCGGCGGGCGACCGGATGGCGTTGCCCCTGGCCGAGTACCGCTGGCACGTGATACCGTTCATGCACTCGGAAAAACTGGCGGACCAGCAAAGATGCGTCGAGTTGTGCCGCGACGCGGGACTTGACGGCACGCTGCCTCATGCCATCGAACACCGCGACATCATCGCGAGGTTTGGCCGGTTTCCGCACCGCAACCGGCTCCTGGGCCGCGCCACGACGCCCGAAGAGCAACAGTTTCTCGACGGGGGCGGGTTTGCTGGTTGACGCCGCCGTCCGGTGGCGTGGTGTAAAGGTTTCGTTAACGACGGCAGCAGGTGGTCCTGATCAGGTAAAGCATCTGGTATGTGGATTGCTGTAGACGCGTATCAGTGTCCCTTTACGGAACCGGTATGCGGCCATGCAGATGCCTGTCTCGAAGTTTGCCAATGCTCAGCCTGCAAGGCCTGAAAGCGTGTCCGGTGGCAGCGGCTGGCTTTCGGCGAATGCGCTGGAGCCGAACTTCACGCTGAGCCCGGACTGGATCGGGCCGATGCTGGCTACGTGCGCCAGGCCGGGACAGGTTGAGGCCGTGCAAACGCTGGCGGCGAACGGGCAGTCCGGCGGATATGCCGTGGTGGAACGCAAGCGCTGGCGATGGGGCCTGCCTCTCGCCCATGCAGAAAGCTGGTTCGGTGATTTTCCGATCTCCGGCACGCCGCTGATAAACACCGATGATCCGGCCGGCAACTGCGCCGGACTGATCGAGGCCATTTTCGAAAAGACCGGCGCCACTGCGCTGCTACTGTCGCACGTTACCGGTCATCATGTCGTGTCGAGCGTGCTGGTCGATGCCTGCGCGGCGATCGGTGCGCCGATCCGCTTCATGGACGACCGCAAGCGCGCTGCCCTGCGTTGCAACGGTGATTTCGAGGCCTGGTTCGAGGAGACGTTTGCGCGCAAGCGGCGCAAGGAACTGCGCCGCCTGAAGAGCCGGCTGGCGGAACCCGGGGAGCTCGGTGTCGATGTCAGGGCTGCCGGTGAGGCGGGGCTTTCACAATGGATCGACAGCTTCATCGCGCTGGAACAGGCAGGCTGGAAAGGCGAGGCGGGCACCGCCATTGGCCAGTCCGGTGCGTTGACACGATTTGTGCGCTCCAGCCTCGCCGAGCTCGACGCGGCAGGCAAGTTGATGACGTGGTCGATGACACTTGACGGCAAGCCGGTGGCGATGATGTTCGGGGTGCGCAACGGCGCGACCGCCTCCATCGTCAAGATGGCGCACGATGAGAGCCTGAACCGGTTCTCGCCTGGCCAGCTTCTCATCCTGGAAGCGACGCGCACGCTGTTCGACGACGATCAGCTCATGTTTGCCGACAGCTGCGCGGCGCCCGGTCACCCGATGATCGATCACCTGTGGAAAGACCGGCTGGAAGTACGCGACGTGCTGATCGGCAATCCGTGCAAGCCTGGTGCGATGTTCGGGATCATTCACGGCCTCGAGCGGGTCCGCCGTTCCGCCTTCCGCCGTCTCAAGGCCCTCCGTCACCTCCTCCAGAAGGGAAAATGATGATGACCGCCCAGCCCCTCTCCCTCGCCCCGGCCGACCGGCAGAAACTCTACAAGGCGCCGTTCCAGATCCGTCATGGGTTCGCCAGCAACCCGCTGTTCCAGCTTGACCGGCTGGTTGACCTTGCCAAGTCGATGCCGCGTGACCGTATCGAGTACAATTCGGGCAACGTGCCGCCAGGCGTCAGGCCGGAAGACGTGCCGGGCCTTGAGATGGATGCGGACCAGGTGATCCGGCAGATTGAAACCGCGCATGCCTGGCTGGTGATCAAGAACGTCGAGCATGATCCGGCATACCGGGCGTTGCTGGAGCAGTTCGCCGGCGATCTGTCAGAAGCTTCCGGGTTGCCGCGTGACGGCTTTTCCGACCTGCAGGGTTTCATCTTCGTGTCGTCGGCCAGGTCAACCACGCCGTTTCACATCGACATGGAAGAGAACGTGCTGGTGAACATCCGTGGCGAGAAGTTCGTGCACCTGTTCGACAATGGCGATGGCGCGCTGGTATCTGAAGAGGCCCGCGAGATCGCGCCTTCCAAGCACCGCAACCAGCATTACGAACCAGGTTTCGAGGCGCGCGCCCAGGTGTTCGCGCTCAATGCCGGTGATGGCGTGCACATTCCATACACCCAGCCGCACTGGGTGCGCACCGGCGATGACTACTGCATTTCCATGGCGATGACCTGGAAAACGCCCGAGGTGCTGAGACTCAACAAGATCCGGCTGTTGAACGGCACCTTGCGCCGCTTCGGCCTGCCGCAGGCGGGGCCTGGCGTGCGGCCGGTTGCCGACGCGATGAAGGTATTCGGCCATGACGCGATGCGCGCGGCGATCGACCCGCTGCGCAAGTCCGAGCGGGTTCGCAGGCTGCTGCGCGGGCTGATCTATGGCCGCAAGGCGAATTACTATCTGAAGGAAGCGCGCAACGGCAAAGCCTGAGGCGGGCTCACTCGAGGCTCATCAGGTAGGTGGCGATGGCGATGCGATCTTCGGGCGGCAGCTTTGACATGTTGGTCTGCACCGCTCCCATGCCGCCTGACGACATCTTGTCGTAGCCCAGCGTCTCGCCGAATTCGAGGGCGGTGGCGAGATCATTCACGTCCTTGTAGCGCCCCCGCGCTTTCAGGCTGCGCAGCGACGGTACGTTGCCCACGCCCTCGGGATGCGGCCCGCCGGCCAGCCTCCGGCCCTCGTCCATTGCCATGACGGCGTTACGCGGGGTGTGGCATTCGCCGCAGTGCCCGGGACCGGTTACCAGGTAGGCACCAAGGTTCCAGACGTCATCTTTCGACGCATCGGGCTGGAAGGAGACCGGTTCGAACGCGGCCATCTTCCACAGGCCAAGACCGCGGCGCATGACTGCCTCGACAGGCAGGCCGAGCGGCAGGTCAGGTTCTCTGTTGGCGGCCTTAACCGGGGTCAGCGTGTCCATGTAGGCCTTGATGTCGAGCACGTCGGCATCGCTCATCTGGCTGTAGGAAGTGTAGGGGAAGGCCGGCAGGTAATGCCGCCCGTCCGGCGAAATGCCAAGCTTGACCGCGTTGATGAAGTCGATATCGCTCCAGCCGCCAATACCGGTTTCAGGATCGGGGGTGATATTGGGCGGGTAGAACGTGCCGGCCGGGGTGTGCAAGGCCATGCCGCCCGATGGCAGGGAGCGATCGGCTTCCTTGTTGTCCTTGGCGGGCAAGTGACATGACAGGCAACCTGAGGCGGTATAGAGCCGCTTGCCATTCTCGACGTCAGCCGCGTGGGCGGCCATGGTCGCCGCGGGCCGGGGCTCGGGCGCGGCCGAAATCCACCCGGCAGCGCCAGCCGTGCCTGCCAGCATGATCAATGCAGCGATCGCGCGCTTCATGGCATCGGTTCCTGATGGATTGGGAGGGGGCGGTCCGTGCGCAAAACCGGACGGACCGCGCCCCGGCAGACCTTATTCCTTCGGCCGGCGATAGTCCTCGTGGCAGGCCTTGCAGCTGCCGCCCAGCGCACCCATGGCAGCACCGAAGTTGGCTTCATCGGTGACCGCGGCCATGGCCATGGCGGCCTCAACCGACTTGTCGGCCTTCATGTTGAAGTCGTCCATGTTGGCCCAGATCTCCGCCTTGGCCCATGTTTCAGGCGGGCCGTCCTTGCTGTCTTCGGGGAAATTGACTTTGAAAACCTTGGCGTTTTCGGCAATCGACTCGCCTGCAGCCTTGACGACGGCGGCATCGAACGCAGCTTCCTTCTTGGCAATGGCCGCGAGCTGGCCCATGGCCTTGCCGACGTTCTTCATGGCCTGCTGGCGATCCTCGATAGGACCGGCGGTGGCAGCGGTGGCAAGGACAGAGGCAGCCGCAAGGCCAAGAACCGCGGCACGGGCGGAAACTTTAAGTTCGAATTTCATGCACGATCTCCCTGGAGTTGAGTTGGACAAGGCGAGACGATAACCGGTGATAACGGTTGACGGAACGGATGGTTCATGCGGAACACGTCATTTTGAAGACACGCCGTCCCGCAACAGCCGGCGGATCACCTTGCCGGTGGTGGTCAGCGGCAGCTCGTCGCGAAACTCGAAGACGCGGGGGTATTCGTGGGCCGACAGCCGGTTGCGAACGTGTTCGCGGATGCCGTCTTCCAGGGCGGGCGAGGGCTCATAACCGGGGTTGAGCACGATGAACGCCTTGACGATTTCGGTGCGCACCGGGTCGGGCACACCGACAGCAGCGGCGAGCTTCACCGCCGGGTGCCGCGACAGGCAATCCTCGATCTCGCCGGGGCCGATGCGGTAGCCCGATGAGGTGATGACGTCGTCGTCGCGGCCAACGAAGTGGAAGTACCCTTCCGAGTCGCGATAGCCCTGGTCGCCGGTCAGCAGCCAGTCGCCGGCAAACTTGTCCCTGGTGGCTTCCGGCTTGCCCCAGTATTCGAGGAACATCACCGGGTCGGGACGCTGCACGGCGATATTGCCCGCCTGGCCATCGGGCAGAGGCTGACCCAGGTCGTCGACAATGGCGACTGTATGACCGGGCACCGGCTTGCCGATGGCGCCGGATTTCCACACGCCCAGCGCGTTGCAGCTTTCCAGCACAAGGTTGCATTCGGTCTGGCCGTAGACTTCGTTGATGCGCATGCCCAACTTGGCTTCAGCCCATTCCTGGAGCGCCTGGCCAACCGCCTCGCCGCCTGAGAACAGGGTTCGCAGGTTCAGCCGGCCAACATCCTGCGGGGTTGAGGCGCGCATCAGCTTGAGCGCGGTGGGCGGCACGAAGACGTTGCGCACGCCGTATTGCGCCAGCAGGTCCCAGGCGAAGGCGGGGTCGAACTTGCGGAACCTGTAGGCCAGCACCGGCACGCCGAAATAGAGCGACGGCAGCAGTACGTTGAGCAGCCCGCCGGCCCACGCCCAGTCGGAGGGCGTCCACATCAGGTCGCCCGGCTGAGGCAGGAACTCGTGGGCAAACTGGACTCCGGGCAGGTGGCCCAGCAGCACACGGTGGGCATGCAGCGCGCCCTTGGGCGGGCCGGTGGTGCCGGAGGTGTAGATCATCAGGCACGGGTCATCGAGGCTGGTGTCGCGGGCTTCGAACTGCTCCGCCATGGGGCGGCAGGCATCGTGCAGGTGTGGCGCGAAGTCGAGTGCGCCATCGATGCAGAAGATGTGCTCCAGCGCCGACAGCGCGGGGCGCACTTCGGCGACATTGCCGTGTGAGGCAGTCGAGATGAGCAGCGCGCGTGCGCCGGAGTTCTGCAAACGGTACTGCAATGCCTCGACGCCGAACAGCATGGCCAGCGGAACGGCAATGGCGCCCAGCTTGTAGATGGCAACGTGGGCGGCGGCGGTCTCCCGGCATTGCGGCAGCAGCAGCGCCACCCTGTCGCCAGCCCGTATGCCGCAGGAGGCCAGCAGGTTGGCGATGCGGTTGGCCATGGCGTCAAGCTGGGCGAAGGTGGTGTGGCGGGCCGGGCCATCGTCCATGTGCTCGATCATTGCCACCCGGTCTGGCGCCTGTTGCGCCCAGGTGCTGCTGATCGCCACGCCGATATTGAACCGCTCCGGCAGGTTCCAGGAAAAACCATTCACCAGGTCGGCATAGCTTGCAGCCGGTCTCAGCATACTTTTGTCGTCTCCCTGTCCAAATTCCGCCCGGAAGCAAGCCTAGACGGTTCAGCCAGTGACCGGGCGGCAATCTTTACCCGGCATGGTTAGAGATTCATTAGGAGGTACAGTCATAGACTGCATCTCCGACCAGAGTTGAAGGGCTGGGACAATGTACAGCGTAAACCGCATAGCGGATGAAGTTTCCGACGGCAACGGCCAACAGCCTGTCTCTCCGGATCGCACCCGCCGTCATCAGGACATCTCGCCGGAACTGAAGGAGGTCATGCACCTCCTCAAGGTGATGGAAGACAGCGAAGACCTGAAGTAGCACTTTCCGCCGGACCCCGCAGTTTCCTGTCATTCGGCCGGCAGGAAGCCAGCCCGGCATTTTCCGCCACGTTTGCATTCTGCGATGCAGGCTTTGCATTCTGCAAAGATCCAGCTTCGGTCTGGCATGTCCGATGATGGATGCAATGACGGATTCTCCACGCTTTCGGCCCGGCGGCTGCATTGGCCCACCGCTTGCTTGCCTCGACAAGCAACAGGCGGGTGGCGCCAGCCCCGTGGAGTGCAAGAAACCCGGCAAATGGGTTCGGCCACGGCAGCAGGACACCCGGAACACGAGGGAGACTGCGTCATGGCTGGCATCGTGCCGGTGGTTCCGCTTGCGCGCCTTGCGCCCAGGTCACATTCAGCAAGACTTGCCGACTATCATCCGGTGCCGCGCAACGGGGCGGAGAAACCTTGCCTGCAGCATGGCTGGGGATCGGTCTCGGTGCTGTCCGGCGGAGGCGGGCACCGGGTTGAACGGATCGAGGTGAAGGCCGGCGAGTCGATGCCGGCCCATTATCACAGACACCGCTCCGAGCACTGGACGGTGGTTTCAGGCGAGGCCGAGGTGATGCTGGGTGACGATGTGCTGATCGCCAGCCCCGATGACAGCCTGTACATTCCCGCCGGCGTCGTGCACGGGCTGAAAGCCGGTCGGGACTCGGATGTTGCGCTGGTGGCGGTGCATTTCGGCGACATCGTCAGCGATGACGACGACCTGATCTTCGCAGGCTGAAGCGGCCGGGTCAGGCCGGTATCGCCTGCCAGCTTTCGCGCTTGCGGTAGATGGTCGAAGGGCTGATGCCCAGCGCCTGTGCGGCCTTGGGGATCGACCCGGCAAAACTGGCTATCGCCGCCTCGATCACATCACGCTCGATTTGCCAAAGGAGCCTGCCGTCCAGCGCCGGTGTGGCCGGGCTCGCCAGGGCTGCCTGATGGCCGTTGCCCACATGGGCGGGCAGCATGTCTGCCTCCAGCAATTCACCGTCGTTGAGCACGATGGCCTGCCGGATGACGTTCTGCAGTTCTCGAACGTTGCCCGGCCAGCGGTGCGCCTTCAGCAGGTCGAGTGCCGTGTCACAAAAGCTGGTGAAGCGCTTGTTTTCGTCGTGCGCATAGTGGCGCAGGAAGGTATCCGCCAGTTCGATGACGTCGTTGCCGCGCTCTCGCAAGGGGGCGAGACGGACCGGCAGCACGTGCAGCCGGAAGAACAGGTCTTCGCGGAAGCGGCCCTGGGCGACTTCCTCGTGCGGGTCCCGGTTGGTGGCGCAGACAACGCGGATGTCGACCTTGCGGGTGTGCGCCGAGCCGACCGGCTGGATGGTGCCGGTCTGCAGGAAGCGCAGCAGCTTGGTTTGCAGGGCGAGGTCCATCTCGCAAATCTCGTCGAGGAACAGGGTGCCGCCGTCGGCTGCCGCCGCTGCCCCTTCACGGTCCGAAATGGCGCCGGTAAAGGCGCCCTTCAGGTGGCCGAAGATTTCCGATTCCATCAGGTCGCGCGGTATGGCGCCGCAATTGAGCGCCACGAACGGTTTGCCGGTGCGTGGCGATCCGGCGTGGATGGCCTCGGCGCAAAGTTCCTTGCCAGTGCCGCTTTCGCCGGTGATGAAGGCGGGCGCGCTGGATGCCGCGATGGCGGCGATCTGGCGGCGGGTTTCGGCCATGACTGAAGAGGAGCCGATCATCCGGCCGGCTTGCGGCGATGCTGTAACGGCTGAGCGCGGCTGCGATGCCGGCTGCACGGCACAGCTGCTGCGGTCACCGGCATTGGCCAGCGTGGTCAGCAGACGGTTGCGGGATACCGGCGAGACAAGATAGTCCCAGGCCCCTGCGCGGACGGCGTCCACAGCTGCGTTGATCGAGGCATTGGCGGCAATGACGATGATGGCGGCAGATGGTGCTGCAGCCGACAGCGGACCGATCAGGTCAGCTCCTTGAGCCCCCGGCAATTCCAGCGACAGAAGGACGGCGTACGGGGCGCTGCGGGCTGCCTGCGCGCGGGCGGCCTTGTGGTCGCAGGCCAGTTCGCACGCAAAGCCGTTGGCTTCGAGATGGTTGCGATAGACGCTGGCGACGGACGGCCGGTCCTCCACGATGAGGACCACTCTTGAACTGGTAGCATTGCCGGACATGCGGAACGAACCTGATTACTAAACCGGCGGGTGGCGCGCCATGATTGCTCCGTGGAGGATGGCGCGGCCCGCACTCACTGACGAAATCTTGCCAGTGAGGATGCCTGAATATGGTGAACAAGCGGTTTAAACCGCTTCAATCGGCCTGCAATGGCACGCCTTCCAGGATGCCGCCGGCCACCAGGTGATCCCAGACTTCCTCGGCAGTTTCGGCATAATGAAACAGGGCTTCGTCGCCTGGCGAAATGGTGCCTGCGTCAAGCAAGGTCTGCAAGTTCACTGCCGACGTCCAGAATTCCCGGTCGAACAGGATGATGGGTATCTTCTTCATCTTGTTGGTCTGAACCAGCGTCAGGATCTCGAACAGTTCGTCCATGGTGCCGAAACCGCCGGGAAAGACGCACAGGCCGTTGGCCCGCATGGCCAGGTGCATCTTGCGCATTGCGAAGTAGTGGAAGTTGAAGGTGAGGTCGGGTGTCGACCACGGGTTAGGCTCCTGCTCGTGGGGCAGGGTGATGTTGAAGCCGATGGTGGGCGCGCCCGCAAGGATGGCGCCGCGGTTGGCGGCTTCCATGATGCCGGGGCCGCCGCCGGTGGCGATGACGTTGTCGCGCTGGCCGTCGTTGTGTTCAAGCGCGCCGCCGCGCTCGGAAACGATGCGGCCAAGTTCCAGGGCCGAGCGGTACCAGTGGCCGCGCTTGCCTGCGTCTTCCGGCGTAACCCGGGCTGAGCCGAACGCCACGATGGTGGTCCGGATGCCCCAGTGGCGCAGGTGCTCCTCGGCTTTCATGTACTCCAGCATGAAGCGGATGCCGCGGGTTGAATCACCCAGCAGGAACTCCTGGTCCAGCGCCGGCAGCGTGTAGGTGGACGAGTTCATCTGGGCCTTGGAGTCGGTTTGTTCAGTCATGGGCGTTCCGTCTGCATCTGTTTTCCTTCAACCGGTCATGGCATCCATGCGGCTGCGGCATGGTATGGGGTACCCAAGACCTATACGATGGAGCCCGATTCAACCAGTCATCAAGGCGTGAAGGCCAGACGGGGAGCGATGCCGGCAGCAAGCGACAACCTGCGCGGCATGGGCTGGATGGTGCTGTCCGGCCTGTGCTTCACCGTCGTGATGGCGTCGGTTCGCCATGTCGGACCGGATCTGCCGTCAGCGGTGTCGGCCACCGTGCGCTATGCCATGGGTATCGTTTTCCTGGCGCCATTGCTGATGCGTGCCGGTTTCAGTTTTCCGCGTGGCAAGCTGTTGTGGCTGCATGTCTGGCGTGGCGCGTTCCACGGGGCGGGCGTGTTGTTGTGGTTCTACGCCATGGCGCGCATCCCGATGGCGGAGGTGACGGCGATCGGCTACACAACGCCGATCTTCATGACCATCGGGGCAGCGCTGATGTTCGGCGAGAAGATCCAGCTGCGCCGGCTGGGGGCTGTGCTGGCGGGACTTGCCGGGGTTGTGCTGATCCTGCGGCCGGGGTTTGAAAC
The DNA here is from genome assembly GCA_036350935.1 of Anderseniella sp. Classification (GTDB taxonomy): domain Bacteria; phylum Pseudomonadota; class Alphaproteobacteria; order Rhizobiales; family Aestuariivirgaceae; genus Anderseniella. The sequence goes on along the minus strand of JAZBOA010000095.1, from coordinate 10,642 downwards.
CCTCTCGACGGGCCAGCTGGCGCAGCTTGCCGCCACGCCGCTGTTTGCCATCGCCATGCTGATGGTGAAGCGTCTGACGCAGTTCGACAGCCCCGCCATGATCGTGATCATGCTGAACTTTGTCTGCCTTGCGGTGCTGGCGCCTGTGGCCGTGGTTGTATGGCAGACGCCGAGCCTGGAGCAAATGGCTTGGCTGGCAGCGGCCACGGTGGGGGCAACGGCGGGCCACTACTGCCTGACGCGGTCCTACGGCGTGGCGGACATCACCGTGGTGCAGCCTGTAACCTTCCTGCAACTGGTATGGACCAGCGCCTTCGGCTTCCTGCTGTTCGCCGAGACGCCGAGCGTGTGGGTATTCGCCGGCGGTGCGCTGATCCTGGCGGCGAGCACCTATATCGCGCATCGTGAACGCAAGCTTGCCCGGCTGGAGAAGCCGGAAATCAGCCTGCCTCCTCGAGTGCCCGGCGCAGGTGTCTGATCAGCCTGGAGCGGTTGCGTCCGCCAGCCTGCTTCTCCAGTGCGGCATCGATATCGAACATGAGCTGGGTGAGCTCGTTGTTCCAGTCCGGCTCGCGCGCTGCCTCCGGCGGGTCGATGTGCCGGCGCACCTCGCTGTCGACCTGGCGGGCCACCTCACCATCCAGCCGGAACGTGTCGTCGATCTCGGGCGTGATGATTCGCTCGGAGGGCACCAGCTTGCCGGCGATGCGCGCGGCGAGGCCGGTCATGCCTGCCTCTTCGCCATGGGTGAGAAAAAGGTTGCGATGGACGGGCAGCCGTTCGGCGATCCATTGCTCCAGTTCGGGAGCGTCGGCATGGCCGGAGTAGCTGTTGATGTGTTCGATGGAGGCTTTGACGTCCACTTCCTCGCCATGGATCTTCACGGTTTGCGCGCCTTCCATGAGAATGCGCCCGAGGGTGCCCTGGGCCTGGTATCCGACCATCAGCACGGTCGCGTTGGGGCGGTAGAGGTGGTTCTTCAGATGATGCCGGATGCGGCCGGCATCGCACATGCCGCTGGCCGAAATAACGACATGGTAGCCGCTCAGCCGGCCGATGGCCTTTGAGTCCTCGACGCTTTCGGAGAATTGCAGGTTGGGTGAGTTGAGTGCAGCTTTCAGGGCCGCGCCGTTTTCCAGCATGCCAGCATGCTTGAGGAATATCTCGGTGGCGCGGTGGGCCAGCGGGCTGTCGATGAACACTGGGGCTGCCGGAGCCTCGCCGTTGTGCATCAGCAGCATCAGGTCGGTGACCACCTCCTGGGTGCGCTCTACGGCAAACGAGGGAATGAGCAAGGCGCCGCGCTTCTCAGCCGCCGCGCGAACGTGCTTCGCAAGCTGGGCGCGGCGGGCCTCCGGCGTCGTCGAGGCGCGGTCGGTGGCGCCGAAGGTGCTTTCGCACAGCAGGTAGTCATAGCCGGCAGGCGCCTCCGGATCTGGCTGCAGGAGCTTCTGCTCAGGGCCGATGTCGCCGGAGAAAAACAGCGTTACCGGTTTGCCGTTGCCGCCGTCGGCCAGCTGCACCTCGACCGAGGATGAGCCGAGCATGTGACCGGCGTTCCAGAACCGCGCCCGGATGCCCGGCAGCACCTGCACCCAGGTTTCGTAATCATGGCCGGTGAACTGCTCCATCGCGGCAAGCGCATCGCGCAGGGTGTAGATCGGTTCGATCATCTTGTGGCCGCGCTGGCGATTGCGGCGGTTGAGGCGTTCGACCTCGGACTCCTGGATGTGGCCGGAGTCCGGCAGCATCACCGAGCACAGGTCGACCGTGGGCACCGTCGCGTGTATCGCGCCCTTGAAGCCGCGGCTGGTAAGCTTCGGAATCAGGCCGGTATGGTCGATATGGGCGTGGGTCAGAATGACCGCGTCGATATCAGCCGGGCGGAACGGAAACGGCTGATAGTTGAGCTCGCGCAACGTCTTCGAGCCCTGGAAGAGGCCGCAATCGACAAGCACCGTGCCGGCCCTCGTCTTCAGCCGGAAGCAGGACCCGGTAACGGTGCGCGCGGCGCCATGAAAGGACAGCTCTATGCTCATGTGCATGCTCCCGGGCCAATCAGTCGAGATGAACCCAGCCTAGGACATGCTGTGCATTCGTCAATGCATTCGCCGGGGGCTCAGCTTGCGAAGGTGCCGCCATACTGGTCGCGCAGGATGTTCTTCTGCACCTTGCCCATGGTGTTGCGGGGCAATTCATCGACGACATAGATTCTCTTCGGCTGCTTGAAGCGGGCGATCTTGTCCCGGATGGCGTCCATCAGCCTGTCCTCACTGACGTTAGCACCCCTGGCCGGCACAATGACGCCCACAACGCCTTCGCCGAAGTCCGGGTGCGGCACGCCGATGACGGCAGATTCCAGCACACCGTCCTGTTCGTCGAGCAGCAGTTCGATCTCCTTGGGGTAGATGTTGTAGCCGCCGGAGATGATCAGGTCCTTGCCGCGCCCGACGATGTGCACATAGCCGTCCTCGTCGATCTTGCCGAGGTCGCCGGTGATGAAGAAGCCGTCATGGCGAAACTCTTCCTTCGTCTTTTCCGGCATCTGCCAGTAGCCGGCGAACACGTTTGGCCCCTTCACCTCGATCATGCCGATCTCGCCGTTGGGCACTTGCCTGCCGGTGTCCGGTTCGCAGACGCGAAGGTCGACGCCCGGCAAGGCAAAGCCCACGGTGCCGGCGCGGCGGTCGCCGTCATAGGGGTTCGAGGTGTTCATGTTGGTTTCGGTCATGCCGTAACGTTCGAGGATGCGGTGGCCGGTGCGCTCCTCGAAGGCGATGTGGGTTTCTGCCAGCAACGGCGCCGAACCGGATACGAACAGCCGCATGTGGCTGACCAGGTCCCGGGTGAAGCGCTCATCATCCAGCAGCCTTGTGTAGAAAGTCGGCACGCCCATCATGGCAGTGCATTCGGGCAGGTAACGGATCACCTGATCGGCATTGAAGCCGGGCAGGAAGATCATGCTGGCGCCGGCGCGCATGATGGTGTTGGTGGCGACGAACAGGCCGTGGGTGTGGAAAACGGGCAGCGCATGCAGCAGCACGTCATCTTCGGTGAACCGCCACAGGTCCTTCAACACGACGGCATTGGACAACAGGTTTTCGTGGGTCAGCATGGCGCCCTTGGAGCGGCCCGTGGTGCCCGAGGTGTAGAGGATGGCGGCGAGGTCATCGGGCCCGCGTTCCACATCGGCAAAGGTTGCCGGTTGGGCCAGGGCGGCGTCGGGCAGCGAGCCGGCTGATGCATCCGGGTTTTGACATACGCCCATGGTCTCCAGCCTGATGCCCAGCTTGTCCGCCAGCGGCTGGTAGGCGCCTTCATCCTTCGTGTCGCAGACGAACAGGGCTGGTGTTGCATTGCCGAGGAAGTATTCGATCTCGGCGGGCATGTAGGCGGTGTTGAGCGGCAGGAACACCGCCCCGGCGCGCACAGCGCCGAGGTAAAGCATCACGGCTTCGATCGACTTCGGCACCTGCACGGCAACCCGGTCGCCGGGCCTGACGCCGCGTTCAACCAGCAGGCTGGCGAAGCGGGCGGAGACATCGACAACGTCCTGGTAGGAAAAGGTACGGCCATCCGACAGGCGGGCAAAGTCATGTTCCAGGCGGGCATTGGCCATCAGGCCGTCGAACAGGTGGTTAGTCATTTGACTGTCTCCGGGCCGCAGTGGCGGCATATTTCGGGTCGAGCAGCGACTGTACCTCGCGTGAGGCAATGACCTTGCCATCGCGCGAGAAAGCTTCGTGGTTGGCGTCGACCGATTTCAGGTCATAGAGGTAGTTCACCATCATGCCGGCAGACTGGCGGATGCCGTTTTCCGAGCGGTCTCCCAGCCAGTGGATGGCCTTGAGGCTGGCGCCGTTGCCAAGGTGAAAGCGCGCGACCGGATCAATGGGGCCGCCTTTCGGGCTTTGCTCCTGAAGGAAGTAGCGCGCCGCCAGCGCCGTCAGCCCGGCAATGGTTTCCCCGGATGCCTCGACGATGTTGTCCGGCGTCATGACGCTTGCCTCGAGGTGGAGGCGCTCAAGCAACTCGCCGTCGTCTTCGGCTGCTGCCTGCTTGAACCAGCGCATGAAGCCGGGTACCGGTGACAGCGTGACGAATGTCTTGATGTTGGGAAGGCCTTGGGCCAGATCCTGCGCCACCTGCTTGATCAGGAAGTTGCCGAAAGAGACGCCGCGCAGGCCTTTCTGGCAATTGGAGATTGAATAGAACACCGCGGTGTCGGCCGTTTCAGGGCCTTGCGGAGCGCGATCCTCGGCCAGCACCATCTGGATCGAGCCCGGGATGCCCCTGGTCAGGGCGACTTCCACGAAAATCAGCGGCTCGTCCGGCATAGCCGGGTGGAAAAAGGCGAAGCAGCGCCGGTCGGGCGGCTGCAGGCGGCGGCGCAGGTCGTCCCAGCTGTCGATGGCGTGCACGGCCTCGTACTTGATGATCTTTTCAAGGAGATAGGCGGGCGTCGTCCAGTCGATGGGCCGGAGCACCAGGAAGCCGCGGTTGAACCACGACGAGAACAGGTGTTCGAAGTCCACGTCGATCCGGGCAAGGCTTTCATCCTCGCGCACGATTGCCAGCAGGTCCTCGCGCATGCGCACCAGCTTCTCGGTGCCGCCGGGGACGGAATTCAGACGGCGCAGCAGTTCCTGGCGGCGGGGCTCCGCCACCGCCAGCAGCCGGTTCAGGCTTGCCGCGTCGCGCTGCTGCGCGTACTCGGCTGTTCGCGTTGCCAGTTCATCGGTGTCCACATCGAACTCGCCGGCGAGGCTCTTGAAGAAGGCCAGCTTGTGCTCATTGTCCGCCCTGCCATACTTCTCCAGCAGCGCGCCTGCCGTCTGCAGCCGGGACACCTCGCCGCTGTCCGACAGCAACGACTTGCACAGGGCCAGCATGTCCCGCGCGTCCGGCTTTGGCGCGGGCTGCTCGCGCCGCTCGAACAGGCTCGACAGCAGGTCCTGGAGGTAGGAGATGCGGCTCATACGGCTTGACCCATGATCAGGTCGGGCAGCCAGGTGGCGAGGCCCGGGAAGAAGCAAAGCAGCAGGATTGCCACGACCATGCAGCCTACGAACGGCATCGAGCCGACCAGGATGGTGCGCAAGCTGATTTCCGGGGCGATACCGTTGATCACGTACAGGTTGAGGCCAACCGGCGGCGTGATCAGGCCGATCTCCATGTTGATGGTCAGGATGACGGCGAACCAGTAGGGGTCGAAGCCGGCGCTGATGACGATCGGCAACAGGATGGGCGCCGCCATCAGGATGACGGCCACCGGCGGCAGGAAGAAGCCGGCCACCAGCAGGAAGATGTTGATGAAGAACATCAGCACCCAGGGGTTCACGTCCAGCGTGCCGATCCATGCGGCGATCGACTGGGTGATGAACAGCGACGACAGCATGTAGGAGAACACCCCGGCGGCGCCGATGATGAACAGGATCATCACGCTCTCGCGCGTAGAGTCGCGGAGCACGTTCCACAGCAGCTTCGGGCTCCAGAGCTTGTAGATGATGATGGCGATGACCATGCACAGCAGGGCGCCGACAGCCGCCGTTTCCGACGGCGTGGCGAGGCCACCATACATGGCGTAGAGGACGCCCATGATGATCAGCAGGAAGGGCAGAACGCGCGGCATGATCTCGAAGCGCTCGCGCCAGCTGTAGGACCGGCCCGCAATCGCATCGGCCGAACCCTTTCGCCATGTGTCGTAGAGCGACCAGGCCATGAACAACGTGACCAGCAGCAGTCCAGGCACGACGCCGGCAAGGAAGAGACGGCCGATGGAAGTCTCCGTGGCGATGCCATAGACGATCATGGTGACCGACGGCGGTATCAGGATGCCCAGCGTGCCGCCCGCGGCGATGGAGCCTGTTGCAACCGTGTCGGGGTAGCCGCGCTTGCGCATCTCGGGGATGCCCATCTTGCCGATTGCCGCACAGGTGGCGGGCGACGAGCCGGACATGGCGGCGAACAGCGCGCAGGCGCCGAGATTGGAGATGACAAGCCCGCCGGGGACCCGGGTCAGCCAGCGGTCAAGTGCTTCGTAAAGGTCTGCCCCGGCGCGGGTGGAGGCGATGGACGCGCCCATGATGATGAACATCGGGATCGACAGCAGGGCAAAGTTGTCGAGCTTGCCGAACAGGATTTCAGGCAGCAGCTGCAGCGAGCGCAGCCCGTCGAACACCATGAGGAAGCCGGCCGAGACGATGATCAGGCCGACGGCTACGGATACGCCGGAGAACAGGACAAGGACGGTGATGACGGCAAGCAGCGCGCCAAGCGTGAGCGGATCCATCAGTCCTTCTCCTCAGCAATGTTGAAGGGTTTGTCGGTGCCGTTGATGGTTGCCCAGAGGTCTGCCGCCAGTTGCAGCAGCAGCATGCCGAGGCCGGCCGGCACGGCGGCATAGGGGATCCACAGGCGTACCGCCCAGATGGTTTCCGACTTCCAGTTGCGGGCCCATGCCTTGTGCCAGAACTCGAAGCCGTAAAACAGCATCACCGCGATGATGAGCATGGAAGCGGACAGGGTGACGATGGCGAGCGCCTTGCGGGGGCCGCGGCGGAGCATAAGCGGGATCAGATCAACATTTACGTGACCGCGCAGCTTCTGCACATAGGGCAAACCCAGCAGCGTTGCGGCGACCATCAGGTAGGTGACGAGCTCGGTCTGCCAGACGGTGGACTGGCCGAGCACGGCGCGCACGAAGATCATCTGGCAGGTGATCAGGACCGAGACGACGATCATGCCGGCCGATATCCAGCCGAACAGCGTGGACAGGCGGTCGACCTGTCCCGGCCAGCCGGGGCGGATGCCTGAAGTGGTGGAGGGTATTCCAGCGGCCATGGTGTGCCCCGGTTGTGCAGGATGAGGTCTGGTGAGCGGCACCGGAGGTGCTATGGCGCACCTCCGGCTGTTTCAGTTGCTTATGGCAGACGGTGTCACTCGACCGACAGGGCCATGTCGAGGAGACGCTGGCCGCTCTCGCCGGCGTTCTCGATGAACTTCTTGTAGGAAGACTCCTTGGCGAGATCCTGCCACATCTTGAACTCTTCAGGCGTCATGTTGGCGATTTCCACACCAGCCTTCTGGAACACCTCGACGGAGGCGGCGTCTTCCTTCTTGGCTTCCTCGAGATAGTAGGCCTCGGCCTTGGCGGCAGCGGCGTCGAGCGCCTTCTTCTGCTCGTCGGTCAGCCCGTCATAGGCCGACTTGTTCATCAGCAAAGGCTGATACATGAACCACAGCGCGACATCGCCGGCCGGCGTGTAGCACTTCACCTGCTCGTACAGGCGGAACGACACGAACGACGAAGACGATGTGTTCACGGCGTTCAGCACGCCCGACTGCATGGCCGAGTAGACCTCCGATGACGCCATCGAGGCGATGGAGGCGCCGGCGGCAGCCAGCATTTCCTCGAACGCCTTGCCGGCAGCGCGGGTCTGCAGGCCCTTCACGTGCTCGGGCTTGGTGATGCAGTTGTCCTTGGAGGCAAAGCCGCCGGCGAGATAGCCGTGCACAACGACGCGCACGTCATCCTCGGCCATCAGCTTCTCGATTTCCTGCATGAATTCCGAATTGTTGAGGCGGGCGGCATGGTCGTGGTTCTTCACCAGGCCGGGCATCAGGGTGAGGTTGAATTCAGGCCGCTGGCCGCCGGCGTAGGACAGCGGATAAACGGTCATGTCGAGCTGGCCGGCCGAGAGCGGCTTGTACTGCTCGCGCGCCTTGAACAATGAACCTGACGGAAAGATCTTGATTTCGAGATCGACATTGGCCTTGGCAACTTCGTCGGCGACAATCTGCGCTACCTTGTGGCGGATGTCGTTGGTTGACCACTGGTGCGACAGACGCAGTTCCTTGGACAGCGCAGCGGTGGTCATGGTGGCGGCAAGGGCCACGCCTGCAAGCAGGGCAGTGAGTGTCTTCTTCATGGATAATCCTCCCGGGGGTCCGGCACTTGCGGGCGCGCCGGACGCGTTTTGATGGAAACAGCCTGGTTAAAGATCCAGGGCCGCCACCCTATAGCCGGAAGTACGAGAGTCAACATTCTTGTATACAAAATTCCACTTGTTGAATGCGCGCTGGCAGGTCTACAGTCGCTGCCATGATGAGTGAGAAGACGTCTGACCGGATTCGAGAGGCGATCGAGCAGGCCATCCTGACGGGTGAGTTCGGGGACGGATTACGGCTCGACGAGATTACCCTGTGCAACCGGTTCGGGGTGTCGCGGACGCCGGTGCGCGAGGCGCTCAACCAGCTTGCAGCCTCGGGTCTTGTCGACATGAAGCCGCGGCGGGGCGCCTTCGTGCGGGTGCCGGGTTTCGTCGAGGTGGTGGAGATGTTCGAGGTGATGGGCGAACTGGAAGCCATGTGCGGGCGGCTGGCCGCCAAGCGCATCTCGCCCGAGCAGCTTGGCCGGTTCCGGACTGCTTGCGACAAGTGCGAGATGGCGCAGGCGGAAAATGACGCCAACGCCTATTACCGGGAGAACGAGACGTTCCACCAGATACTCTACGAGGCCAGTGGCAACGGCTTTCTGAGGTCGCAAGCGCTGCAACTGCAGAAGCGGCTGCAGCCATTCCGGCGGATGCAGTTGCAGGTGCGCGGGCGGGTGCGGCAATCGCTGGACGAGCACCGGCGCATTCGCGAGGCCATCGAGGCGGGTGACGGCGAGACGGCAGCGCAGGAGTTGCGCGATCACGTGACGGTGCAGGGCGAGCGTTTCTTCGACCTGATGTCCGGACTGAACGGGCCGGCGCAGCGGCGGGCAGGCTAGAGCAACAGCCGTTCACCTTGAACGGCTAAAGTTGCTCCAGCACTTTGGAATCGAGCAACTTTATCCGATCAGACGATTCAATCTGATCGGATGATGCTCTAGAATCAGTTCCTACCGGTTCAGGTGCTTGCACTCGGGCACGGGCGTCAGCGCGGGTTTGCCGTCGAACCATGCCAGCAGGTTGCTGGCCACAAGGTCGCCCATGGCCTTGCGGGTTTCCAGCGTCGCCGAGCCCTGGTGCGGCTGCAGAACGACGTTGTCCAGCTTGCGCAGCCGTTTGGGGATCTGCGGTTCGGCTGCAAACAGATCGAGCCCTGCATAACCGAGCTTGCCGGTCTCCAGTGCGTCGATGAGGGCGTCCTCGTCATGGACTGATCCCCGCGCCACATTGATGAAGGTGCCTTCAGGTCCCAGGGCAGCCAGCACTTCGGCGTTGACGATGCCGCGGGTAGCCTCGCCGCCCGGGCAAATGGCAATCAGGAAGTCCACCTCACGGGCCATGGCGGTCAGGCTGGCGAAATAGGGATAGGGCTGGCCGTCCTGCTTGCGGCGGCCGTGATAGACGATGTCGCAGCCGAACGCCTGCAGCTTGAGGGCGATGTCCTGGCCGATGCGGCCAAGGCCGAGAATGCCCACCTTGCGGCCGCTGACGGCGCGGGCCAGCGGCGGGTCGCCATCTCTTGCCCAGTCGCCCGCCCGGGCGAAACGTTCCCATTCACAGAACCGGCGCGAGCAGTTCAACAGCAGCAGGACCGCCATGTTGGCCACGTCGTCATTGAGCACGTCGGGCGTGTTGGTGACGATGACATTGCGGCTTGCGGCGTGGGTTGCATCGACGCCGTCATAACCCACCCCGAAGCTGGAAATGATCTGCAGTCCGGGCAGGCAATCGATGAGGGCGGCATCGGCCTTGCCCATGGTTGCGATGCCGGTGATCTTGCCGGCCAGGCCTGCGACAAACGCCTTCGGTTCCTCTGCTTCGTAGAGCCGGTGCAGCGTGTGCCGGGCGCCAAGCGCCTGCTGGATGTGGGGCATCATGTTGCTGACCAGCAGGATGTCGGCCATCAGGTGCTTGCTCCTGCAGGTGCGTAATTGTCCCGGACATGAAGTCTGGTGATCCCGGCAGGATTCGAACCTGCGACCCCCAGATTAGGAATAGGACTCTAATCACGCTAAGCAGCCCTTGCAATCCCTTTAAATGATTGTCTTGGCGTCATTTTTGCGACGAGATTCACTCTATAGCCCGCGACGAACCTAATGCCTCACGGTTCGCAGACGGTTCGGACGGGCGCCAGCAACACGGTTCGCAAGAGTGAGTTGAGTCATGCCAGAACGCCTAACCGAAAACCTCATTAAGGGGCTGGTCTTTGAGGGGAAGCCTCGTGCCGTCCGCGATAGCAAGGTCACCGGTCTGATGGTCGCTATCAACAAGACGGTGAAGTCCTACAAGGTGCAGCGTGACCTCTGCATTGGGCAGCATGGTCGGCGCCGGTTGGCCAAGACCGTAAGGTACACGCTGGGGACCACGGACGAGCTGTCGCTGGAGCAGGCGAGGGACCTAGCCCAGACGGTGATCGGTCAGATCAAGAAGGGTATCGATCCGAATGCAGCGCTCGGTGCGGGCCGTCGGGAGGACCCAGGCACATGGACCGTGGAACGTATGTATGCGGAATATGCCGAGGACATGCGGGTGCGGGATTGTGCGCCTCGCAGCATCGCCGACATGCAGCTGCGGTTAGATCGCTATCTGCCGCGCTGGAAGCGGCTCGCGATCAACGAGGTGAAGCGCAGCATGGCTCGAGAGGAGCATCGGCGCATTAGCAGCCGGTTCGGTCCTATCGTCGCCAACCAGGCCATGCGGGACTT
>JAZBOA010000094.1:0-4231 GCA_036350935.1 Anderseniella sp. | reverse complement strand
CTGCCGTGAATCGCTGGTCGATGCCATCCGCCGCGGCACCGACGTCATGATGGCTGGCAAGGTGGCAATCGTCTGCGGATATGGCGATGTGGGCAAAGGCTCGGCACAGTCGCTGGCCGGCGCCGGCGCGCGCGTGCTGGTCACCGAGATCGACCCGATCTGCGCCCTGCAGGCTGCAATGGACGGTTTCGAGGTCGTGACCCTGGACGACGACATCGAGCGCGCCGACATCATCGTCACCGCGACCGGCAACAAGGACATCCTGACGGTTGAGCAGATGCGCCGCGTCAAGGACATGGCGATTGTCTGCAACATCGGTCACTTCGACAACGAGATCCAGGTAGCGGGTCTCAGGAACATGAAGTGGACCAACATCAAGCCGCAGGTCGACCTGATCGAGTTTCCCGCCGGCAACCGCATGATCCTGCTGTCGGAAGGCCGTCTTGTGAACCTCGGTAATGCCACCGGCCACCCCAGCTTCGTGATGTCGGCCTCGTTCGCCAACCAGACGCTGGCCCAGATCGAGCTGTGGACCAAGGGTGACCAGTACAAGAACTCGGTCTACGTGCTGCCCAAGCACCTCGACGAGAAGGTGGCGGCGCTGCACCTGGCCAAGGTAGGCGCCAAGCTGACCAAGCTGTCGGACGCCCAGGCCAAGTACATCGGCGTGACCGTTGACGGTCCCTACAAGCCGGACACTTACCGCTACTGATCCAGCGCCGGTCCCGCCGGCGGCATACACGTTTTTCACCGCCCGTTCGCAACATTCAATTGCGGCGGGCGGTGTGCATTTCGGCTGCCAGAGGCTATACATCCTGATGGTGGCGGGAATGTTGATTCGCGCGCGGCAGCTGGTTGCTTGCCGGCGGCCGGTTACCAGTGTGTTCGCGTGAAGCGTAGCAGAAAGGAATGGCCGGGGGCTGGATCAGGGGGTCGGAAAGCGTCTTGCAGGGCTTGCGCTACACAGATATCGCATCTGCCGCCGTGGCCGCGGCAGGCATGCAGGCTGTTGCAGCTGAAGCGCTGGCGCAGGCGGCAACCGGTCCGGCAGCAGCGGTCATCGACAACGGCGCGGGCGGCTATGCCATGGCGACCCTGCTGCTGTCAGCCATCATCATGCTTTGGGCTTTCATTGCGGTGCGCCGGCTCAACACGCTGCGGACCCGCGATAGCGCCCGCATTGCCATGCTGGAAGGCGAGTTGAACGAGGCCGAGGCGGTCATCAACTCCGAGCCCAGCCTGCTGTTCATCTGGCGGGGCAACGGCGACCGGCCCGACAAGGTTGCCGGCGACTTGCGCGGCACAGTCAGGCTTGGCGTCGGGCCCGAAAAGTACGCTGATCTTGCCGCCTGGCTGGACGAGGAATCGGCAACGGCAGCCGGCGAGGCGCTGACGGCCCTGCGCCGGTCGGGCAGCGCGTTCAATATCGGCCTCAAGACCCGCGGCGGCGAACTGGTCGAGGCAGATGGCCGGGCAGCCGGTGGTGTCGCCACCATGCGCATCCGTCCACTTGCCGGCGAACGCCGCGATACCAAGGAGCTGATGTTCGATGCCCGCCGCCTCGGCAAGCAGGTAGAGCGGCTGAGCGCCGTTCTTGACCAGGCGCCATTCCCGATCTTCCTTCGCGACGAGGAAGGCAAGCTTGTCTGGGTGAACCAGAGCTACATGCAGGCGGTCGAGCAGGCCGACATCGACGAAGTGGTGGAGCGAAACATCCCGTTGATCGGCCAGGATGCCTTCAAGCCGGTCGGAGAGGCCGGCGAGGATGGCCGGCGCATCATGCGCGGGGCTGCGGTGGTGAAGGGCGCCAAGCGCATGCTCGAAATCTACGAGTTGCCGTTTGGCCGCAACACGGCGTGTTTCGCCCTGGACATGACGAGACTCGAGGACACTCGCAAGGAACTGGAACGCCAGACCCGGTCGCACGCCAGCACGCTGAACAAGATCACTGGCGGCATCGCCACCTACGGCGCCGACCAGAAGCTGGCATTCTACAACTCGGCCTTCGTCCAGCTTTGGGGGCTGGACAGCAAGTGGCTCGACACCCGGCCGAGCCATGGCGAGATTCTCGACCGGCTGCGCGAGGAGCGCAAGTTGCCGGAGCAGGCCAACTACCGGACCTGGAAGAAGGAGCAGCTTGCGTCGTACGAACGCCTCGATACCCAGGAGGAACTGTGGCACCTGCCGGACGGGCGCTCGTTGCGCGTGGTGTCCGAGCAGCCGCGATCCGGCGAGGTGTCGGTGCTGTACGAGGACGTCTCGGAAAAGATCCAGCTGGAAAGCCGCTACAACGAGCTGATCGGCGTGCAGCGCGAAACCATCGACAACCTGCACGAGGGGCTGGCGCTGTTCGGCACGGACGGCTGTCTCAAGCTGTTCAACCCGGCCTTCAGCCGGTTCTGGCAGCTTGACGAAACCTTCCTTGACAACCGCCCGCACGTGGTCGAGGTGTTCCAGCACTGCGCCGTGCTGATGCCGGATTCTCAGATGTGGTCGGAGGTCAAGCTGGCGGTCACCTCCTTGTCCGACAGCCGCCGCCACCTGCAGGACCGGCTGACCCGGCCCGATGGCATGGTGCTCGACTACAACGTGGTGCCGCTGCCTGATGGCAACACGCTGATCACCTACGTTGACGTAACGGCCAGCGCCGGCATCGAACGCGCCCTGCGCGAGCGCAACGAGGCGCTTGAGGCGGCCGACCGGCTGAAGACCGGCTTCATGTCCAACGTGTCCTACGAGCTGCGCACGCCGCTGAACTCGATCCTTGGCTTCGCCTCCATGCTGTCTGCAGGCATCGCCGGGCAGCTGGCGCCGAAGCAAGCCGAGTATGTTGCCGATATCCAGTCGTCGTCGAATGACCTGCTGACCGTCATCGACGCCATCCTCGACCTTACGACGATTGATGCCGGCGCCATGGAACTGCGGCTGGAAGACCTGCAGGTGGACAAGTTGTTGTCGGATGTCGCCAACGAGTTCGCCCACCGCATCGACGAGCGCGACCTGACACTGAGCATCGAGATCACCGAGGATGCCGGGATGCTGCGGGCCGATGGCCGCCGCCTTGCCCAGACGCTGAGCCACCTCTTGTCCAATGCCATAGGGTTCTCGCCCCGCGGCGCAACCATCCGCATGGGCGGGCGCCGGGATGGCGAAGACGTGCTGTTGTGGGTGGCCGACAATGGCCGCGGCATGGACCCGGAGTTCCAGAAGAAGGCATTCGAGCGGTTCAACTCCCGCCCTGCCGCCGGCGGCCACCGCGGCCCCGGCCTTGGCCTCGCCCTGGTCAAGAGCTTCGTCGAACTGCATGGCGGCTCGGTGCGGCTGATGTCCAGGCTGTCCCAGGGAACGACCGTGATTTGCCGGCTGCCGGCTGCCGGTCCCCGCGAGACAGTGCCTCCTTCCACAGAAGAGACCGTCAGCGATGCTGTCCAGCAACATGCGATCGCTGCCAGGAACTGAGCCGATGCCGGGAACCGCCTCTTCAACCCGCACTGCCATGACGCGGACCGTCGAACTGCCGGACGAGGCAGCCAGCGAAGCCTTCGCAACCAGCCTGGCGATGATGCTGCGCCCCGGTGATCTCGTGCTGCTGCAGGGTGAACTAGGCGCCGGCAAGACCACGTTCGCCCGCGCCCTGATCCGCGCCGTCGCCAACGACCCTGAACTCGAGGTGCCAAGCCCCACATTCACACTGGTGCAGTCCTACGAACTGCCAGGCCTCGCCATGGCGCACATGGACTTCTACCGGCTCGATGATCCGGGTGAAGTGGCCGAACTCGGTGTTGACGATGCGCTGGAGACCGGCGCTGTCATCATCGAGTGGCCGGAGCGCGCCGGAACCATGTTGCCGCCCGGAGGCCTGATTGTGCGGCTGGAGGAGCAAGGGTCCGGCCGCGACGCCCACATCACCGCGCCCGATGCGGGGTGGCTTGAAAGGCTTGACCGGCTTGCCGGGGTTGGCCGTTTCATCACTGCTGCAGGCTGGCAGAGGGCGCGGCGCGTCCGCATTCCGGGCGATGCATCGTCGCGCCGCTATGAACGCCTAGCCGGTGGGCCGGAAAGCGCCTGCGCCTTGCTGATGGACATGCCCGCCCGGCCGGATGGCCCACCGGTGCGCGCTGGCCTGCCGTACAGCCGCATCGCCAATCTCGCCGAGGACATCCGCGCTGTCGAGGCGGTCAATGCCGGCCTGCTGGCGCAAGGCCTGTCCGCCCCGCGCATTTACGCCATT
>JAZBOA010000093.1:0-3383 GCA_036350935.1 Anderseniella sp. | reverse complement strand
GCAGACGAACGCCAGACCCAGGCACCGGATCCCGAGGTCCTACCACGGGCCAAGCGCAGGCAGTACACCGGCCAGTATAAGCTGCGCATTCTGGAGGAAGTGGACCGCTGTACAGAGCGTGGGCAGATCGGCGCGCTATTGCGTCGCGAAGGACTGTACTCTTCCCACCTGTTCAAGTGGCGCCAGCAACGAGCGGAGGGACAACTGCAAGCGTTGTCCCCCCACAAACGTGGACGAAAGGTCCAAGGGGCAGAGGTGGAAGAGCTCGTCCAGCTGCAAAGCGAGAATGAGCGCCTGCGTGCCCGCCTGGAGCGAGCTGAGATGATCATCGATGTCCAAAAAAAACTCTCTCGGCTACTGGGTCTGCCTGTGGAGAACAGCGAGACAGAAGAGACGAGATGATGAAAGCCACAGAACAGCTTTCTTCCGAGACGGGTGTGTCGGCGGCTTGCCAGGCACTGGCCGTGCCCCGCAGCAGCTATTACCGGGCGCAACAGCCCAAGGAGGCAGCCAAGCCCCGGCCCAGTCCTCAGCGGGCGCTGAGTCAGGAAGAGAAAGTGCAAGTACGGGAAACCCTCAATAGCGAACGGTTTCAAGATAGCTCACCTCGTGAGGTCTACGCCACCTTGCTGGATGAAGACACCTATCTGTGTTCGTGGCGTACCATGTATCGCATCCTGGACGAGCACCAGGAAGTGCGCGAGCGCCGCAATCAACTGCGCCATCCGGCCTACAGCAAGCCGGAACTGCTGGCCACCGGCTCCAACCAGCTGTGGAGCTGGGACATCACCAAGCTCAAAGGGCCGGTCAAATGGAGCTACTACTACCTCTACACCATTCTCGATGTATTCAGCCGGTATGTGGTCGGCTGGATGATCGCCGACCGAGAACTGGCCCGATTGGCCGAGGAGTTGATTACCGCCACCTGTGAAAAGCAAGGGATCCAGCCCGGCCAACTCACCTTGCATGCCGACCGAGGCAGTTCGATGCGGTCCAAGCCGGTGGCGCTGTTGCTGGCTGACCTGGGCGTGACCAAGACCCATTCGCGTCCCCATGTCTCCAATGACAATCCCTACTCCGAGTCGCAGTTCAAGACGATGAAGTATCGTCCCGATTTCCCGGAGAGGTTTGGCTGTATCGAAGACGCCCGCGCCTGGGCTCGTCCCTTCTTCCAGTGGTACAATCATGACCATCATCACAGTGCCTTGGGATTGATGACTCCGGCGACCGTTCACTTGGGTCAGGCAGCACTGGTAACCGACCAACGCCGACAGGTCCTCCAGGTGGCCTACGCTGCGCATCCAGAACGCTTTGTTCGCGGCGAGCCGAGGCTGCCATCCTTACCTGAGGAGGTCTGGATCAACCGACCGCAGCCCGGGAGCATATCTGTGTCGGCAATTGCTCCCTAAATTCTGAAGCAAGTTGTCTCACAATCATTGACACATTCCGGACTCTGACAGTATCCCTGGAACAGGACCTTGACTGGTTCGTCTGTGAAACGCTTATGGAGCTGTGACATGGTTTCTCCCGTCGTGATGGGAGGAGCTTACCATACCAGCCGATCTTGAGCACACTGGAGGGTATCCACTTTTCAGCTGCAAAGAGTCCACTTTTCGGCTTTAAACTACTGGACTCTGGCGAAAATGAGAACTTGAACATGGGACGCCTCCTGAGTAGAATAGGCAAAAGCCTATCTACCGGTTCCAACAGGAGGTCGTCCCATGCTCACTCGAATTGTACACAACTCTGAGAAACTATGCACATTTCTCGACCGATTGGACCTACAACTCAGTCAACCGCAAGGTCGTCACATCCTCAACATGGCCGACGCGCTTTTGACTTGCGAAGACACCAAGACTTTGACCGCGCTTCAGCGGCAGTTCGTAGAAGCACCCGATGCCTCGAACATGGCCGACTTTCTGCGCATCAGCCCATGGTCTGCCGACGATGTGCGAGTTGCCCTTCGGGCGTACCAAGTTGCCTGGCTTCTGACCGAAGCCGAGCGCACAGGAGCGCCCAAAGTCATCTACATCAACATCGACGATTCCCTGGGCGAAAAGGACAAATTCACTCAACACATCGAACCAGTTGCTTGGCACTACGATCACAGCGAGAGTACTCCTACCAAACCCCGCTACAAGAATGCCTTCTGCTACGTGGTCTGTACCCTCAGAGCGGGAAGCAACGTGGCCACAGTAGACTTGCAGTTCTATCTGCGCGAGAAAACCGTGCGACGCCTCAACCGCAAGCGAGAAAAAGGACAACGCCTTCACTTTCGTACCAAGTACCGGATCGCGCGACAAATGCTGGTCGAACTGCGTCCTTTGCTGCCCAGGAACTGGCAAGTATACGTCCAGTTCGACAGTTGGTACGCATCCAAACGTCTGATCAAGTTTGTTCGTCGCCAGAAGTGGCATGTCACCTGCGGCCTCAAATCGAATCGTTTGCTCGACGGCACACGCCTCGACCGCCACGCTCAAGCGCTCAAGCACCGGTGGTACACACGTGTCCGTGTGGCCACTGCGGACGGGAAGCAGCAGTACTATGTGCGACGGCTGGATGGCCGTTTAGCCGACGTTCCCTACGACGTCCGCGTTTACTTCTCGAAAAGGCATCCCAGGGCGAAATCCCCGGCGTACTTTGCAAGTACGGATCTCTCTTGCTCGGCCAAACAGGCCCTGCAAGGATACGCTTGGCGATGGTCGTGCGAAGTGGTCAACTTTTACCTGAAGACCCAGTTGGGTCTGGCCGACTTCCGGGTCCGGTCCTACGAGGCGGCAGACAGGTATCTGGTCATTGTTCATTTGACCTGGGCGTATGTCGAGCAGCGATTTGCGTGCGAACGCTGTGCGCAGGTGACTACGTACGGCGACATCATCCGACAGCATCGGGACGAGCATGCCATTACCTGGCTGACAGCAGCCGTCGAAATGGCTATCGATACCGGCGATACTCAAGCAGTGCTCCGGCACTTCTTGCGCCTGGAAGCATAGCCGGTCCAGTTCCCGACGTTCTGTCTTCCTGCGGACCAACCGGATTCAGAAGCCCTCTGAGGTCCGGTTACTTCCGCGTGCCCGTAGACTGCCAATTAGTGAGCAGCTATTCTGTTGTTAACGTAGTTTTCGCCAATGTCCAGTATGACTAATCCCCTGTAGGATTTCGAGCCTGCCCCCAAACGGACTTACTGGGTGTCGGCCGATGCCTGGGCCGGGGCCGACCGGCGGCCGATCAGCCACAGCGCGCTGGCCAGCACCGCCACAAAGGCGGCCAGGTAAAGGCCGATGAGCCAGAGGCTGGCGCCGTCCACCCAGGCGCCAAAGATCAGGCCGGCCAGCGTGCTAAACAGGGCCACCCAGCCCACGTACACCCAGGTTTTCTTGTTG
>JAZBOA010000092.1:0-39598 GCA_036350935.1 Anderseniella sp. | reverse complement strand
AAGTCGGTAAAGCTCGACGACAAGTTTGACCTTGCGAAGTCCCAGGCCTTCATGACCGGCACGCAGGCCATTGTGCGCCTGACGCTGATGCAGCATGCCCGCGACAAGGCGGCAGGTCTCAACACGGCGGGTTATGTCACCGGCTATCGCGGCTCGCCCGTGGGTGGTCTTGACCAGCAGTTTGCGAAGTCGGTGCGTTATACGCAGGCCGCCAACGTGAAGTTCGAGCCGGGCATCAACGAGGACATGGCGGCAACGGCCGTCTGGGGCTCGCAGCAGGCGGAAATGCGCGGCGAGGGCGCCTATGACGGCGTGTTCGCCATCTGGTACGGCAAGGGCCCGGGCGTGGACCGCACCGGCGACGTCTTCCGCCATGCCAACTCGGCAGGCACCTCCAAGCACGGCGGCGTGCTGGCGCTGATGGGCGACGACCATGGCGCGGAAAGCTCGACGGTGCCGCACCAGTCCGAGTTCGCCATGATGGATGCGATGATCCCGATCCTGCATCCGGCAGGCCTGCAGGAAATTCTCGACTACGGCATTTATGGCTGGGCGCTGTCACGGTATTCGGGCTGCTGGGTCGGCCTCAAGTGCGTGCACGACAATATCGAATCGGCTGGCATCGTCGATGCCGCCGTGGACAGGGTGAAGGTCAACTATCCATCCGATTTCAGGATGCCGGAGGACGGCCTCAACATCCGCCCGCGCGATGACCGGTTCGACCAGGAGAAGCGGCTGCACATGCACAAGCGCTTCGCGGCCGTGGCGTTCGCGCGCGCCAACAAGCTTGACCGGATCGTGCTGTCGGGCGGCAAGGCGCCGAAGATCGGCATCGTTTCCACCGGCAAGAGTTACCTTGACGTGCGCCAGGCGCTGGAGGACCTCGGCATCGACGAGGTCGCCAGCTCGAAGCTTGGCCTGCGGCTGCTCAAGGTGGGCATGGTGTGGCCGCTGGATCCGAACATCGTCAACGAGTTTTCCAAGGGGCTCGACCTGGTCATCGTGGTGGAGGAGAAGCGCTCCCTGCTGGAGACCCAGATCCGCGAACAGCTTTGCAACGACGTCAAGGCGCCGGCCGTCATCGGCAAGCGCGACGAGAAGAACGACATCCTGTTCCCGGCCTGGGGCACGCTGGAACCGAACCAGATTGCCGTCGCCATTGCCGAGCGGTTGCTGAAGAAGCGCAAGTCGAAGCCCGTGGAAGAGCGCCTCGGCGCGATCAAGGCCGCCATGGGCATGGTGTCGAACTCGCCAAGCCTTGCCGAGCGCATCCCGTATTTCTGCGCCGGTTGCCCGCACAACTCGTCAACGGTGATCCCCGAGGGCGGACGCGGTTATGCCGGAATCGGCTGCCACTGGATGGTGCAGTACATTCCCGCCCGCAATACCGAGGGCGCCACCCACATGGGCGGCGAGGGCGCCAACTGGATCGGCGAGGCGCCGTTCTCGACGCGCAAGCACGTGTTCCAGAATCTCGGCGACGGCACCTACAATCATTCCGGCCTGATGGCGATCCGCGCCGCGGTCGCCTCCGGCGTGAACATCACCTACAAGATCCTGTTTAACGATGCCGTCGCCATGACCGGCGGGCAGACCCATGACGGCGGATTGACGGTGCCGATGATTGCCCAGCAGGTGCGGGCCGAAGGCGTCGACAGGATCGCCATCGTGACCGACGAGCCGTTCAAGTATCCGGCCAATGCGGGCTTCCCTGAACATGTCACTGTCCATCACCGCT
Source organism: Anderseniella sp. (assembly GCA_036350935.1). Taxonomy (GTDB): domain Bacteria; phylum Pseudomonadota; class Alphaproteobacteria; order Rhizobiales; family Aestuariivirgaceae; genus Anderseniella. The sequence goes on along the minus strand of JAZBOA010000092.1, from coordinate 37,860 downwards.
CCGAACTGCAGACAGTGCAGAAGGAAATGATGGACGTGCCGGGTGTCTCTTGCGTCATTTACGATCAGACCTGCGCCGCGGAGAAACGCCGCCGGCGCAAGCGCGGCACCTTCCCCGACCCGGACCGCCGGGTGATGATCAACGAACTTGTCTGCGAGGGCTGCGGCGATTGCGGCGTGCAGTCCAACTGCGTGGCCATCGCGCCGAAGGAAACCGAGTTCGGGCGCAAGCGGCAAATCGACCAGTCCGCCTGCAACAAGGATTTTTCCTGCCTGAAGGGCTTCTGCCCCAGCTTCGTCACCATCGAGGGCGGCGAGCTGATCAAGGGCGTTACCAGCACGGTCAACGCTGATGCGACGCCGTTTCCGGTGCTCCCCGCACCGCAGCAGGTGTCGCTGGATGAACGGCCCTGGACCATGATGATCACCGGCATCGGCGGCACTGGCGTGGTGACCATCGGCCACCTCATCGGCATGGCCGCCAATCTTGACGGCAAGGGCGCGGCGATGATCGACATGGCCGGCCTGTCGCAGAAGAACGGGGCTGTGGTCACCCACCTGAAGCTCGCCAGCGCCCAGGATGACATCGCGTCCATCCGTATTGCTGCCGGCGGGGCGGACGTGATCCTCGGCTGTGACATCGTCACCAGCGCATCCGAGCGCATCCTGTCCACCGCCTCGCGCGAACGCACCCGCGCCATCGTCAACAGCCATGAGACGATGCCCGCGCAGTTCACCCGCGATGCCGACTTCCAGCTGCCCGGCAAGGAAATGCAGGTGCAGATCGAGGCGCGCACCATGCCGGGCGGGACGGCGTTCGTCGATGCCACGCGCATCGCCACCGCGCTGCTTGGCGACTCGATTGCGTCGAACCTGTTCACGCTGGGCTTTGCCTGGCAGAAGGGCCTGGTGCCGGTTTCCGAAGAAGCCATCAACCGGGCGATCGAACTGAACGGCGTTGCGGTGAAGATGAACCAGCAGGCATTCCTGTGGGGACGCCGGGCGGCGCATGACCTTAAGGCCGTCGAGGCAGTGATTGCTTCCGCCACCCGCAGCGATTCGGCAAAGCCCGAGACGCTGGACGACATGATTGCGCGGCGGGCGGAGTTCCTCACCGGCTATCAGAACGGGGCCTATGCGGATGCCTACAGCAGCTTCGTGGCGCAGGTGCGGGCCAGGGAGCAGGCCGTCAAACCGGGCTCCGAGGCGCTGAGCAAGGCGGTTGCCCGCTATCTGTTCAAGCTGATGGCCTACAAGGACGAATACGAGGTAGCCCGGCTGTATACCGATGGCAGTTTCGAACGGCAGGTGGCGGCGAAGTTCAAGGGCCAGTACGAGATCCGTCATCACCTGGCGCCGCCGCTGTTTTCCCGCCGTGATCCCGAAACCGGCCACCTGCTGAAGCAGGAGTTCGGCCCGTGGGTCCGTCAGCTCATGGGAGTGCTGGCGAAGTTCAGGTTCCTTCGCGGCACCGCGCTTGATCCGTTCGGGCGCACAGAAGAGCGCCAGACCGAGCGCCGCCTGATCGAGGACTACAAGGCCACCGTGTCGTCACTGCTGGACAGCCTGACTGCCGCCAACCTGGCGCTGGCGACCGAGATTGCCGGGGTGCCGGAACACATCCGGGGGTTTGGCCACGTCAAGGAGCGGCACCTCAAGGAAGCCAAGGCGCGCGAGGCAACACTTGTCGAGGCCTACAGGGCCGGCAAGTCGCGCGCGCCGGTGTTCCTGGCCGCCGAATGACACCGGACGACCTGGCGCGGATCGCGGCCTGGTCCGGTTCGGTCACGCCGGGAGAGCTTCGCCATGTCGCGCCGTCGGTGCGGCTCAAGCAACTGGCCCGCGGCGAACACCTGCTGCATCTCGATGACAAGGTCGATGCGTGGCATGGCGCCATAGAAGGCGTGCTGCGCGTCGGGATGGTGTCGGACGACGGGCAGGTGGCCGGGTTCTCGGCGGTCATCGGCGGAGCATGGTTCGGCGAAGGTTCGATCCTGAAGAACGAGCCCCGGCGCTATGACGTGGTGGCAGTAACCGACGCCACGGTTGCGGTTTTGCCGGGCGACATGTTCCGCTGGCTGACCCGCCATTCGGTCGGCTTCAACCAGTATCTTGTCAGCCTGTTGAACGAGCGGCTGGGCCACTTCATCGCCACCGTCGTCAGCGACCGCACCGGCAATGCCAGCGCCCGGCTCGCCTATACGATCGCCTCGCTGTACAATCCGGTGCTGTTTCCCCGCACGCCTCACGTACTTGCCATGGCTCAGGAAGACCTTGGCATCTTTGCCGGCCTGTCGCGGCAGATGACCAATCGCTGCCTGCGCGAACTGGACGGCGCCGGGCTGGTGCGGATTACCGCCGATGGCGTGAAGGTGCTTGATGTAAAGGGTCTGATCGCCTTCGGGGACTCGAACAGTTCCTGATCAAGCGTACGAATACTCACATACAACACAACCTGTGAGTTTGTCTGTCAATAGACCTCTGGTGCTGCAGATATTTTTTCTGCAGACTAAGTTCATCATCCGGCGTCAGACCGGAATCTCGAACAACATGCGGGCGGAACAGTTGCCGCCTGTTCAGGGTGGAAACATATGTCTGGTGAAGCTTCGCAAGCTTCGGCTCACGATACCTTTCCGAAGCTGCTCCTGCGCAACGCGGAGGTGTTCGCAACGCGTGCGGCAATGCGCGAGAAGGATCTCGGCATCTGGCAGACCTGGACATGGCCGCAGGTGCTGGACGAGGTCAGGGCGCTTGCGATCGGGCTCAAGGAACTTGGCCTGAAACGCGGCGACCGCATGGCCATCGTCGGCGACAACCGCCCGCGTCTGTACTGGGCAATCTGCGCGGCGCAGTCCCTCGGCGCCATTCCGGTGCCCGTCTACCAGGACTCGGTGGCCGAAGAGATGGGCTACGTGCTTGAGCATGCCGGCGTGGCGTTCGCCGTCGTGGAGAACCAGGAACAGGTCGACAAGCTGCTGGAGATCCGTGAGACCTTCAAGGGCATCAGCCACATCATCCACGATGAGGAGCGCGGGCTGCAGCACTACGATCAGCCGGGCCTCCAGTCCTATGCATCGGTGCAGGCGCTTGGCCGCAAGCTGATGCAGCAGGATGGCGAGGCCGGGAAGGCCTGGCTTGCTGAGGTCGCCAAGGGGTCAGGCAAGGACACGGCGATCATTCTCTACACCTCTGGCACCACCGGCCAGCCAAAGGGCGTGGTGCTGTCGCAGGATGCCTGCATGTGGGCGGCCGATACTGCCAACCGCTTCGACAACCTCACCGAGCAGGAAGAGACCATCGCCTACCTGCCGATGGCCTGGGTCGGCGATCACGTGTTCTCCTACGCCCAGTCCTATGCATCGGGATACTGCGTCAACTGTCCCGAAAGCCCCGAAACCGTGATTGCCGACCGGCGCGAGATCGGCACCACTTATGCCTTTGCGCCGCCGCGCATCTACGAAAACCTGATCACCATGACGATGGTGTCGATGGAAGACGCCAGCGCCATCAAGAAGAAGATGTTCCACTATTTCATGGACCACGCGCGCAAGGCCGGCGGCGACATCCTTGACGGCAAGCAGGTGGGTCTGCTCGACCGCGTGAAGTATGGGCTGGGCGAGTTCCTGGTCTACGGGCCACTGAAGAACCGCTATGGCCTGTCAAGGGTGCGCGTGGCCTATACGGCAGGCGAGGCGATAGGTCCGGAGATCTTCCGCTTCTATCGCTCGCTCGGCATCAACCTGAAACAGCTTTACGGGCAGACCGAGGCAGCGGTCTACATCACCGCCCAGCCGGATGGCGAGATTTCGGCCGAGACGGTGGGCAAGCCGATGGGCGGCGTGGACATCAGGATCGCCGACAATGGCGAGGTGATGTACCGCTCGCCCGGCGTGTTCACCGAGTATTACAAGAACCCGGACGCGACAAAGGAAACCAAGACCAAGGACGGCTGGGTGCATTCGGGTGATGCAGGCTTCTTCGACGAGCATGGCCACCTCAAGATCATCGACCGGGCCAAGGACGTGGGCAAGCTCAACGACGGCACCATGTTCCCGCCCAAGTACATCGAGAACAAGCTGAAGTTCTACCCGAACATCAAGGAGGCGGTCGCCTTCGGGCATGGCCGCGACCAAGTGACGGCGTTCATTAATATCGACCTGACCTCGGTGGGCTCGTGGGCAGAGCGCAACAACATCATCTATGCCAGCTACCAGGAACTGGCGGCTCATCCCGAGGTCTACAGGATGATCGAGGGGCACGTGGACGAGGTAAACCGGGAGCTTGCGGGCGAAGCGCGGGTTGCCGGTGCCCAGATTGCCAGGTTCCTGATCCTTCACAAGGAACTCGACCCGGACGACGGCGAGATCACCCGCACCGCCAAGGTGCGCCGGTCGCTGGTCAACGAGCGCTACGCCGTGCTGATCGATGCCTTGTACGACCCGTCGGTAAAGCGTCAGAAAATCAGGACCGAGGTGACCTTCGAGGACGGCCGGCGCGGCACCATCGAAGGAAACGTGGAGATACGCGACATGCCGCGCCACGGCGCTGGTGACGCGGCACTCAGGGAGGCGGCGGAATGAACTTGGCAGTTGCTCCAGCCGAGGCCAGCAAGGCCGCTTCGTCTGCACCGGAAGTGCTGCTAGACGTCAGGAACGTGTCGCTGTCATTTGGCGGCGTACAGGCGATCAAGGATGTCAGCTTCAACATCCACAAGGGCGAGATCCGCGCGATCATCGGCCCGAACGGCGCCGGCAAGACGTCGATGCTGAACGTCATCAACGGTTTCTATCAGCCGCAGGTTGGCGAGATCACCTTCAAGGGCCGCACCCGCAACAATGTCAGACCCTACGAGGCCGCATCGCAGGGCATCGCCCGCACCTTCCAGAACATCGCGCTGTTCAAGGGCATGTCCACGCTGGACAACATCATGTCGGGCCGCATCCTGAAGATGCACAGGAACTTCTTCTGGCAGCTGCTGCATTACGGTCCGGCCCGCAACGAGGAAATCGAGCACCGGGAGAAGGTCGAGCACATCATCGACTTCCTCGAGATACAGCATATCCGCAAGACACCGGTGGGGCGCCTGCCTTACGGCTTGCAGAAGCGGGTGGAACTTGCCCGCGCGCTGTCGGCGGAACCTGACCTGTTGCTGCTGGACGAGCCGATGGCAGGCATGAACCTCGAGGAGAAAGAGGACATGTCGCGCTTCATCCTCGACGTGAACGACCAGTTCGGCACCACCATTGCCCTGATCGAGCATGACATGGGCGTGGTCATGGACCTGTCGACGCGCGTGGTGGTGCTGGATCACGGCGAGAAGATTGCCGATGGCACCCCGGAAGAGGTGAGTTCGAACCAGGACGTGATCGATGCCTATCTCGGCGTGGCGCACTAGGAGACGATGATGGACCTGCTGTACGACATCTTCGTCAATCCGTTCGTAATGATGGCCGACCGCCCGGTGTTCCTGCTCAAGGTGATCTGGGAAGGCCTCGCCGCTGGCGTCCTGTACGCGCTGATCGCGCTCGGCTTCGTGCTGATCTTCAAGGCGTCGGGCGTGTTCAACTTCGCCCAGGGCATCATGGTGGTGTTCGCGGCGCTGACGCTGGTGGGCATGTATGCGCTGGGCATGCCGGCATACGTGGCGCTGCTGTTCACCATCGGCGTGATGTACCTGCTGGCGGTGAGCGTCGAGCGGTTGGTACTGAGACCGCTGGTGAACCAGCCCGACATCATCCTGTTCATGGCGACCATCGGCCTCACCTACTTCCTGATCGGCTTCGGCGAGTTCGTGTTCGGCGGCGAGCCGAAGGTGATGATCACCGAGGAACTGGGTTTGCCGCGAGGCATCTACCGGTTTGAGATCGCGGGCCAGCCGCTGATCCTGCAGAAGCTCGACGTTGCCGCCACCATCATTGCGGTGATCATGGTGGCAGCGCTGGCCGTGTTCTTCAACAAGACCCGCATCGGACGGGCGCTGAGGGCTGTGGCGGACGATCACCAGGCCGCACTTTCGGTGGGCATCTCGCTCAACCAGATCTGGGTGATCGTGTGGTTTGCAGCCGGCATCGTGGCGCTGGTGACCGGCATCATGTGGTCGGCCAAGTCCGACGTTTCGTTCGCGCTGGAAATTATCGCGCTCAGGGCCTTGCCGGTGTTGATCCTGGGCGGGTTCACCTCGATCCCCGGCGCCATCATCGGCGGCCTCATCATCGGTGTGGGCGAGAAGATCGGCGAGCTTTACTGGGGTCATCTGCTGGGCGGCGGCATCGACTCGTGGCTGGCCTATTTCATCGCGCTGGCGTTCCTGCTGTTCCGGCCGCAGGGGCTGTTCGGCGAAAAGATAATCGAGCGGGTCTGAGGAAAGCGCATCATGTTCTATCGTGAGACAGGCCAGTTCAAGACCAGCTATGCGGCTGACCAGGCGATCTTCCCGATCCTGCAGGACCGCGCCGGCATAGCTGTCATCCTGGTTGCGGCTTTTGTGCTGATACCATGGCTGGGGTCTGACTTCTTCCTGACGTCGATCATGATCCCGGTGATCATCTTCGCGCTGGCTGCCGTGGGGCTCAACATCCTGACCGGGTATGCGGGCCAGCTTTCGCTGGGCACCGGCGCATTCATGGGCGTTGGCGCTTATGCCTGCTACAAGCTGACCACCATCTTTCCCGAAGCCAACATCATCCTGCTGATGGTGTTGTCCGGATTTTTCTCGGCCGGCATCGGCGTGATCTTCGGGCTGCCCAGCCTGCGCATCAAGGGCTTCTACCTGGCCATCGCCACGCTGGCAGCGCAATTCTTCCTGGAGTGGTGCTTCATCCGCATTGGCTGGCTCTACAACTACAACCCGTCCGGCGCCATCGAGGTGCCGCAGCGCGAGGCGTTCGGGATGATCGTGACCGGGCCCGCAGCAACGCCCGAGGTACGCTACCTGGTGGCGCTGACCATCGTGGTGACCATGACATGGCTCGCCTCCAACCTCATACGCGGCCGCATCGGACGCCAGTGGATGATGGTGCGCGACATGGACATCGCAGCCGAGCTGATGGGCATCCGGATGCTCAGGACCAAGCTCCTCGCCTTTGCCGTATCAAGTTTCTATTGCGGTGTCGCCGGGGCCTTGCTGGTATTCCTCTGGTACGGTGCGGCCGAGCCCTCAGCCTTCGCCATCCGGGTATCGTTCCTGGTGCTGTTCATGATCATCATCGGCGGACTGGGGAGCCTGATGGGCTGCTTCCTGGGGGCAGCCTTCATCTGGGGCCTGCCGGTGGTGCTGCGTTACATCCCCGAGGCAATGGGGCTCGGCCTTTCTGCCACGGCGGTGGAGCATATTGCGCAGATGATCATCGGTGCGCTTATCATCTTCTTCCTGATCGTCGAACCGCACGGACTGGCGCGGCTTTGGCGGATAGCGAAGCAGAAGCTGCTGGTCTGGCCGTTCCCGTACTGATGCGGGTATTATCCGGGCGAGATGGCGGCGCGTGACTACAGGGTTTGCACGTCAAGAAGTGCAGATGAATCTCCTCCGGAGAGCCGGAGGCCAACAAAAGGGAGGACTACCAATGAGATTGAAGTCCATGCTTCTCGGCACGGCGCTGGCCGCTGCCATTGCGATTCCGGCAATCGGCGAGGCCTATGCCGATTCGCTCTACGTTCCGCTGCTGAGCTACCGTACCGGGCCATTTGCCGGTTCCGGCGTGCCGATCAGCAACGGCATGGCCGACTACCTGACCATGCTCAACGAGCGCGATGGCGGCATTGGCGGCGTAAGGATCGAGATCGAGGAATGCGAGACCGGGTACAACGCCGAAAAGGGCGTGGAGTGCTACGAGAAGACCAAGGGCAAGGGCGCCCTTGTCTACAACCCGTATTCCACCGGCATCACCTTGCAACTGATCCCCAAGGCCTCCGTTGACAAGATCCCGGTGCTGTCCATGGCATACGGCCTGTCGGCTGCGGCAGTGGGCACCAAGTTCCCGTGGATATTCAACCCGCCGGCTACCTACTGGGACGGCGCCTCGGCGATCATCAAGCACATTGCCGAGCAGGAAGGTGGCCTGGAAAACCTGAAGGACAAGAAGATCGGCTACATCTATCTTGATGCCGGCTACGGCAAGGAGCCGATCCCGCTGCTTGAGCAGTTCAAGGAGAAGTACGGATTTGAGCTCTTCCTGTACGCGGTGCCTGGCAAGGAAATGCAGAACCAGGGGTCGATCTGGCTCAACGTGCAGCGCGACAACCCGGACTACATGGTGATGTGGGGCTGGGGCGCCATGAACCCGACGGCGGTGAAGGAAGCCGCCAACATCGGCTTCGACATGAAGAAGTTCATCGGCGTGTGGTGGTCCGGCGGCGATGACGACGCCCGGCCGGCTGGCGACGGGGCAATCGGTTTCCGCACCCTCAATTTCCATGGAACCGGCACCGGCTATCCGGCGATCCAGGACATCATGGAAAAAGTGGTGAAGGCGGGCAAGAGCCAGGTCAGCGATGAGTCCAAGGTAGGCGAGAACCTGTACAACCGGGGCGTCTATAACTCTGTGCTCATCGCCGAGGCCATCCGCACAGCGCAGGAAAAGACCGGCAAGAAGGTCATCAATGCGGAGGACATGCGGATCGGCCTCGAGAACCTGAACATCACCGCCGAGCGTATCAAGGAGATCGGGCTTGAAGGCTTCATGGCGCCGCTGAAGGTTACCTGTGAAGACCATAGCGGTCACCACCAGGTGTATGTCCAGGAGTGGGACGGCAAGCAGTGGCAGAAGGTCTCTGACTGGTTCGATCCGATGCAGGACGTGGTCCGGCCGCTGCTCGAGCAGGCTGCAGACGAGTACGTCAAGGACAAGCCGGGCTGGGAAACCCAGACGTGCAGCTGATGGCAGCGTGTACCGCTTGATGTAACGACAAGGTCCTGCCTGCATCGACGTTCATGCAGGCAGGGCAAGAACCAGACACGTTTGCAACTGAAGGTCCGCGACGACATGGCCAACACCGCTCATGCCGAAGATGCTCCGAACCAGACGCCGGTTCTGTCGATCAGCAATATCGAGGTGATCTACGACCATGTGATCCTGGTGCTGAAGGGGGTGTCGCTGGATGTGCCGCAGGGCGGCATCACTGCGCTGCTGGGCGCCAATGGCGCCGGCAAGACCACGACGCTCAAGGCCGTTTCCAACCTGCTCAAGGCCGAGCGTGGGCAGGTTACCAAGGGCACCATCACCTTCAAGGGCGAGCGCGTCGATACGCTCAACCCGAACGATCTCGTGCGGCGCGGCTGCATCCAGGTGATGGAGGGCCGGCATTGTTTTGGTCACCTGAGCGTGGAGGAAAACCTGCTGACCGGCGCCTTCACGCGCAAGGACGGCCGGGCTGCAATCGCCCGCGACCTGGAGATGGTCTACAATTATTTTCCGCGCCTGCGCGAACGGCGCGACAGTCAGGCTGGCTACACGTCCGGTGGCGAGCAGCAGATGTGCGCCATTGGCCGGGCGCTGATGTCGCGGCCAACCACCATCCTGCTGGACGAACCCTCGATGGGTCTGGCGCCCCAACTGGTGGAAGAGATCTTCGAGATCGTGAAGGCGCTCAACGAGCAGGAGGGGGTGTCTTTCCTGCTGGCCGAGCAGAACACCAACATCGCGCTGCGCTATGCCAAGTATGGCTACATCCTCGAAAATGGCCGTGTGGTGATGGATGGCGAGGCGAAGGCGCTGCGCGACAATGAGGACGTCAAGGAGTTCTACCTTGGCGTTTCCGGCGAGAACCGGCGCTCGTTCCGTAATGTGAAGGCGTACAAGCGGCGCAAACGCTGGCTAGCCTGAGCGAACCGTAAGGCGATCAGTCCCGGATGTCGTGAAGATGCAGGAAAACGGCCTGGATTTGCCCGGCAGCCTTGCCCTGCTGCTGCAGTGATGCCGCATGGGCGAGCAGCATGGCCTTGCGGAATGGCCCGCTGAGCGCCGGGTGGGTCAGATCCGTAATGCCGCGCGCAATGCCGTCTGCCTCCGCCGCATTGCTGCTGCTGTTGCCCCCGGCGCCGGCAAGCTGGGCTTCGCTCAGGCTTGTGCCCTGGTAGATGAATGAAAAGACGAGCCCGCCTTGCGGCGCGGCTGTGCAGCGAATGTCCATCCAGGCGCCGGGCGTGATTGCCGGCACGATGGCGCAGGCCAGCAGGTTCAGCAATCTGGACAGCCGGGGCAGGTCCGCACGGATGAGCGCGCCGTTGCCGCTGCCGTCATGGGTCAATCCGATGGAGTGCCGCTGCAACATGCGCTTCATTCCCGGCAAGGTGCGCGCGACAATGTCGCCGGCCTGCCACCGCTGCGGTTCAAGCTTCAGGCAGCCATACTCGGCGTGGGCGTAATCACGCAGCAAGTCAGCCGACTCTATCAGCTCCTGGACCGTGGCGCGGACGTCCGAGACATAATCTCCACGGCGGCAGCCGGCATTGCCGGGCGCTGACAGCGGCTGTTCGCCCAGCAGGTCGCATATGCTCGAGATGAGGTGGGCCTGCTGACGCATGGAAGTTGCCATACTGGTGCTCAGCAGTTCGTTGCGGGCGATCTGCCCCGGTGTCAGCAGTGTGGCCTGGGCTACCGTGTCGATGAATGTCCGGGCCTGGCTGACATCACGAACCAGGCCGGCGACAACGGCCTGCTGACCACGCGATGGCTGTTGCCGCATGGTGCTGACCAGCCATGTTCGCGGCTCACCGGCGTCATCGCGCCAGAACAGTTCGAGGTTGCGGACATCGCTGCCACCCTGCAAGGCGCTATGCAGCAGGCCGGACGGCGATGACAGAGGCAGGCCGCCATCGGCGAGCAGGATCAGCCTGTTGGCCAGCGTGACGGCTTCCAGCGCCCGTTGCCGCTGTGGGTCGGGGTGCCAGATGGTCAACTCGACGGATTCGCCCGGCCGTGCGGTGAACAGGAAATCGCCGGGCGCGCCATCATCGCCTTCGAGCGAAAGCAGCAAACTGCTGTGCAGCAGGTCTGCTGCAAGGTCAGCACCGGGCGGTGGCGAGTATGCGCCGAAGCGCCTTTTGCCGCCTTCGGCTGTTGATGGACCGGCCAGCAGGCTTTTGGCCGACAAGAGTGCTGTGGTCAGTGCAGTGGCAACCATGTATTGATCACGTGCGAGGGTTCGCGCGGCTCCATTGCCTGACCGGAGCAAGTATTTTGCAGCTACGGTCATTGGTCGACGGGTTTCACCGTGCTATTAAACCGTGTCCGGGTTTGAATTACGTTAAGTCAAATCTAAAAAATTGGACCTTTAACCTTATGGCAGATTATTTCGACAGCCTTGAAACGCGCGATCCGGCGGCCCGGGAGAGCGAACTGCTGGCGCGGCTGCCTCGCCAGGTTGGTCATGCCGTGTCGTCGGCGCCAGGCTGGGCGCGCCATCTGGCGGGAGTTGATGCAGGAGCCGTGTCAAGCCGCAAGGCGCTGGCGGCCTTGCCGGTATTGCGAAAGACCGACCTCAAGGCATTGCAGGAGGTTGAGCCGCCGCTGGGCGGGTTTGCGGCGGGCGGGCCGGAAACCTGGGGCCGGCTGTTCATGTCGCCAGGACCGATCTTTGAACCGATGGGGCTGGCGTCTGATCCCTGGAGGGCGGCGCGGGCGCTTCATGCGGCGGGCCTGCGCAAGGGCGACATCGTTCACAACTGTTTTGCCTATCACCTGACGCCAGGCGGTTTCATTCTTGACGAGGGCGCGCGCGCCATGGGTTGCGCGGTCATTCCGGCGGGTATCGGCAACACCGAACTGCAGCTCGACACCATCGAGAAACTCAAACCGGTGGCCTATACGGGCACGCCGGACTTCCTCAAGATCCTGCAGGACAAGGCGGCGGAGACCGGCCGGGACACGAGCTCCATCAAGTGCGCGCTGGTGTCGGGGGGTGCGCTGTTCCCCAGTTTGCGTGAGGAATACAGGTCGCGTGGCGTTCGCGTGCAACAATGCTATGCGACGGCTGATGTTGGCGTCATCGCCTACGAGTCCGAGGCGCTCGAAGGCATGATCGTCAACGAGGACACAATCGTCGAGATCGTCAGGCCGGGAACCGGTGAACCGGTGCCGGACGGCGAGGTGGGGGAGGTTGTCGTGACCAATTTCCATGAGGCCTATCCGATGATCCGGCTGGCCACGGGAGACCTGTCCGCAATACTGCCGGGTCAAAGCCCGTGCGGGCGCACCAATGTGCGCATCAAGGGCTGGATGGGCAGGGCGGACCAGACCACCAAAATCAAGGGCATGTTCGTGCATCCTTCTCAGGCCGCAGACGTTATGAAAATTCATGGCGAACTGGGCCGAATCCGGCTGGTGGTTGGCCGGACCAACGAGCAGGACACGCTGGTGGTGAGGGCGGAATGCGCCAACCCGCAAGCGGAAGGTCTTGCGGAAGCGGTTGCCCGCACCGTACAGCAAGTCTGCAAGGTGCGCGGCACGGTTGAACTCGTGGCCCCGGGCAGCCTTCCAAACGATGGCCTGGTAATCGCCGACGAACGGCCGGCCACGTCATGACGCGCACAACAGCACGCAAGAACAGGGCCGGCGGGCCTGAACGGACCGAGACGGGAAACAGCAAGACAATGCTCGACAAGACAGATACCCGCGCCTACCGGCTGCCCGCAGACCACCCACGGGTGATCGGCGGCAAGATCGGCGTGTTGATCATGAACCTTGGCACGCCGGAGGCGACCAGCTACTGGCCGATGAGGCGTTACCTCAAGGAGTTCCTGTCCGATCCGCGCGTCATCGAAACCAACAGGGCGCTGTGGTGGGTCATCCTCAATGGCATCGTGCTGACCACGCGGCCGAAAAAGTCCGGTCACGCCTACGAGCAGATCTGGAACAACGAACTAAACGAAAGCCCGCTGAAGACCACGACCCGGTCGCAGGCGGAGCAACTTGCCGGCATGTTCGGGAAAAATCCGAACGTCGTGGTCGACTGGGCCATGCGCTACGGGCTGCCGCCGGTCAAGGAGCGGATCGAGCACCTGAAGGCGCAAGGCTGTGACCGGATTTTGCTGTTCCCGCTCTATCCGCAATATTCCGCCACCACGACGGCAACGGCGTTGGACAAGGCCTATGAGGCGCTGATGACCATGCGCTGGCAGCCGACCATCCGCACGGTGCCGCCTTATCATGATGACCCGGTGTACATCGAAGCGCTGGCCGACAGCGTCAAGGCGCACCTGAAGGCCATCGACTACAAGCCGGAGGTGATCGTCGCCTCGTTCCACGGCTTGCCCAAGGATTACCTGATGAAGGGGGATCCCTATCACTGCCAGTGCCACAAGACGGCGCGGTTGCTGCGTGAGCGGCTGGGCATGAGCGAGAAGGAACTGATCATTACCTTCCAGTCGCGCTTCGGCCCTGCAGAATGGCTCAAGCCCTATACCGATGAGACGGTTGAGACACTGGCCAAGGATGGCGTCAAGAACATGGTCATCATCACGCCGGGCTTCTCGGCGGACTGTGTCGAAACGCTGGAGGAAATCGCCATTGGCGTGCGGGAGACCTTCGAGGAACATGGCGGGGAGAAGTTCTCCGTGGTGCCATGCCTGAACGACAGCAAGTCATCGGTGAAAATGCTCAAGCATCTCATCGACCGGGAGCTCCAGGGCTGGGTCTGACGGGACTCTGCCGAATGGCAGGTTTTCCAGTCGTATTCACATCGAATCAGGATAATTTTCTCTCCTGTCACGTAAGGGTAACGGGGTAGGCTGGTATCGTGTCAGCGCCCCTCCCATGAGGAGCCAACGCCATGTTGGAAGGCTTTGGAGTTTTCTTGCTGGCGTTGCTGGTGCTGGTGGTCATCGGCATCTTCAAGGCCATCACCACGGTCCCGCAGGGGTTCGAATACACGGTCGAGCGGTTTGGCCGCTACATCAAGACGCTGGGCCCCGGCCTCGGCATCATCGTGCCGTTCATCGATCGCATCGGGTCGAAAATGAACATGATGGAGCAGGTTCTGGAAGTACCCAGCCAGGAGGTCATCACCCGCGACAATGCCATGGTGCAGGTCGATGGCGTGGCGTTCTACCAGGTGCTCGATGCGGCCCGGGCCAGTTACGAGGTCAACCAGATCGAGAACGCGATTCTCAACCTCACCATGACCAATATCCGCACGGTGATGGGATCGATGGACCTCGACAGCCTGCTGTCCCAGCGTGATGAAATCAACCACGCCATACTTGCCGTGGTGGACCAGGCAACGACGCCGTGGGGCGTGAAGATGACCCGGATCGAGATCAAGGACATCAATCCGCCGCGCGATCTGGTGGACTCGATGGCGAGGCAGATGAAGGCCGAACGCGACAAGCGCGCTGCCATCCTCGAGGCGCAGGGTGCGCGCGAAAGCGCCATCCTCAAGGCGGAAGGCGAGAAGCAGGCCATCATGCTCGATGCCGAAGGCCGGCGGGAGGCGGCTTTCCGTGATGCCGAGGGACGGGAGCGCAGCGCCGAGGCGGAAGCCAATGCGACCCGAATGGTTTCAGAAGCGATTGCCGCTGGCGACGTGCAGGCGATCAACTATTTCGTCGCCAACAACTACATCAAGGCGCTTGAAAGCCTGGCCAAGTCGCCCAACCAGAAAGTGCTGATGCTGCCGGTCGAGGCGGCCAACGTGATAGGATCCATCGGTGGCATCGCCGAGATTGCACGCGAGGCATTTGGCGGCGACAATGACAGCGGCTCAAAGCGGGGCGGGTCCGGCGTGCCGCGGGTCAAGACCTGACAGGCAGCAGCGGGACATCAGGCAAGGAACTCGGCATGGAACAGCTGCTCGATATCTTCGGGGTGTGGACGTGGTGGATCATCGCCGCCATCCTGCTGGTGGCCGAACTGCTGGTGATGAGCGTGTTCCTGGTGTGGTTCGGCATCGCTGCGCTCAGTGTTGGCCTGCTGGCGCTGTTCCTGCAACTGGGCTGGCAGATGGAACTGCTGCTGTTCGTCGTGCTCAGCACGGTGTACGTGTTTCTGGGCCGGACCTACATGAAGACCCGGGCGGCATCCGAGACCGATCAGCCTTTCCTGAACCAGCGCGCGCAAGCCTATGTCGGCCAGACGGCGGTGCTGTTCGAGCCAATCAGCAACGGCCGTGGCAAGGTGAGGCTCGACGATTCAGTCTGGCTGGTGACGGGAAGCGATGCGCCTGCGGGGTCAAAGGTGCGGATCACCGGGGTTTCCGGCATGGTGTTGCAGTCTGAACCGGCGTGATGTGCTGGCTGGTCCGGTACAACCTTTTGACGAGCTGTTAACCATAATCCTCCATTATCGCGATTGACGGGACGGAAAAGCGTCCGGCCATGCGCACTGGATTCTTGCATGGCCTGACCCGGATCCGCCCGCTGAACTTGCCGCTAGGGGACGGAATAAGGCGATGCGTGGAATTTTTGCTTCGGCCAGCATGGCCGCAATCGTGCTGTGTGTGCCTGCACTGGCAGTGGCACAGGAAGCATCGGGCTTGCGCCAGACGGTGATCATCGAAGACCCCTTTGCAGACGCACGGGTTCCCGTGTCGCCACCCGCCTTCATGGAGCGGCCTGCCGTGCGGGACGCCGGCGCCGGGCAGCGCCGCGCCGATGAAGCGGCCGGAATTGGCGTGAACAGCGCTGAGACCACGACCCAATCCAGCCGCAGCGTGTTTGACCAGGGTGCAGACCTTGATGTGAGCGACGAGTCCGTGCTGGCCTACAGCGGCTATGATTCCATCAACCGCGAGGCCGAGGACCGGCGCAGGCTGTGGCTGCTGGCCGCCACCGGGCAGTTGCCGCCCGCCGAGGATGAACAGCTGGTGCGCCGCGCTGCCGCAGGCGCCGATCCGTATGCGCCGCTGGGCATCCGCCGTGGCGCTTTCATCCTGTTTCCGGAACTGGAAGTGGGTAGCGTCTACAGCTCGAACGTGACCTCGTCCGCCACCAATGCCCGCGATGATTTCGGCTTGCGGCTGGCGCCCAGGATTGCGCTGCGCAGCGATTGGGAGCGCCATGCACTGGCCTTCGAAGGCCAGGGCGAACTGGTGTTCTGGGACGAGTTCAACGAGCAGAACGTCAATAACGGTTCGGTTGCCGCCTCAGGCCGGCTGGACATCCGTTCGACGACAACGCTCGACTTGTCGGCAGGCCTTGGCTGGTCGCAGGCCACCGCGACCGACTTTGAAGTGCCGAATACCGCAATTGGCCCGCGCAATGACACCGCCTACAACATGCTGGCGCGGCTGACCCACGTGATGGGCCGCATCGTCACCCAGACGACGGCGGCTGCAACCTGGTTCAAGTTCGGCGATCTTGACCTTGGTGCGCTCGGCGAAGAACTCAATGACGACCGCGACTATGTCGCTCCGGCTGTGGGCCTGCGCGTCGGCTACCAGATGTCGGAGGCCGTGCAGCCGTTCGTCGAGGTGACCTACTCGCCGCGCCTGCACGACCAGAACGTCGACCGCAATGGCCTCAGGCGCGACTCGCAGGGCGTGGTGATCCGCTCCGGCATCACCTTCAACGATGGCTCGATCTGGTCGGGCGAGGTTGCGGCGCGCTACGAGTTCCGCGATTACGAGGATGCCACGTTGCGCAGCCAGTCGGCGCTGGGCATGGATGCCAATGTGAGCTGGGCCCCGACCGCGCTCACCACCGTGCAGTTCACCGCGGCCTCTCAGATCGAGGAAAGTTCCGATCCGCTGGTATCGGGCGCCACCAACTGGACAGCCGGGGTGCTGGTCTCGCACCAGATGCTGGACAACGTGGCGCTAGAGGCGGGTGCGTCGATGGGATACACCGACTATGACGACATCTCCAGCGAGACCGGCTTCGGCGCCACGCTAGGGGCTGCCTACGCCATTCACCGGGACGTGGAATTGACGGCTGGCTACGAGTTCAGCCTGACGAAGCCTGATGCCGGCAACAGCACCAGCGAGCACCGGGTCAGCTCAGGCCTGCGCTTCCGCCTTTGAAAGAGGGCGGGGGGCTACACCCCGCCGTTGCCGTCGAGGATTGCCTTGAGTGTTGCCCGGAACTTCGGTGCAATGTCCTCGCGCGACAGGCCAAGCGCCACATTGGCAGCGAGGAAACCGACCTTGTCACCACAGTCATAGGTGGTGCCAGAGAACTTCAGGCCGAAGAAATCCTGCTGGCCGAGCAGCGTCAGCATTGAATCGGTGAGCTGGATCTCGCCACCGGCGCCCGCGGTCTGCTTGTCGAGCAGGCCGAAGATTTCCGGCTGCAGGATATAGCGACCGGAGATGATCAGGTTGGACGGGGCGTCTTCCACCTTGGGCTTTTCCACCATCGAGGTGATTCGGAAACCGGGGCCTGCCGCCTCACCCTTGCCGACGACGCCGTACTTGAAAACCTGGTCCTGCGGCACTTCCTCCACGGCGATGACGTTGCCGCCGTGATCGTCGTAGACCTGCATCATCTGGCTCAGGCAGCCGGGGCTGGCATGGATGAACATGTCCGGCAGCAGCAGCGCGAAGGGTTCGTCGCCCACCAGTTCGCGGGCGCACCACACGGCGTGACCCAGGCCCAGAGGTTCCTGCTGGCGGGTGAAGCTGGCCTGACCGGCGCCGGGCAGGTCTGCCTCCAGCAATTGCAGTTCGGTCAGTTTGTTGCGGCGGCGCAGGGTGTCTTCCAGTTCGTACTGCTTGTCGAAATGGTCCTCGATGACGCCCTTGTTGCGCCCGGTCACGAAGATCAGGTGTTCGATGCCGGCCTCGCGGGCTTCATCCACGGCAAGCTGGATCACCGGACGGTCCACGATTGTAAGCATCTCCTTCGGCACCGCCTTGGTAGCGGGCAGGAAGCGGGTGCCGAGCCCGGCGACGGGGAATACGGCTTTCTTGATCTTGCGGGTCATGGGTTGGGCCTCGGTCGGTTTGCAGGACGTCTACGCGTCTTCTCGGTTGCAGATGCCTATCCGCTAAAACTTTCTAAACGGTTTGTTTGGGTTTCATAATCAGAATGATCCTTCAAACAGGCTGCTATTCGGGCCGCGCTGGCGGTCAAATCAATCCGGGTGATTAAAGGATGAGTGTACTGGTTACGGGTGGTGCGGGCTATATCGGCTCGCACATGGTTCTGGCACTGACCGATGCCGGACACGAAGTCGTCGTGCTGGACAACCTGTCCACTGGCGTGGCCTGGGCGGTGTCGCCCAAGGCGAAGCTGGTCGAAGGCGACATTGCCGACCAGGCGCTGGTGGCACGGATCATCAAGAACCATGGCGTTGATGCGGTGGTGCACTTTGCCGGGTCCATCGTGGTGCCGGAAAGCGTGACCGACCCGCTTGGCTACTACAACAACAATACCTGCAAGTCGCGTTCGCTGGTCGAGTCAGCTGTGAAGGGCGGCGTTCCGCACTTCATCTTCTCGTCGACCGCCGCCGTCTATGGCAATCCGAAGAGCGTGCCGGTGCGCGAAAGCGATGACCTGCTGCCGATCTCGCCCTATGGCACGTCGAAGCTGATGACCGAGCTGATGTTGCGCGATACGACCGCTGCGCACGACCTGAACTATGTGGCGCTGCGCTATTTCAACGTGGCAGGCGCCGACCCGAGGGGCCGCAGCGGCCAGTCCACGCCGCGCGCCACGCACCTGATCAAGGTGGCCTGCGAGACAGCGCTTGGCAGCCGCGATCACATGTCGGTGTTCGGCACCGACTACGACACGCCAGATGGCACCTGCCTGCGCGACTATATCCACGTGTCTGACCTGGTGGCGGCGCACCTCGATGCGCTGACCTATCTGAAGCAGGGCGGCGAGAGCCAGGTATTCAACTGCGGCTATGGCAAGGGCTACTCGGTGCTGGAGGTGATCGGCGCGGTGGAAAAGGCGTGCGGTCACAAGATGGACGTCCGCATGTCGCCGCGGCGGCCCGGCGACCCGGCCGAGATCGTGGCGAATGCCGACAAGGCGCGCGCCACCTTGCACTGGAAGCCAAAGCACGCAGACCTCGACCTGATCGTGAACACGGCGCTTGCCTGGGAGAAACACCTGCAAGGCCGCAACGCCTGACGACTGCGCCAAAGGCGCCCCGGGGATGGGGTGCTGGCGGCCTGGACAATTGAACCCTTGACGTTTGTTGAGCCTGGTGGGGGCATGATGGACCGTCTGAAATCAGACCTTGTATCGATTGGCGCGCTGGCTGGCGCGCTTGGCCTTGCCGTTCTGGCGTGGAAGACGCCGGCGCGCGCCATGGACGTGAACGCGCTGGAGCAGCTGTCGCGCAATGCGGCGTTCGAGCAGTTCGTGGCCGACCTGTGGCCGGAGGCGCGGCGGGACGGCATCTCGAGGCCGTTGTTCGATGCGGCGTTCCGGGGTGTTACGCCGGATCCGAGAATCTTCGAACGCCAGTCCTCGCAGGCCGAGTTCGTGACCCCGGTCTGGGACTATATCGAGAAGCGGGTGACGCCGGCGCGGATTACGCGCGGACGCGAGGTGCTGGGCGAGCACGCCCGCGCCATGGCGGCAATCGAGAAGCGCTTCGGCGTTGACCGGCATGTGTTCACCGCCATCTGGGGTATGGAAACCAACTATGGCGGCTATACCGGCAACATGAGCATCATCCGCTCGCTGGCCACCATGGCGTTTACCGGCGAGCGGCGTGACTATGGCCGCAAGCAGCTGCTGGCGGCGCTGGACATCCTGCAGTCGGGCGATATCGGCCTGGAGCAGTTCAAGGGTTCATGGGCCGGCGCCATGGGCCATACCCAGTTCATTCCCATGACCTACAACGCCTATGCGGTGGACATGACCGGCGACGGCAAGCGCGACATCTGGAACTCGGTGCCCGATGCGCTGGGCTCGGCCGCGCATTACCTGAAGAAACGCGGCTGGCAGGAAGGCCAGCGATGGGGCTGGGAAGTGGCGCTGCCGGACGGCTTCAACTACCGTATGGCCGGAGCAGACGGTACGCGCTCCATCGCTGACTGGACGAAGCTGGGCGTCAGGCCTGCGGCCAGGGGCAATTTTGGCAATGCCGGCGTCCGAGCGCGGCTGCTTTTGCCAGTCGGGCGGCATGGGCCCGCATTCCTGGTGACACAGAACTTCGATGCCATCCTGGCCTACAACCGCTCCAATGCCTACGCGCTGGCGGTGGGGCACCTCGCCGACCGGATTGCCGGCGGCGGGCCGTTCGTCGCCCAGTGGCCGCGCGACCTGAAGCTGCTCAGCCGCACCGACAGCATTGAGCTGCAACGGTTGCTGACAGCGCGTGGCTTTGACACTGGCGGCACCACCGGGTTCATCGGGCCGCGCACCCGCAGTGCCATTTCCGATTACCAGCACCGGCAAGGCCTGCCGCCGGACGGCTACGCTGATGCAAGGCTGCTTGAGCGTTTGCGCCGGGGGCTGTAACGTACGCCGGACATGAACCGGGGTTACTGTACCATTGCCGCACTGTTTGCCGCCGCAGCGTTTGCGCTGGCGGCGCCTGGCGCGTGGGCGCAGCAGTCATCCCAACCGGCCGTTGCCGCCGGGGTGGAGCCGGGGCAGGCTGCTGCGCAATCGAGTTATCTTGCCCGGCGCAAGCAGGTCTATGACATGGTCATCCTGGGCGATGTGCTGGGTACCGGCTTGTGGGCGGGCATGAACCGGGTGGTGGAAACCGACGAGAGGATCACCGTCACCGGCCGCATCCAGGAGAACTCGGGCCTTGCCAGAACGCGCCTGTATGACTGGCCGCAGGCCACCGCAAAGCTGCTCGAGTCCCGGCCGTTCGACATTGCCGCCATCATGCTGGGCGCCAATGATGCCCGCGAGATTGTAACGCCGGAGGGTGAACTGGCGTTTGGCTCGACCGAATGGCGCGAGGCCTATGGTGCGCAGATCAAGGCGCTGATCGAGGTGCTAAGGGCCAACAAGGTGGCGGTTTACTGGTTCGGAGTGCCGCCAATGGAGCGTGACAGCTACGACGAAGCCATGGCAGTGGTGGCTGAAGTCGAGCGGCAGGTGACGGCAGAGCTGGGCGTGCGCCACATCGATCTGCGGCTGATGCTGCTGGGGCCGGACGGCAAATACACCGACACCGGCGATGATGGCACGGGCGCGGAAACCCGGCTGCGCTCGCGCGACGGGGTCAAGTTCATTACCAGCGGCAACGACCGGCTGGCGGCAGAACTGATGAATCTGGTGCGGGCCGACATGGCGGTTGCCGACGGCGCGCCGGCACCTGAGGTGGTGGCCAGTACGCCGGGTGTTGACCTGACGCCCGAACAGCTCGCTGCGCTGCCGGCATTCGCGGCAGAACGGGCTGATGGTGAAGATCCGGTGCCGGCCAACCCGGCTGCCTTGCCGGGGCCCGATTATGTTGAATTGGCCCAGGTGGCACCGGGGGCACTGACCCCGACTGCCGCCGCTGATGCGTTCAGCGCTGCACGAAAGGCAACCGCACCAGGCAGTGCGGCGCACCGACTGTTCGTCGAAGGGCTGTGGCCCGAAATGGAAAAGGGTGCGGAAGATCCCTTTACCGCACCCTTGCCGGAAGGCCGTGAGCCCTGACCCGACTGACCAGCGTCAGCGCGGCAGCAGCGTCGTTCCCATCAGGAATTCGTCGATGGCGCGGGCAGCCTGGCGGCCTTCGCGGATGGCCCACACGACGAGAGACTGGCCACGGCGCATGTCGCCGGCCGAGAACACCTTCCACCGGTTGGTCTTGTAGCCCACCATATCTGCCTTGACGTTGCCGCGCGGATCGAGGCTGACGGACAGATCCTTCAGCATGCCCTCGTGCACCGGGTTGGTGAAGCCCATGGCCAGCAGCACCAGGTCTGCCGGCAGTTCGAACTCGGTTCCGCTGACCGGCTTCATGGCGCCGTCGAGGCGAATGCCGTGCAGCGTCTTCACCTTGCCGTTCTCGCCGGTGAGATTCGTGGTCGCCACGGCGAAGTCGCGGACAGCGCCCTCGGCCTGCGAGGAGGACGTACGCATCCTGAGCGGCCAGTGCGGCCAGCTCAGTCCCTTGTTTTCCTTCTCGGGCGGAGCTGGCATGATTTCCAGCTGGGTGACAGACAACGCACCCTGGCGGATCGACGTGCCGATGCAGTCCGAACCGGTATCGCCGCCGCCAATCACCACCACGTGCTTGCCTTCGGCCAGGATCGGGGTGACGTCGCCCAGATCCTCGCGGGAGACGCGCTTGTTCTGCTGGCGCAGGAAGTCCATGGCGAAGTGCACGCCGTCCAGCTCGCGGCCCGGCACGTTGAGATCGCGCGGATGTTCCGAACCGCCAGCCAGCAGCACCGCATCATGGGTGCGTTCAAGCTCGGCCACATCGGTGTCCACGCCGACATGCCGGTTGCAGTGGAAGGTCACGCCTTCGGCTTCCATCTGCTTGACGCGGCGGTCGATCAGGTGCTTCGACATCTTGAAATCAGGGATGCCATAACGCAGCAGGCCGCCAGCCTTGGCCTGCTTCTCATAGACGTGCACGTCATGACCGGCGCGGGCCAGCTGCTGGGCGGCGGCCAGGCCGGCAGGACCGGAACCCACCACGGCAACCTTCTTGCCGGTCTTCCTGTCCGGGACGTCCGGCACGATCCAGCCTTCTTCCCAGGCGCGATCGACGATGGCGCACTCGATGGTCTTGATGGTCACCGGGTTGTCATCGATATTCAGCGTGCAGGACGCCTCGCACGGGGCAGGGCAGATGCGGCCGGTGAACTCGGGGAAGTTGTTGGTGGAGTGCAGGTTGCGCGAGGCTTCCTGCCAATCGGAATTGTAGACCAGGTCGTTCCAGTCCGGGATCTGGTTCATCACCGGGCAGCCGCTGTGGCAATAGGGGATGCCGCAGTCCATGCAGCGGGCGGCCTGCGTCTTGATCTCGTCCTCCGGCAGCGGCACCACGAACTCGTTGTAGTTGGTGATGCGCTCGGCAACCGGCAGGTACTTGCGGTCGTGCCGTTCGAATTCCTTGAAGCCTGTAACCTTGCCCATTGTCAGTTACCCTCCCTAACGCCAATGCGCATTTCGCCATCGGCTTCCTGCGCCTGCATTTCCTTAAGTGCCCGGCGGTAGTCGACCGGCATCACCTTGACGAACTTCGGCAGGTAGGCCTGCCAGTTGTCGAGGATGGTGCGGGCGCGCGCCGAGGCGGTGTAGTGCGCATGGTTCGACACCAGCTGGAACAGCCGCTCGGCATCGTGGCTGGTCATGTCGCCCTGGATGTCCACAAGGCCGTGACTTTCCAGGTCGCCGGACTGGTTGGCGATGCGCTGCAGCAGCTCTTCTTCTTCCGGAACCGGTTCGAGGTCGACCATGGCCAGGTTGCAGCGGGCGCGGAAATCCCCGGCCTCGTCCAGCACGTAGGCGATGCCGCCTGACATGCCGGCTGCAAAGTTGCGCCCGGTCTGACCGAGCACGACGACGATGCCGCCGGTCATGTACTCGCAGCCGTGGTCGCCGGTGCCTTCGACAACCGCGATGGCGCCGGAGTTGCGCACGGCGAAGCGCTCGCCGGCCACGCCGCGGAAGTAGCACTCACCCGCGATGGCGCCATAGAGCACGGTGTTGCCGACAATGATGGACTCTTCCGGCACGATCGCCGAGTTCTCCGGCGGGCGCACCACCAGGCGGCCGCCCGACAGGCCCTTGCCGACATAGTCGTTGCCTTCGCCGATCAGGTCGAGCGTGATGCCCCTGGCGACGAACGCCCCGAAGCTCTGTCCCGCGGTGCCGCGCAGGGTGATCGATATGGTGTCGTCCGGCAGGCCGGCATGGCCATAGCGCTTGGCCACCTCGCCCGACAGCATGGCGCCGGTCGAACGGTCGACATTGCGGATCGGCAGTTCGATCTTCACCGGCTTCTTGTTTTCGAGTGCCGGCGCAGCCTTCTCGATCAGGGTGCGGTCGAGGATGGAACCGAGATTGTGGTCCTGGGCCTCGCAGTGATGGATAGCCACGTCCTTGGAGACCTGCGGCATGGCGAAGATCCTGGAGAAATCAAGGCCGCGCGCCTTCCAGTGCTCGATGGCGTTCTCCTTGTCGAGGAAGTCGGTGCGCCCCACCATCTCGTCAAGCTTGCGGAAGCCCATCGCAGCCATCAGCTCGCGCACTTCCTCGGCGACGAAGAAGAAGTAGTTGATGACGTGCTCCGGCTTGCCGGTAAAACGCTTGCGCAATTCTGGGTCCTGGGTGGCGACGCCGACCGGGCAGGTGTTGAGGTGGCACTTGCGCATCATGATGCAGCCGGCTGCAATCAGTGGCGCGGTCGCGAAGCCGAACTCGTCGGCGCCCAGCAGTGCGCCCACGACCACGTCACGCCCAGTGCGCAAGCCGCCGTCAACCTGCACGGCAATGCGCCCGCGCAGTTCGTTCAGCACCAGTGTCTGCTGGGTTTCGGCGAGGCCGATTTCCCAGGGTGAACCGGCATGCTTGATGGAGGTCAGCGGCGAAGCGCCGGTGCCGCCCTCGAAGCCCGAGATCGTGACATGGTCGGCGCGCGCCTTGGAGACGCCTGCGGCAACCGTGCCGACGCCGACTTCCGACACCAGCTTGACGGAAATCGCCGCTTTTTCGTTGGCGTTCTTGAGGTCATAGATCAGCTGCGCCAGGTCCTCGATCGAGTAGATGTCGTGGTGTGGCGGCGGCGAGATGAGGCCGACGCCCGGGGTCGAATAGCGCACCGCGGCTATGGTCTTGTCGACCTTGTGACCGGGCAGCTGGCCGCCCTCGCCGGGCTTTGCGCCCTGCGCCATCTTGATCTGGATCATGTCGGCATTGACAAGGTATTCGGTGGTCACGCCGAAGCGGCCGGAAGCCACCTGCTTGATCGCCGAGCGCATCGAGTCGCCGTTGGGCAGCGGCTTGAAGCGGTCCGGCTCCTCGCCGCCTTCGCCGGTGTTGGACTTGCCGCCAATGCGGTTCATGGCCATCGCCAGCGTGGTGTGGGCCTCGCGGCTGATCGAACCGAACGACATGGCGCCGGTGGCAAACCGCTTGACGATATCGGCGGCCGTCTCCACCTCGTCTAGCGGCACGGGCTTGCGGCCCATTTCTTCGGCAGAGCGCAACCGGAACAGCCCGCGCAGCGTCATCAGCTGGGCCGACTGGTCGTTCACCTGCCTGGCGAAATCGCGGTACTTTTCGGGGATGTTGCCGCGTACCGCGTGCTGCAGGTCGGCCACCACGCCGGGGCGCCAGACATGGCTTTCGCCGCGTAAACGGAAGGCATACTCGCCGCCCACGTCGAGCGCGTTGCGGTAGACCGGCGCATCGGAGAAGGCAAGCTGGTGGCGGGCCACGGTTTCGGTGGCGATCTCGGACAGGCCGACGCCTTCGACCTGGGTGGCGGTGCCGGTGAAGTAGCGGTCGACGAACGACTGCTTCAGGCCCACCGCGTCAAAGATCTGCGCGCCGCAATAGGACTGGTAGGTGGAAATGCCCATCTTGGACATGACCTTGAGAATGCCCTTGTTGACCGCCTTGATGTAGCGCTTGCGGGCCTCGTCGCGGCTGACTTCCTCGGCCAGCTTCGGCAGCATGTCGTCGATGGTTTCGAAGGCGAGATAGGGGTTGATGGCTTCCGCGCCATAGCCAGCCAGCGTGCAGAACTGGTGCACTTCGCGCGCTTCGCCGGTTTCCACCACCAGGCCCACGGAGGTGCGAAGCCCCTTGCGGATCAGGTGATGGTGCACGGCGGAAGTTGCCAGCAGCGACGGGATCGGAATGCGGTCATCCGATACGCCCCGGTCTGACAGGATGATGATGTTATGGCCTTCATGCACCGAGCTTTCAGCGCGGGCGCACAGGTGGGCGAGCGCTTCCTCCATGCCCGACGCGCCGTCGGCAGCGGGGTAGGTGATGTCCAGCGTCATGGTCAGGAAGTCGTTGTCCTTGATGTCGCCGATGGCGCGGATCTTCTCAAGGTCGTCATTGGTGAGGATCGGCTGCGCCACCTCCAGCCGCTTCTGGCGGGAGGTGCCGGCAAGGTCGAGCAGGTTCGGACGCGGGCCGATGAACGACACCAGCGACATCACCAGTTCCTCGCGGATAGGGTCGATCGGCGGGTTGGTGACCTGGGCGAACAGCTGCTTGAAGTAGGTGTGCAAGAGCTTCGGTTGCGACGACAGTGCCGACACGGGCGTGTCCGTGCCCATGGAGCCCACCGCTTCCTGGCCGGTCTGGGCCATGGGCGCGAGCAGGAACTTGAGATCTTCCTGGGTGTAGCCGAAGGCCTGTTGCCGGTCGAGCAGCGACACGTTGGTCTTGGGCGCCGACGGCTTGACGTCGGGCATTTCCTTGAGCAGCACCTGGGTGCGGTCCAGCCACTCCCTGTAGGGGTACTTGGTGGCCAGTTCCTCCTTGAGGTCCTCGTCGGAGATGATGCGGCCTTCCTCAAGATCGATCAGCAGCATCTTGCCCGGCTGCAGGCGCCACTTGGTGGTGATGGTCTCCTCGGCGAAGTCCAGCACGCCCATTTCGGACGCCAGCATGACGAAGCCGTCATTGGTCACGAGATAGCGGGCCGGGCGCAGGCCGTTGCGGTCCAGCGTGGCGCCGATCTGGCGGCCATTGGTGAAGGCGATTGCCGCCGGGCCGTCCCACGGTTCCATCAGGGCGGCGTGGTACTCGTAGAAGGCGCGGCGGTTTTCATCCATCAGCGGGTTGCCGGCCCAGGCTTCCGGGATCATCATCATCATGGCGTGCGGCAGCGGGTAACCGGCAAATTGCAGCAGCTCCAGGGCGTTGTCGAAGCAGGCGCTGTCAGACTGGCCTTCGTAGGAAATCGGCCACAGCTTCTCCATGTCGGCGCCGAACAGTTCGGAGCTCATGGTGGCATAGCGCGCCGCCATCCAGTTGTAGTTGCCGCGCAGGGTGTTGATCTCGCCATTGTGGCAGATCATCCGGTAGGGGTGGGCGAGCGGCCAGGACGGGAAGGTGTTGGTGGAGAAACGCTGGTGCACCAGCGCCAGCGCCGAGGTCATCCTGGCGTTCTTCAGGTCGGTGTAGTAGTCGCCCAGGTTCATGCCCAGCACGAGACCCTTGTAGACGATGGTGTCGGGCGACATGGAGACGACATAGTAGCCGGACGAGTCGGTGTCGCGGATGGAGGTGACGCGGTTGGACACCACCTTGCGCATGACATAGAGCTTGCGGGCGAAGCTGAGCGGGTCGGTGTCCCTGAAGTTGGGTCCCCGGGCCACGAACACCTGGCGGTGGAAGGGTTCGGTCGGCTTGACCGATTCACCCAGCACCGATGTGTTCACCGGCACGTCGCGCCAACCCAGCACCTGCAGGTTTTCCTCAGCCGCCGCCTTGGCGAAAATGTGCTCGATACGCTCGCGCACGGCAGGATCGCGCGGCATGAACACAAAGCCCACTCCATAGTCGCCGGCGCCCGGCAGCTCGAAGCCGAGACGCTTTGCTTCCGCGGAGAAGAAATCGTGGGGAATCTGGATCAGGATGCCGGCGCCGTCGCCCGCCTTCGGGTCGGCGCCCACCGCGCCGCGGTGCTCCAGGTTTTCCAGAATGCGCAAACCGTCGGCAATGACCCGGTGGCTCTTGATGTTGTTGATGTTGGCGATCATGCCGACGCCGCAGGCATCGTGCTCGTTGGCCGGATCGTACAGGCCGGTTCTGGCGGGCAGCCCGGCCTGGGTCATGGCCTTGGAGCGTGCTGTCGGGTCGTATGTCATGTCCGGCCATCCTTGCCTGTTACGCCTGCCGCCGGTGAGGGCCGGTAAGGGGCCAAATGCACCAGGCGTCAATATGGTTCAACTTTGCAGACGGGCGGCGTTGCGGCAGGGGGCTGGCGGGGTGCGATGGCCGGCGGGAAAGTCGGGACCCTTGGTCCGATGCGGCCTGTCTCTGGTAACCCGGTCAGAACGTCCTTGCCTTTGCGCTTTACCCCTCTGTCGGTCTGGGGGAGTTGCTTGGCTTAACGTTCGCTTGAGCGTTTGAGACCGTCGCGTTTCCCCTTGGCCAGGCAGACCGTGCCTGTCGTGGTCTTGTTCCGTTTCGAAGTCATGATGACGCGGTGTCCGACTTGTCCGGTTGGTCTGCCTGAATTTTAGGTCAGCCGTGCTGTCCTAACGCCGTTCTTCTGCCAGAATTCAAACCAATATGCAAGCGCAGATAGGGCCAGCGCGCAGGGGTGGGTTGCCGCATCGGCTGTGGGCAAGGCGAGGCGTCCTGTGATAGGTCTCGCACGCACCAGCAATGTTTCAACCAGTCAGCGGCAGCAGGGGCACATGAACTTCGCATCCGACAACGTTTACGGCGTGCATCCGGCCATCATGCAGGCCATGGCGGACGCCAATTCCGGCACGCAATCCTCATACGGCTCCGATGAGTTCACCGCCCGTGCAGTGCGCAAGCTTTGCGAGATTTTCGAGCGCGAGGTGGACGTCTACCTGGTGCTGACCGGCACGGCGGCGAACAGCCTGTGCGTCTCGGCCATGGTGCCGCCCTATGGCGCCTGCCTGTGCCACTCGGAAGCGCACATCATGGTTGACGAGTGCGGCGCACCGGAGCTGTTTTCCGGCGGCGCCAAGCTGATCGGCATTGCCGATCCGGCCGGCAAGCTGACGCCTGCGAGCATCACGAAGGTGCTCGACGGGTTTATTCGTGGCGAGCACGATCCCAAGCCCAAGGCGGTCTCCATCACCCAGGCCACCGAGTTGGGCACCGTGTATGACCTTGCTGAAATCAGGGCGATTGCCGACCTCGCGCACGGGCGCGGCCTGCGGCTGCACATGGACGGGGCGCGGTTCACCAATGCGCTGGTGTCGCTGGGCTGTTCACCGGCGGAAATGACCTGGAAGGCCGGTGTCGATGCACTGTCGTTCGGGGCCACCAAGAACGGCGCCATGATGCTGGAGGCGGTGGTCTTCTTCGACCGCGCCCTGTCGGAAGACTTCATCCACCGGCGCATGCGCTCGGCGCAGCTGCTGTCGAAGGGGCGCTATCTGGGCGCGCAGATGAACGCCTATCTCGAAAATGACCTGTGGCTCAAGAACGCTCGCCATGCCAACGCCATCGCGGCCTATCTGGCCGCGGAGCTGGAAAAGACCGGTAAGGTGCGCCTGCCTCTGCCCACGCAAGCCAACGAGGTGTTCCCGATCATGCCAAGCGGGCTATATGAACATCTGCAGGCGGCGGGGGCGGTCTTCTACGAGTGGCCGGGCGAAGGACCGGGCACGGAAGAATTGATCGAAGGCAACCTGTTCGTGCGCTTTGTGTGTTCCTATATGACCACGAAAGACCAGTGCGACGCGCTGGTAGCGGAGGTCAACAAATGGAACGGCGCGGCCTGAGACTATTGCTTGCGGCAGGTCTGCTTGCGGCAAGCGCCGGAGCCGCGGGCGCGCAAGGTTTCTACTGGTATGGAGATCCCGGCTACAGCCCGTACCAGTATCCCTATCCGGACCGGGACGGCTATGCCCGCTTCGACCTCAACTGCATGGACGCGGCGCGCCTGCTGAGGCGGGACGGATACCGGGTGATCGACGCCATCCGCTGCAAGCGTCACCTGCCGTTCGTCTATCTCGCCATCGGTGACGACGGCGGCAAGTACAAGGTGACGATCAGCCAGTTCGACGGCGAGATCCTTGAGGTGGTGCGCGCCGGCGATCCGGCGACGACGCGCAAGAAATCCCGCAAGAAGCGCCGCAAGAAGTAGCGTCAGTTGGTCAGCCGCAAGGTGTTGAGCTCAAGCAGCCGGACGATTTCCTGGATTGCTTCCTTCAGCTTTTGCGAATTGCCGGCCTCGAAGGCGAAATCCGCGTCAGAGGCGCACCTCCTGAGGTGACGCCTGATATCGTCCTTCAGGTTCGCCTCGATCATGGAGAAGCGGGCGTCGTGATCGGTGCCAACCGTAGCGATGACGTATTCGGTATTGATCACGTACACGGTGGCCAGGTCCCGCCTTTTCAGAGCATCGCAGTGGTCTTCGTCGAACCCCTGCAGGCTCATCGGGGTTGTGCCGTCGCCATTGAACACCGGGGCGAATACGGTGAAGTTCGGGTCCGTTCCCCAGAAGTCCGTAGCCGCCTGATCGTACCTGACATTCGAGGCGACGCCGTCAGTCAGCAGGATGACAACGCGCTTGCGGTTGCGGTCGCGGCTGGCGTCGCTCTCCAGTTTCGTCGCGAGTGAACGAAGCGCTTCGGCGAAGTCCGTGCCGCCCTGATGCCAGTCGGATGCCAGCCTGACGTTTTGAAGGGCCGCATTGACGTGAGCTTCGTCGCCGGATGCATCCGTTACGGTCTGCATGGTATTCGAGAAGGTGTGCACCGCCACCCGGTTGCCCAGGCTTCTCGATAGATGGAGTTCATCAACAAAATTGCGCAACTCGTCGCGCACCACGTCGATGCGCAATCTGGCGCCGGCATTGTGAGCCGCCGCGACGGTGTCTCCCCAGCCGGTCATGCCGGACGGGGCGTGGCAGGCAAAGGCGCAGCCGATAGAATTCGCCATCGTCTGGATATCCGCGTTGGAGGCGCCGATGCCCATCGAGGCCGATACGTCCACCAGCAGGTGGAAGTCAACCGCCGGAGCAACGCCCGACGAGACCTCCGATACAGCTGCGATGTTGAGTGCTCTCATGCCGATCAGCTGGCTGACATAGGTCTTCATCCTGCCGTCATAAACGCCCTTGCCGTGAACCTCGGTGCCGTTGATAACGATCTCGACGTTGAATTCTCCCCTGGTGCCGGGAAAGCGGTCTGCCTGTATCCTGAAATAGTCAGCCGCAGCTTTCTTGCCGGCTTGCGTGGCTCTGTTATTGCCTGCGCCGCTGGTAAGTTGTTCGGTCGTTGCCTTGACGCCTGCCAGCACCGCTGCATCTGCTGCGGCCTGGAAGTCGGCCTGGCGCGTGTTCTGAACGGCGAAGTCCAGGGCCATGCCGGCCGCGCCGAGCATCGGAATGGCGGCAAGTGCCGCCACCATCGCCATGGCGCCGCTATCGGCGGTCCGGAACTCATTGAGCAGGCGGCGCAGTTTGCCGATCATTGTATTTCTCCCCCGTATCACTCAATCAGGAAGTGCATTGACTGAATAAATACATACTGGGGGTTAAGCTTCCCGAAAGAAGTGCGATTAACGCATAGTAACTTCTCGTGCGTACAATGACGTAATTTCAACAGGCTGGCTGCTATTGCCTACGCGGCCCGGAAGCCAGACAAAAAAGGCGCCGGAATCTCTCCCGGCGCCTCGCTTCCAGAACAAACTGACCGGCTCAGGCGGCCTGCTTGTCCTCGATCAGCGTGGTTTTCGGCTCACCCGCCTTGATGGCGATGGTGCGCGGCTTCATGGCTTCCGGAATCTCGCGCTTGAGATCCACGTGCAGCAAACCGTTCTCCATGGTGGCGCCGGTCACTTCGACGTGGTCGGCAAGCTGGAAGCGGCGCTCGAAGTTGCGCGCGGCAATGCCCTGGTGCAGGAACTGCGGCTTGTCCTCGCGCTCGGCCTTGCGGCCGGCGACGGTGAGCGCGTTTTCCTTCACCTCGATATTGAGCTCGTCAGCGGTAAAGCCGGCCACCGCCATGGTGATGCGGTATTCGTGCTCGCCGGTACGCTCGATGTTGTAGGGCGGATAGGTGGGGGCGTCGAAATTGTTCACTTCGTCCAGCATCTTGGCGAGACGGTCAAAGCCAACGCCGGTGCGGTAAAGCGGAGTAAGGTCAAACATGGTCAATCATCCTTTCAAAGCGATGTCAGGTTCTTGCCGCCCTCCCGCTTCGGGGCAGGGCGGGCATTCAGTCCGTGTGGACCCTGAAAAGGCGTCCACGACACAGAATTTAGGAGGCGAAGGGCCGGTTTCAAGTGGCTGGCGACGGCAGCCTGCAAAGTGCCGCCTTGCTTGCCCGCAGGCCATGCATCGGCTAGGTATCTGTCCGCAAGCTACGCAGACAGCATTCTCCAGGGACAATACAGGCGCAGGCAGGCAATGATGGCCGACGGTTTCGTGCAGGTCGCCGGCAATCCGTTGCCGGAGAGGGCTGAATGCGGTCACCTCGAGGTGGCCGGCGGTGCGCGGCTGCGCTATGGCTTGTTTCCCCCAGCCGGGCCGGCGGCTGGCACCGTGCTGCTGCTGCAGGGGCGCGGTGAATGCCTGGAGCGGCAGTTCGAGACGGTCCGCAATCTGAATGCCCGCAATCTGCAGGTGCTGTCGTTCGACTGGCGCGGGCAGGGCGGTTCGCCACCGGCGCAGCAGCCTGGCCGGTTGGGCCACGTCCGGTCTTTCTCGGACTACGAAGCAGACCTGGTCAGCGTGGTGCAGCAGGTCATGTTGCCGGATTGCCCGCCGCCCTATCTGATGATGGGCAATTCCATGGGCGCACACGTGGGCCTGCGGGTCATTGCCAGGTACACCTGGTTCGACGGTGCGGTGATGGCGGCGCCGTTTCTCGACGTGGCGCCTTCACGATTGCCGCACTGGTTCAAGCTTGCGGTGGTGGGCGGCATGACGCTTGCCGGCATGGGTCGGCTGAAGACCCCGCTGATGCGCCGCGGTTTGCGTGGCATGGAAGAGTTTGACGGCAACCCGCTGACGTCCGACCGGACACGGTTTGCACGCAACATGCGGCTTTGGCAGGAAGCTCCGGAACTGTCGGCCCATGCTGCAACGGCGGCCTGGGCCTTTGCGGCGTTGCGTTCATGCCGGCAGCTTTCCCGCATGGATGACCGCTCGCCGCTCAAGTGCCCGGTGCTGCTGGTTGTCGCGGGGCTCGACAAGGTGGTGTCGAACGAAGCCATCCAGCAGTTTGCGCGGTTCGTGCCCGGCGCGGCGACAGTAACGCTGAATGGCGCCCGGCATGACATCCTCAGCGAGGCCGACCTGTTCCGCGACCAGTTTTTCGCTGCCTTCGATGCCTTCGTGGCCGACCGGCTCCGCCCTGTCTGATGTTGTCAGGCCAGCAGCTCGAGCGCCTTGTCATGTAGCGCGCGGTTGCCGGTGGCGACGATGTCGCCGCCTTTTGCAGCACTTTCGCCTGACCACGTGGTGACGATGCCGCCTGCCCCTTCGATGATGGGGATCAGGGCAGCGATGTCATAGGCCTGCAGCCCGGTATCGAGACTGACGCCCAGCTGGCCTGCCGCCACCATGCAATGGAAGTATGCATCGGCGTCCCAGCGCAGGTGCCGCACGCCGGCAGTGAGACGGTCAAGCCGGTCCTGATGGCCGCGCGCCTTGAACAATTGCGGTGCGGTGGTGCCGGCCAGCACCTTGGACAGCGACGTTTCCGGCGTGCTGAGCAGCGGCTGGCGAACGCCGTTGTGCTGAAGGAACGACCTGGTCCCGTCGCCGGCGAACACTTCGCCGGTG
This sequence comes from Anderseniella sp., assembly GCA_036350935.1. GTDB lineage: Bacteria > Pseudomonadota > Alphaproteobacteria > Rhizobiales > Aestuariivirgaceae > Anderseniella. Next base: position 4,598 of record JAZBOA010000092.1, on the reverse strand, counting down.
TATGGCTGTGCGGCAACGCCTGCCACGGGGGCGCCTTCATGCTCCAGCGCCACCAGCGTCATCCAGGTGGGGGTGCCGCAGATGAAGCTGCGGGTGCCATCAATCGGGTCAAGCACCCAGCGCCAGCCGCTTGCGCCCGGCTTTTCGCCGTACTCCTCGCCAAGAATGCCATGATCCGGGTAGCGCTCCTCGATTGCCGCCCGCATGGCTGCCTCGGCCTGCCGGTCAGCTTCGGTCACCGGGTCGAAGCCGCCGTCCAGCTTGCTGGCAATGGCGGTGCCGGTGCGGAAAAGTGCGAGTGCAGGTATGGACGCCAGGCCGGCCAGTTCGATGGCGAATTCGAGCAATGCCTCGGTCTCCGGCGCCGGAGGTGATGAATAAAGTGTCATGGCCGTTCTCTCCGGTCTGCCAGTTCAGGGTCATTGTGCAATTGCACAAAACGCTCTGTGTTGCATGGGTTTGTTATGCGAACTGCGCATATCAAAACTGCGAAAACGATGGATGATCGCGGCAGTTTGGCGCATCTTTTGTCTCAACTAATTGTTTTGTATATGATTATTCGCGTCGAAGCTGCAGGGCGACGAATTTGAGGTGCACGGTTTTCTGGTTTCAACCCCTTGAATGTTTCTCGCTGCAGTGCAATATAACGACAGCGCAAACGAGAGATTATTCCCTCTTTTTCGCTTGCCCTTTACGGGCGTTTCCTCCCTAGACTTGGGCCGCCGGGCTAATCCCCGCGCGGCCCTTTTTTCATGGCAATGACAGCGGCGCTATTCCGCAGCGATGGAACGCGGCCTGGCAGCCTCGCTTGCCCTGGTGATGAACTTCGACATTACGTCGATGAGCAGCGTCTGCAGCCGGCTGAAGCCGCGCGTCCGCTTCAGCGTTGCCTCGTTCATGTACAGCATACGGTTGATCTCGATCTGCACGGCGTGGACACCTTCCCGGGGACGGCCATATTTCTGGGTGATGTAGCCGCCGGCATAGGGCCGGTTTCGCGACACTTTGAGGCCGTGGGAGCACAGCGAATCCTCAAGGTGCTGGGTAATCCAGGCAGCGCACGAGGTGCCATGACGATCACCCAGCACGATGTCGGGACGGCCCGAGCCGGCAAGACCGGCTGCGGACGGCATCGAGTGGCAATCGACCAGTATGGCGGTGCCGAAACGCCGCCAGGTGTCGCCTACCAGCTGGCGCAGGTTGTCGTGGTAAGGCAGGTAGTAGTTGGAAACCCGGAAATTGGCGTCGTCCCAGGTCAGCTTGTCCCGGTAGATGTCCTCACCCTCGCTGACGATGCGCGGAATCGTGCCAAGTCCGCCTGCGACCCGCACCGAGGACGTGTTGACGTGGGCCGGCAAGGGCTCGCAGAACATGTTGGGGTCGAGTTCCCAGGGCTCGCGGTTCACGTCCAGCCAGGCGCGCGGGAAGCTTGCCTGCATCAGCGGCGCACCCAGTGACGAGGCGGCCGCGAACAATTCGCCGACAAAACAGTCCTCGGAGCGGCGCAGGTTGTGCAGGTCCAGCCGCGACTGGGCCTGGAAGCTGGCCGGGTAACGGTCGCCGGAATGGGGGGAGTTGAACACCACCGGCGCAGTCTGCATGCCGGGCCTGTCGATCCGGTAGCCCTTGTCGGGAAAGTCTGGGCTGTCGGGTCTGGTCATTCGTAAACCGGGTGCTTTTGTCTGTATGCCGGGCAGTCGCCGCCAGAACAATTAAGCCTGCTGCCGGGGCAGGCGTCAATTGCCGAGGCAGCAGCCGGGTTCGGGCCGTGGCCTGATGACCTGGCGCAGCGCTGCTGCATAATCGTGCTTGTTAACCATCTTCACTCGGGATTTACTTCTTCGGCCTAATGTCAGGCAAGGGAGATGGCTGGCCCGTTGCGGCTGCCGGGTAGTACTTGCTGGAGGTTTGAGGTCGGCAATGGCGCGTATTCTGCTTGCTGAAGATGACAACGACATGCGGACCTTCCTGGCCCGCGCCCTGGAGCGGGCAGGCCACGAAGTGCACTCGTTCGGCGAGGGCCTGAGCGCCTACGAGGAACTCAAGGTCCGCGAGGTGGATCTTCTGCTCACCGACATCGTCATGCCGGAAATGGATGGCATAGAACTGGCGCGCCGCGCTGCCGAACTCGACCCGGCGCTGAAGATCATGTTCATCACCGGCTTTGCCGCGGTTGCGCTGCACCCTGATTCGGACGCGCCGCGTGACGCCAAGATACTGTCCAAGCCCTTCCATCTGCGCGACCTGGTTTCGGAAGTGGACCGCATGATTGCGGCTTGACTCCAGCCGCTCATGCAGGTCTTGCACCAGCCCGGCCAACCCGATATAGAAGCCTCCGCGTCTGACGCATCAGGCCGTGACCGGACCGGTTCCGGACAGGCGGCCGATGAGGGCGGTTAGCTCAGTGGTAGAGCACTACGTTGACATCGTAGGGGTCACAAGTTCGAACCTTGTACCGCCCACCATTTTTTCCTCGTTTTCCGTGACTTTTTGAGGCTGCCTGGATTTCTCCCGGCATTCCGGGCGTTTGGCCGTGTCCAGTTGCCGTTTGGTGGACAGGAGACGCCGTGCTGCGGCCTGTACTGGCGCAATTCCCGCAATCGTCTCTGCCGGGCCAGTTTGGTGTCCACGGTTTTGGCTGGAAGATTGGCCCTTGGGATCACTGGGCGGGAGGGAATCCCAGCAGGCGGCGCTGTTGCTGCCAGTTGAGCGGGATGGGCCTGTGTCGCCTGAGGCGCGTTGAGGTCAGCTCGACCGGTTGGCGCCCGTCAAGAATGGCCTCGACGATGTCTGGGGCCAGGAACGCCAGGGGCAGGATGCGGGTGACTTCACGGGGATCTGCTCCCTTCTGTCTGGCAAGTTCGGTGATGGAGAGGCCAGATGCGCTGGTGGCCAGATCAAGCCAATGCCGGGCTTCGGCAAGCTTGCCGACGAGCTTACTATCCACGCACCCGCGATTCAGTTCCGGGGCCGCCATGACGAGGCGAGCCTCGATGCCACGCCGCCTGAGGGTGAATGGATGGTGGATCTCGAAACTGGCGTGGCTAACCATAGATGGTAGCTGGATGTCCAGTGCGGTGCACAACTTCTCCCGATTGATGAGCAGCTTTAGTTGCCCCGGCGAGACAGTGACCCGTTCGATGACTGAACGGACGAGTGATCTGGCTTGGGCGGGGTCTGTCCGGGCTTTGCCTGCGAGTTCGCAGGCCTTGTCGATGGTCCCGATCACCTCCCCGGGGCTGCTTTCCGAAGGTGCCAGTTGATCCAGCATCCGCACCTGGTCGCACAGCAGTGTTGCCAGTGCATCGACAACCGTCTGCTCGAGTTGTCTTGCAGGCAACCGCCAGGCCGCGTGGTCACGCCTTCTGCCTGCTGTGACCAGGCGATTGGAGACATAGTAGCGGTATCGCCGCCCGGCCTTGACGGTGTACGTCGGTGTGAAGCGATCTCCGGTCTCATCATGGGCGAGGCCACAAAGCAGACTCGGGTCCTGTCGGGACCTGTCGCCCGATGTTGGCTGTGAGCCTTCCTGCAGGCGCTGCTGAACGGTATCCCACAGCGAGCGCTCGATGATCGCATCGTGCTGCCCCGGCCAGGTGTTGCTGCCATGACGCACGTCACCGGCATAGACCGGGTTGGACAAGGTCCAGTACAGCCGCCCTCGCGAGAACCGGGTCCCTCCGGATGTCCGGCCTGATCTGCTGCGCCGCCGTGGTGTCTGGATGCCAAGGTCATCAAGCCTGTCCTTGAGTGCCGGCACCGAGCCGCATTCGAGGTACAGACTGAAGATCCGGTGAACCAGTTCTGCCTCCCGGGGCTCGATTACCAGCTTGCGGGTCTCGACCCTGTAGCCGACTGGTACTGGTCCGCCCATCCACATGCCCCGCTTCCTCGAGGCGGCAAACTTGTCCCTTATCCGCTCGGCGGTGACCTCCCGCTCGAACTGGGCAAATGACAGCAAGACATTGAGCGTCAGCCGTCCCATGGACGTGGTGGTGTTGAACTGCTGGGTGACCGACACGAAGGACACCTCGTGACGGTCGAAGACCTCGACGATGCGGGCGAAGTCCATAAGCGAGCGGGTCAACCGGTCGATCTTGTAGACCACGACGACATCGACCCGTCCTGCCCGAATATCGCTGAGCAGGTTCTGCAGGGCGGGTCTGTCCATTGTGCCACCCGAGATGCCGCCGTCATCGTAGGGCTTTGCCAGAAGCTTCCAGCCCAGGCTCGCCTGCGAGGCAATGTAGGCGGCGCAAGCCTCGCGCTGCGCATCCAGCGAGTTGAAGTCCTGCTCGAGGCCTTCCTCGGTCGACTTGCGGGTATAGACAGCACACCGGAAGAACTTGCTATTCATGACCCGACCCCGAAGAAGCGGGGTCCCGACCACCGGGCACCGGTGATCTCGCGGGCCACGGCACTGAGTGACGCAAACGTCCGGCCATTCCACGCGAAGCCATGGTCGGTCACCTCGACATGGTGGGACCTTCCGTTCCACACCCGAACCAGCCGGCCGCCGGGCTTCAGTGCAGGAGAAGCGTCACGTAATGTGCCTTCGCTTCCGGAACAAATCGCCGACAGCAGCTGCTTGTGCCGTT
>JAZBOA010000091.1:0-7693 GCA_036350935.1 Anderseniella sp. | reverse complement strand
TCGAATCACATCACAAAGCAGTTCATGCATCAACCATGTGACCGGTCAATGAATTGGGGCCTGTTGCGGAAATTTCAACCCTGACGATGTCTCCGATAGCCCGGTTTCCTGCATCCACGAACACGGATTGCAGATACGGTGAGCGGCCAACGAGCTGGCCCGGCTTGCGGCCAGGCTTTTCCAGCAGCACGTCCAGAGTCCGGCCGATGCAAGCCGCGTTGAACCCTGCCTGTTGTTCCAGGAGCAAGGCCTGCAACCGGGCAAGGCGCACGGACTTCACTTCCTCGGGCAACTGATGATCACGACCGGCCGCTGGGGTACCTGGACGCGGCGAGTACTTGAAAGAGAACGCCTGGGCATACGTGACCTGACGGACCAGCTGTATCGTCGCCTCGAAATCCGCATCGGTCTCGCCCGGAAAACCAACGATGAAGTCGGAAGACATGGCGATGTCAGGCCGGGCCTGACGGATGCGGCTCACCAGTTCGACATAGCTTGCCGCCGTGTGCTTGCGGTTCATCGCCTTCAGTATCCGGTCAGAGCCCGACTGCACAGGCAGATGCAGGTACGGCATGACCTTCGGATTCCGGCCATGAACTGCAATCAGCGCTTCGTCCATGTCATGCGGGTGGCTGGTGGTGTAGCGCAGCCGTTGCAGCCCTTCGATAGCCGAAAGCTCATCCAGCAGATGGCCCAGTGACCATGGATTACCGCGCAGGCCCTCGCCATGCCAGGCATTGACGTTCTGACCAAGCAGCGTGATCTCGCGCACACCCGCTTCTACCAGCTGGCGGGCCTCGGCGATAATGCGCGCGGCAGGGCGGGAGAACTCTGCGCCTCTCGTGTAGGGGACGACGCAGAAGGTGCAAAACTTGTCGCAGCCCTCCTGCACGGTGAGGAAGGCAGCGACCCCGCGGTTGAGCGGTGTTGCTGCAGCTGGCCTGTCGAGGGCATCGTATTTCTCATCTGCCGGAAACTCTGTCTCCACCACCGCAGCACCGGTTCTGGCGTGCTGGTCCAGCAAGGTAGGCAGTCGATGATAGGTCTGTGGTCCGAAAACCAGATCGACAACCGGTGCACGGCGCACGATTTCCTCGCCCTCGGCCTGCGCCACGCAGCCGGCGACCGCGATCTTTAGGGCACCGCCGGTGCTGTCCTTCAGACGGCGCAAGCGGCCAAGTTCGGAATAAACCTTTTCGGCGGCTTTTTCGCGGATGTGACAGGTGTTCAGAATGACAAGATCTGCATCATCCGCTGTTTCGGTGACGGTATAGCCGCGCTCACCCAGCACTTCACCCATGCGCTGGCTGTCATAGACGTTCATCTGGCAGCCATAGGTCTTGATGAAGACCTTGCGCTGGTTGCTGCCAGCTGTGGCGGCAGATGGTTCAATCATGCTGCGGCTCCATTCGCGGTTTGCCGTGGCTATAGTCATAATGCGCGTCGCAGACAACCAGTCACAGGTCGAGCCGTGCCGTTACAGCGTCACAGGCAGAGCCGCCGGAACGGCGATAATAGTTCTTGCGCCGCCCCGTCGAGCGGAATCCCTGCCGGGAGTAAAGCTGCGCCGCAGCCGCATTGTCGGCAGCATACTCGATAAAGATGCTGGCAGCCTCGGAACAACGGGCGATTCCTGACAGATGATCCAGCAGCGCCTTGCCGACGCCACGCCGGCGCATCGGCGGCACAACCGCAATGGTCAGTATTTCCATCTCGTCAGCCGCCTTGCGAGCCAGCACGAAGCCGCAGGGCTCGCCGTTGCCGTCAGCGCCTGAGATTGCCAGCAATCCGATGCACCCCGGCGTTGCAAGCAGTTCTGCCATGGCCTTGACGTCCCATGGATCATCAAAACCTGCAGCATGAATTGCAGCCAGCATGGCCGCATGTTCAACGCCTACATGACGAATGGAGACAGCGGCAGCCTCATGCCGCACCAATGGCGCCTGGGCCTTTGCATCCGGCTCTCGCAGGTAAAATGGCGCAGGCACTGCCACGGCGGGATCGGCCGTGGCCGCGAGCCGGGCCAAATGCGATACATCCGGATTGGCAGCCAGGTCTCCGGCTTTCAGGCTATCAGGCAATTGCAACAGGCTGACACCTGAGCCAACAGCAACGCCTTTTGCTCCAGCAAGGGCCTTGTCCGCTGCTGCAATGCCGAGAACGTGCGCCTCGCCAAATGGCGCGCCGGTGGCGTCAAAACCCTGCAGATAAACCTCGCCGCGCCGCGCATCCTGGATCACCCAGACATCACCGGATGCACCAGTTGCCCGGGCGCCGGCTGCCAGGCCCTGGAAGGTCGTGACGCCAACGGCAGGCGCCTCAAGCACCAGCGCAAGGCCTCGAATGAAAGCCAGGCCGATTCGAACTCCGGTAAATGTGCCAGGGCCGGAACAGGCGGCCAGGCGATCCACCTTTGAAAGTGGGATACCTGCCATTCCAAGCGCTTCAGTCACCATTGAAGGTAACCGTTCGGCGTGGCCCTGACGCATGGGTTCGCTGATGGAGGCCAATACCTTTTCCGCCCCGGCATCGTATACGCTCACGGAACAGGCGGTGTGCGCGGTATCAATGGCAAGGACGATCATTGCTACTTCCGGCGTTCCCTCACGGGCCCGGCCTGGTTGCCGCCATCGTTAATGGCTTGCGCGGTCAGACGGGCCGCACTTCGCTCACTTCGGGAATGAAGTGCCGCAGAAGGTTCTCGATGCCATGCTTGAGTGTCGCGGTGGAACTCGGGCAACCGGCGCAAGCACCTTTCATGTGGAGGTACACGATACCTTCACGGAAGCCGTGGAAAGTAATGTCGCCGCCATCCTGGGCGACAGCCGGACGCACCCTTGTATCCAGCAGCTCCTTGATGGTGGTAACGATCTGCTCGTCTGCCTCGGCATAGTCACCGCCGGCATCGACGGCTTCGCCCTCCTCGGCGCGGACAACCGGCGCGCCGGACATGTAATGCTCCATTATGGCGCCGAGAATAGCCGGCTTCAGGTGCTGCCATTCTCCGTCCGCCTTGGTCACCGTGATGAAGTCAGCACCAAGGAAAACGCCTTCCACTCCATCGATCGCAAACAGCCGTTCGGCCAGCGGCGAAATGACTGCATCGTTGGCAGAACGGAAGTCGCGCGGGTCGCCATCGATGACGGTCTTTCCCGGAATGAATTTGAGCGTGCTTGGGTTCGGCGTGGCTTCGGTCTGGATGAACATCGTTAAAGGCCTCCTTGAGCGGTCTGTGTGCCGCCGCCAATCTCTTGAGCCCTACATATAGTGTTTTCTGGAATAATTCCAGACTTTGCCGGTCAACTTTTCATTGATCAGCCCACAAAGCCGATAATCCGGCGTACATCATCCATGATCGGGGCCGCGATAGCGCGTGCCCGACCGGATCCATCCTTCAACACGGCGTCGATATGGCCGGGGTCGGCCATCAAGCGCTGCATCTCGCTGGCAATGGGCGAGAGCCTTTCGACGGCAAGATCAGCCAGGTCCTGCTTGAGTTTCGAAAACTGCTGCCCGGCAAACTGTTCGATCACGTCCTCGATGGCGGCTTCCGACAATGCCGCATAGATGCCCAGCAGGTTCGCCGCCTCAGGGCGCCCGGCAAGACCGTCCTTGCTGTCAGGCAAGGCATCGGGATCGGTCTTGGCCTTGCGGATCTTCTTGGCGATGGTGCCGGCATCATCGGTCAGGTTGATGCGTGACAGATCGGACGGGTCGGACTTGGACATCTTTGACTGACCATCGCGCAGCGACATGACACGGGTTGCAGGTCCAACGATCAGCGGCTCGGGCAGCGGGAAGAAGGCATCGCCGAATCCTGCCTGGCTAATGCTGTCGGCGAAGTCGATATTGAACTTCTGGGCGATGTCGCGCGTCAGTTCGAGATGCTGCTTCTGGTCTTCGCCAACCGGCACGTGAGTGGCCTTGTAGGCGAGAATGTCGGCGGCCATCAGGTTCGGATAGGCGAACAGGCCCACGGAAGCATTCTCCCGGTTCTTGCCCGCCTTCTCCTTGAACTGCGTCATGCGATTGAGCCAGCCGATGCGGGCGACGCAGTTGAAAATCCACGCCAGTTCACCGTGCGCTGCAACCTGGCTCTGGTTGAAGACAATGTGCTTCGTTGCATCGATACCGGCCGCCAGATAGGCAGCTGTCACTTCACGGGTTGAACGGGCCAGCGCCGCCGGCCCACCCCATACCGAGCGGTCCTGGGTGATGGCGTGCAGATCCACCACACAGTAGATGCATTCGTGCGACGCCTGCATTTCGACGAAGCGCTTGATGGCGCCAAGATAGTTGCCAAGGTGCAGGTTGCCGGTGGGCTGGACACCGGAAAAGACACGCGGGGTAAAACTGGACATCGGAAGGTCTGCCTGGGAGGTGGTTGTCTGTGGCAGGCTATATGCCGCAAGCGGCGCGGTCTGCCAAGCCCGCGAGCGGTCACTTGCGCCGGAACGATGCCTTAAGGGCAGCAAAGTCAAGCGCACCCGACCACCAGGCAATCACAAAGTAGATCGCAGCACCTGCCGCAACCAGGAAGGCCAGGATCAACAGGCGCAGAACAAACGCAACAGAGGCATCGAACAGCGGCGCGCAAAACTGCATAAGACCGACAAGGGCGAGCCCCATGGCAAGGCTTGCAAAAATGATGCGGGGCAGTGCCGAGCGCATGCGGGCATCTAGGGTGAAGTCTCCCCGCTTCGACAACACCGTTGCCAGCAGCATGGCGTTGATCCAGCCTGCGGCCGTGGTCGCAAGCGCAACGCCGACATAAGAAAGTACCGGAAACAGCGCCAGTGCACCGGCGATGTTGACCGCCACGGAAATCATGGCGAACCACATCGGTGTCCTGGTGTCCTCGCGCGCAAAGTATGCCGGCGAGAACACCTTTATCATCACGAACGCCGGCAGACCGGCAGCGAACGCCATGAGCGCATTTGACGTGGCTACCGTATCGGACGGTCCGAATGCGCCACGCTCGAAAAGGACATTGATTATCGGGAATGGCAGCGCCATCAGCGCGATGGCGGCAGGAACCGTGAGCAGGAGCGAGATCTCGAGGGCGCGGTTCTGGCTTGAATGCACTCCTGTCGCATCACCAGCCCTCAGCCGCCGCGACAACTCCGGCAGCAACACCACGCCGATGGCAATGCCGATCACCCCCAGCGGCAGCTGATAGATGCGATCGGCATAGTAGAGCCACGACGCCGCGCCATCCTTCAGCGAGGCGATCATGGTCGAGACCAGCAGATTGATCTGCGTGATCCCGCCAGCTATCAGGCCAGGAACGCCCAGGATGACCAGCCGCTTCACCCCCGGTGTAATGGTGGGCCGGCGCAGCCTCAGGTTGATCCCTGCACGCGACATGGCAATCCACAACATCAGGAACTGCAGCAACCCGGCGGCGCTGACACCCCAGACCAGGGCGCGACCGGTAGCCGGGGTATTCCCCCAGCCCATGACGATCACTGCCAAAAGAACGGTGATCATCACGACATTCAGAAGGATTGGCGCAGCCGCAGCAGCCGTAAACCGATGAAGCGAGTTGAGAATGCCGCCCAGCAGGGCAACCAGCGACATGAATGTCAGATACGGAAATGCAATGCGGGTGAGTTCGGCAGTAAGGTCGATCTTGTCCGGATCGTCGGCAAAGCCCGGGGCAAGGCCATAGACGATCCAGGGCATCGCCAGCATTGCAAGCGCCGACAACAGCAGCAGGAAGGTCAGCAGTGCCGCCAGAACTTCCTCGGCAAAGCGGACGGCCTCGGCCTGGCCTTCTCCTTCCAGGCGCCGGGCGAACAGCGGCACGAAGGCGGCGTTGAACGCCCCCTCGGCAAACAGCCGGCGAAACAGGTTGGGAAACCGGAAGGCGACCACGAAGGCATCTGCCACCATGCCGGTGCCCACCACACCTGCCATCAGCATGTCCCGCACGAAACCGAGCACGCGACTGATCATGGTCATGGCGGCAACGGTAGTAGCTGAACGCAGAAGTCCCATTGCTGCTCCCGGCAAGGTACGGCAAGGACGAATCAACCCCTGCCGGTGACTAGGATTGTCTAGACCAACCCGGGCAGCAGCAGCAAGGCACGGCTCTAACCGGCGGCATTCACGCCGCCTCGTCGGCTGACAGCCTTGACTCAAGCACTTCGAGCAGGTTTTCCCTGATGGCCTGGAGCCGTGATTTGCTGGTGATCTTCTGACCCAGCAGGTCGGTCACATAGAACACATCGACGGCACGCTCGCCAAACGTCGTCACTTGCGCAGAAGCAATGTTCAGGTTCAGGCGGAACAGACTGTCGGTCAGCTTGAAAAGAAGACCGATCCTGTCCAGACCGGCAATCTCGATCACCGTGAACCGGTTGGAAGTTTCGTTTGACACGATGACCTGCGGTTCGACCGTGAACGCCTTGATGCGGCCCTTCGGCCGCGATGCGCTGGCCACCATCTCGCGCAGCTTCACCTCGCCGGCAAAGGCTTGCCGCATCAGCGATACGATACGCTGAAGCCGCCGCTCTTCGTCCGCGGTTTCCTCGAACTCGCGCGGAATCAGCAGTGTGTCCAGCGCCATGCCATCGGTGGTGGTGAAAATCTTGGCGCCAGCAATGCTGGCGCCACCGGCCGCGCACGCGCCGGTCAGCAAGGCCAGCAGCCTGGGGTGATCTGGCACGTAGACAGTGAGTTCGGTGATCGAGGCGAACTTGTCCATGCGGATGTCAAAGGCAATGCGCTCACCTGACCGGTCCGCCTTGTCGAGCAGACGAGCGTCCTGCACCTGATGCTCAAGATCCACCGTGTACCAGTAAGCATCGTAGTGACGCTTCAGGTAATCGCTGGTTTTCTGGTTGTCCCAATCCGTCATCGCATCCGCGAAAGCCTGTTTGGCCACCTCGATCCGGCCACTGCGCGAAATCGAGGTATGGCCGCCGGTGAGATGCGGCTCGGTTTCGGCAAACAGCGTCCGCAGAAGCTGGCCCTTCCAGCCGTTCCAAACGCCGGGTCCAACTGCACGAATGTCCACCACGGTCAGGATGAGCAGCAAGCGCAAGCGTTCGGGGCTTTGCACTTCGGCGGCGAAGTCGATGATGGTCTTGTAGTCGGACAAATCCCGCATCTGTGCGGTTTCGCTCATCAGCAGATGATACCTGACCAGCCAGACGACTGTCTCGGTTTCCGCTGCTGTCAACCCGAAGCGCGGACACAATGAAGCGGCCACCCGGGCGCCGGCAATGGAATGGTCTTCCTTGCGGCCCTTGGCGATGTCGTGCAGCAGGACAGCGGCATAGAGCACTCGCCGCGACACCACGCTTTCGATCAGGCCGGTTGCTAGCGGGTGATCTTCCTTCAAGAGTCCCTGCTCGATCTTCGACAGGATGCCGACAGCGCGCAGCAGGTGTTCGTCCACCGTATAATGGTGGTACATGTTGAACTGCATCAGCGCGATGATGCGGCCGAACTCGGGTATGAAGCGGCCAAGCACACCGGCCTCGCTCATGCGCCGCAGGATGGCTTCCGGATCACGCGACTCGCAGAGGATCTCCATAAAGATCTCGTTCGCCCGCGCGTCGTTGCGTAGCGACTTGTCAATCAGGCGGCGGCTGCGGCGGACCAGTCTCAGCGTATGGGGATGGATTGCCAGGTTGTTCTGTTCGGCAACCCTGAACAGCTTGACGAGGTGCAACGGGTTTGTGTC
>JAZBOA010000090.1:0-8270 GCA_036350935.1 Anderseniella sp. | reverse complement strand
TAACGCCGCGCATGCCGCCCAGCATCGAGCAGACGAAGATGCCCGCAAGACCGAGGTACACGCCAACTTCAAACGGAACGCCGAGCGTCTGTGCAGCGATGGTGCCGGTCGCGTTGATCTGGGCCGTCACGTAGGTGAACGATGCCACCACGAGAATGACCACAGCGCAAAAGCGCGCGGTGTTGCCGCCATAGCGGGTGCCGATGAAGTCAGGCACCGTGTAGCAGCCGAACTTGCGCAGGTATGGCGCCATCAGCGAGTTCACCAGCACGTAGCCGCCGGTCCAGCCGATGATGAAGCCAAGGTAGGGGTACCCGCCGAAGTAGATGCCGCCGGCAAGCGCCACGAACGATGCACCCGACATCCAGTCGGCTGCCGTGGCCATGCCGTTGTACAGTGCCGGAACCTCGCGGCCCGCCACGTAGTAGGCGTCAACCTGGGTGGTGCGCGACAGCCAGCCGATCAGGGCGTAGATCGCGATCGTGAACATCAGGAAACCCACGCCGATGGCCTGGGGACCCATGCCTGCCCTTTCGAGCAGGGCCATGATTGCGAAGAACACGAGGAAGCCCCCTGTGTACATCGCGTAAATCTTGCCAAGATTGTCGATAAAGTTGGCAGACTTCTTTGTTTCAGTAGCCATTGTCTGTGCCCCCCTTATTCTTCGCCGAGGCCGAATTCATCGTCGATCGCATCCTGGCGCCAGTTCTGGACCCAGATCAGCACGACGAAGGCGATGAGCGAGCCCTGGACGCACATGTAGTAACCCAGCGGGAAGCCGAGGAACGACATGGAGTTAAGGCTGTCCGCCATTAGGGGCACGATGATTCCGAAGAGCGCCCACAAGGCCAGCACCACGTAGGTGAGGTTGCGCGTTTTCTCCCAATGCCTCTGTCTGGCTTGTGCAGTAGTGTCAGACATGATTATTTCCCTCCTGAGAACGCGTCGAGGTCGACGCGCACTCCTTGAACTTGCCCTCTTTTGGAGCGTCTGCGCAATTTAAACTTAAGAATAACCCCGTTTCCGCCGCTGCCGAGGTTCGCAGCGCCCGATGGCGAGGTCACAAAAAAGCCACGGTTTGGGCGAGGAAGGCCAGTTTGCTGGGTGATTTGATCAAGAAGGCGATATCCACAGGAAACATGGTGGCGTCCGCGCTGGCGTTCCGGCGCCGGGGCGGGCCAATCGATTCGCTGGGCAAGCTGGAACAGTTCGCGGCATCGCGGGCGGCGTTCGTTACGCAGAAGAAGCTCTACGGCTATCTGAAGACGAGGATGGGAACTTCGTGGCCGAAGGTCTTCGCCGACGAGCAGTTCAAGGAGTCGATCAACATCGCGGCGGCACAGATATTTGCTGCCAGCCTGTCCGACATCACCATCCACACCGTTGCAGTCGCGTTTTCCGGCTCCAGCGTCCCCGACGCTTCCAGGAACGCCCTCGCCCGGCAGATATACGACCATGGCCTTGCCGAGAACGAGGCCGTGACATCGGCCCACGGCTTGAATCATGAAGCGGCCCGGGTGGATTTCGGCAAGCGGCTGGAAGGAACTGACTGGAACTTCGGCGCCATGTTGCCGGACAACTTCAACCGAAGCCCCGCAGCACTTCTCAAGTGGGCGCCGATTGCCGACGAGCTCAAGCAATATGACGGAGAGATCGTCGAAAACTCGATGAAGTTTGCCTGGATCGAGGTGCGCGACGATTTTGCCCGCCGGGTTGACGGACCTGCACTGGTCCGGGAGTTGTCTGGTGAGACTGCCGCCGCTTGATCTTTCGCAAGGCGCCGTGGTCCGATAGGCGCTAGAAACCTCGCCCAACAGTTCCGTACTTCAGGAGGGCGCCGGCCAACATGTCTTTCACCGTGCAAAGGACCGGGCTGTCGGGCCTGCCGCTGGCCATGGTGCCGGCCGTCGTGCTGGATACAGAGACCACGGGTCTCAAGGTTTCCGAGGACAGGGTCATCGAGATCGGCGCCATCCGCGTCACCGATGGCGAAGCCAGGCGCGAGGAGGACTTCTCGCGGCTGATCAATCCGCAGGTGCCGATCCCGGCAGCGTCGACCGCCATTCATGCCATCACCGATGCCGATGTTGCCGATGCCGAGCCGTTCAGACCGGTGATGGAGGCTTTCTCCCGATGGTGCGGCAACACGGTTGTACTGGGCTACTCGATCGGCTTCGACCTGGGCATCCTGAAGGCCGAGCATGACCGGCACGGACTGAAATGGACTGCGCCGCGCAGCCTTGATGTGCGCCATCTCGTGCAGCTTGTTGCGCCAGAGCTGCCTGACCAGTCGCTGGACATGGCGGCTGGCTGGCTGGGTGTCGAGATTGGCGAGCGGCACCGGGCTATCGCAGACGCCGAACTGACCTTGCAGGTTTTCCAGCGGCTGATACCCAGGCTGAAGCAGAAGGGCATCATAACGCTGTCGCAGGCTGAAAGAGCCTGTCTGTCGCTGGGGTCCAGGACAAGCATGGAGGCGCAGGCGGGCTGGCATGACGTGGTGCGGGCTGACCGCACCAGGCCGGTGGCGGTCAGCGAGTACATGCGCATCGACAGCTATCCCTACAGGCACAGGGTGCGCGATGTCATGCATGCCTCTCCGTTGCTGGTGGGCCCCGATACGCTGATCAAGGCGGCCTTGGCGGAAATGATGGCGAAACAGACCAGTTCGGTATTCGTCAAGCCGCTCACTGCAGGCGGGGCGCATGGCATCCTGACCGAGAGAGACGTGCTGCGCGGCATCAATGCCGGCGGCGCTGCAGCGCTTTCAGAGCCGGTTCGGTCGCTGGCGAGGTTTCCGCTGGTGTCGATCAACCAGGAAGAGTTCGTCTACCGTGCAGTGACCACGATGACCGGTGGCGGGTTCCGCCATCTCGGCGTGGTGGACGATGGAGGCAAACTGACCGGCGCCTTGAGTGCGCGCGACCTGCTGAAGCAGCGGGCGGGCGGCGCGGTGCTGCTGGGCGACAGCATCGACCAGGCGCGTACCCCGGCCGAGCTTGGCAAAGTGTGGGCGGGGCTCACAACGGTGGTGCGGGGGCTGGTGTCGGAGGATGTCGATTCGAGGGACATCGCGTCCGTGGTGTCGCGGGAGCTGAGGGCCTTGACCGCGCGGGCGTGCGCGCTTGCCGAGGAGCGGATGAAGGCCGAGGGCAAAGGCGAACCGCCACAGCGGTACGCAATGTTCGTGATCGGCTCGGGCGGGCGCGGCGAAAGCCTGCTGGCGATGGACCAGGACAACGCCATCATCTACGAGGACGGGGAGGAGGGCAGCGCTGCCGACGCGTGGTTTGCCCAGCTCGGCCAGATTGTTGCCGATACGCTGAACGATGCTGGAGTGGCCTATTGCAAGGGCAACATCATGGCGTCGCATCCGGCGTGGCGAAAGGATGCGGCTCGCTGGCGGGCTACCGTATCGGAGTGGCTCACCAAGTCGCGGCCCGATGACATTCTGGATTCTGACATCTTCTTCGACGCGGTGGGCGTGCATGGCCACCAGCCGCTGGTGGACGGGCTGGTGCAGGACGCCATTGCCGCTGCGAGCGAGGCGAAGGACTTCCTGCGCGCCATGGGGTTGCGGGCCGGAGATTTTGAGTCGCCGGTCGGATGGCTGGGACGCTTCAAGCTCGACGATGGGCGGATCGACCTCAAAAAGTGCGGACTGCTGCCGCTGTTCTCGTGTGCGCGGGTGCTGGCGCTGCGCCACGGCCTGAGCGTCCGGTCGACGCCGGGGCGGCTGGCGGCAGCGCGTGAAATGAAAGTCGAAGGCGCGCATCTGATCGACGACCTGATGGAGGCCCACCGGGTCATCGTGGATGCAATCCTGCGCCAGCAGTTGCGCGACATCGAGGCGGGGCTCAAGCTCGGCAACAAGGTAGACCCGAAGCAACTCGACAGCCTGAACCTGCAGCAGTTGCGCTGGGCAATAGACCAGGTGCCGGGGATCCGCGATCTGCTGGGCCTGCCGACCTTCAGCGGATGATGCGCGGCGCGACGGAGGCAAGCCGCGCTGAACGCGTCAACTCGAACGCCCAGGCTCATGACTTGAGCAGGATGCCGCCATCGACCACCAGCTCGGCGCCGGTGATGTAGGACGCGCCGTCAGACAGCAGGAACAGCGCGGCGGTGGCCAGTTCTTCAGGCTCTCCGACCCGGCCCATGGGGATGTGGGCTCCGATGGCCGCGACTTTGTCGCCGCTGTCCCAGCGCGCCTGCATGGGCGTGAGCGTGGGGCCGGGGAAGATAGTGTTGGAGCGAATGCCGTCGGCGGCAAGCTGCATGGCAAGCGACTTCGACATGGCGCCAACGCCTGCCTTGGACGCCGAGTACGCATCCTGCGGTACGGCATCGCCGCGCAGGCACTGGATGGTCGAGAAGTGCACCATGGCGCCGCCGCCTGCCTTGCGCATGTGCGGAACGGCGGCGCGTACGGTGTGCACCATCGACTTCAGGTTGACATCGAAGACCTGGTCCCAGGTATCGAGATCCATGTCGAGCAGCGAGCGATCCTTGCCGAACCACAGAACGCCGGCGACATTGGCCAGATAGTCGATGCGGCCGAATTGCCGTGCTGCCGCATCAATGGCGGACGTGACGAAGGCCGGGTCTGTCAGATCGCCCCTTGCATAAATACAGCCGTCGCCTTCGGCCACGCCGCCGGGCCTTGGCTTGACGTCGATCATCAGGACCGAGCCGCCCGATGCGATGATCTTGCGCGCGATGGCGAGACCCATGCCGCCACCCGCGCCAGTGACAATGGCGGCCTTGCCAGAGAAGTTGAACGTCAACATGCTACACCTCGTTATTGTGCTGCCTGGTTGTTCTGGCAGGAGTGATTGCTTTTGCTTCGAAGCGCGCTGGCCGGTTGCCGGCGGTCTTTCCGGTGGCCGCAGTCAGGTTCCGCAGAAGGTGACATAGGGGCCGAAGCCGGACGGGGCGGGTTGAGCGTATTCCTCCAGACCCGGGCGCTGCGTGAACGGCTGGCGTACAGCGTCCAGCATCCGCTCGAACGGCTCCATGTCGCCTGTGCTGGCGGCGGCAAGAGCCTCCTCCAGCTTGTGATTGCGCGGAATATAAAGCGGGTTCGTCCGATTCATCGCCGCAAGCCGTTCCTGTGCTGGTACTTCCTCGCGGGCCAGCCGCGCCCGCCAGTCGTCGAGCCACGGCTGCAGCGTTTCTGGCGTCTTCAAAAGGCCGGACAGGGCGGCGTCATCGCCTTCCGATGCAACACCAAGCTGGCGGAAGAACAGGGTGAAGTCGGCCTGCTGGCCCTGCAACCGGCGGAACAGGTCCCGGGCCAGTTCAAGGTCTTCGCCATGTTCCTCGAACAGGCCAAGCTTGGCGCGCATTCCCTGCAGCCACGCGGCGTCGTGGCGCTGCTGGAAGAGGTCAAGCTGGGCGCCTGCCGGACCAGCCGCTGCCTTGGGATCGTCAGGGTCGATCAGGTGCAACAGGCATTCGGCGAAACGCGCGAGGTTCCATTGGGCGATCAACGGCTGATTGGCATAGGCGTATCGCCCGAACCTGTCGATCGAGCTGAACACGGCGTCCGGCTCATAGGTGTCGATGAAGGCGCAGGGGCCGTAATCGATGGTCTCGCCGCAAACGGTGGTGTTGTCGGTATTCATCACGCCATGCACGAAACCGACCAGCATCCAGCGCGCCACGAGGTCAGCCTGTGCATCGCGAACCTTGCAGAACAGGCCGAGATAGGGGGACTGGCTGTCCTTCAACTCGGGGTAATGACGGGCGATCACGTAGTCCGCCAGGCGGCGCACATGCTCGCGCTGGCCGCGCGCGGCAAAGAACTCGAACGTGCCGACCCGGATGTGGCTGGCAGCCACGCGGCACAGCACTGCGCCCGGTTGCGGCCCCTGTTCGCGCAGGATCGTTTCACCGGTCGTCAGCGCGGCGAGCGCCCTGGTTGTCGGGATGCCGAGGGCATGCATGGCCTCGCTGACCAGGTATTCGCGCAGCACCGGCCCCAGCACGGCCTTGCCGTCGCCCCCGCGCGAGAACGGCGTCGGGCCTGAACCTTTCAGAGCAAGGTCGCGGCGCTTGCCGTTGATGTCGAGCAGCTCTCCCAGCAGCAAGGCCCGTCCATCACCCAGCTGTGGTGCGAAGTTGCCAAACTGATGACCCGCATAAGCCATGGCCAGCGGCGAGGCGTCCTCGGGCAGGGCCGATCCGGTCAGCGTGGCTGCAGCCTCGACCGTGGTGAGCAGGGCAGGGTCCAGCCCAAGCTCGCGTGCAAGCGGTTCGTTCACGGCGACCACGCGTGGTTCGGGCACTTCGTCACCCTTCCACGGAATGTAGAAGCCCGTCATGTCGCGGGCAAAGCTGTTGTCGAAATTCAACTCGATTGGCATTGGAGTTCAGTCTTCCTGCCGTAAGGCAGCTGGCGTTCGCTGGTCACTTCAAGGATATGGCAATTCCCGGGCTATCCTTAAAGACAAAGGGGCAACACCGCTCATCATATCCGGTTGCCCGGGCTTGTCAGCACAGCATCCCACGCCAGCCGCTGGCCATGCCAGAGACCTGCGCAAGTTGCGCATTTCAGCTGTGGACAGATTAACCTTATCCAGAAAATGCCGGATTGCTGCCTTCAAGATGCCGGGTTTCTTCCACGCCGCTGCTTTGTTTTGCCAGCACATTTGTCAGTACACATTGGGACGGCTCCTGGTGGAGTTCAGGGCGAAAGCGCGTTTTAGCGTTTCCACCTGCAGGCGAACGATCGCCCCTGACGCTCCGCCTGTCTTGACGGAACAGGAGTCTCCCACATGTTTCTGGCCCGCTGCCGGGTTGCGCTAGCTGCCCTGATTTCCTGCCTTTTATTGTTGATGTACAGCGCTGCCTCGGCGCAGCCCTTGCAGGGTACCCACCAAGAGCGGGTGGACGCCGTGAACAGGAACACCGTGGGGCTGGTTGCCGGCGGCGTCGGTGGCACCTACATCAAGATTGCCGCCGACCTGCAGGCGGTTCTCGACACGACCAGCGACCTGCGGGTGCTGCCGATTGTCGGCAAGGGGTCGGTGCAGAACATAACCGACCTGCTCTACATGCGCGGTATCGACATCGCCATCGTGCAGTCTGACGTACTGGCCTTTCTGAAAGGCAACGGCGACTTCCCCAATCTCGACAGCCGCATTGCCTACGTCACCAAGCTCTACAATGAAGAGTTCCACCTGGTTGCCAGGCGGGACATTACCGACATCCGGCAACTCGATGGCAAGACGGTGAGCTTCGGCCCCGAGGGCTCCGGCACCGCCATGACCGCGCAGGTGGTGTTCAACTCGCTCGGGCTGAAGGTGAATGCCACCAGCGAGAACTACCAGGACGCGTTGCAGAAGGTGAAGGACGGCGAGATCGACGCCATGGTCTATGTCGCCGGCAAGCCCGCGTCGATCTTCTCCGCCGTTACCCCCGAGGACGGATTGCACGTGGTGCCGGTGGCCTACGACCGCAAACTGCAGGAAAGCTACCTGCCGGCCAGCTTCGGCGCCGGGGACTATCCGGGCCTCGTCGGCACCGGCGGCACTGTCGACACGGTGGCGGTGGGCGCCGTCATGGCGGTGTTCAACTGGAAGCAGCGGACAGGCCGCTATTACACGACCAAGGTTTTTGTCGAGGCGTTCATGGACAATTTCGCGGAGTTTCTTAAGGAGCCCCGTCATCCGAAGTGGGCGGAGGTCAACCTCGCTGCCGAGCTGCCAGGCTGGCAGCGCTATTCGGTAGCCGGAGAGTGGCTCGCCAGCAATGCCAACCGGGTCGGGCTTGAGCAAGGCCAGCAGGACCAGCGGATGGAAGAACTGGTTGCTGCGTTCGAGAAGTTCCTCAAGGACCAGCCGCAAACCGGCCTTATGAGCCCGGCCGAGCGGGAGGCATTGTTTAGGCAGTTTCTGAAGTGGAGCAAGCTGGAGGGCACCTCGGCGAGCAACTGAGATACATACGGCGGCCAATGCGGGTGAGTACACAACAATACATGCAACCGCCCGCACAGGCAGGTGAGTGAAGGCGTAACAGGGAGAAAAGCGATGAGCGCAGCTGAACGGTCCGACTCGGTCCGGCATGAAGGCTCCGGACTTGCCGGGGATGATGCGGCGGCGACCGCTGGCGGTCAGTGGTGCGCCGGGGCAACTCCGCAATTGCCTGATGGCCACGATGCGGCGTGGCGTCCGGCGGCCAGCCCGAGAGGATCTGCCAGCAGTGCGGGGCAACCGGAAGCGATGACGCCGGAAGATCGCATTGCCGCCAGGCGCGCCGAGATCGCC
>JAZBOA010000089.1:0-2450 GCA_036350935.1 Anderseniella sp. | reverse complement strand
CGTTGAACAAGGAATTCGTCGACAAGCACTGCATCTTCGCCACCGGCCCCTACGACATCGGCTACGGTATGCGCGCCACCGACAAGTACGCCTATGCGGCGGAGAAGGACACCCAGGCCAAGGAGCTCAAGGTCACCCTCGACAAGTACGAGGCCATCGGCCAGCGCAGGAAGGCCGGCGAAGTGGTCGAGCAGAAGAACACTGCCGCACCGGCCAAGCACTGGAGCATCAGCTTCGAGGACTTCAAGAAAGGCGTCGAGCCCTACACCCTGGACTTCGTCGCCGAACTCGCCAAGGGCGACCCCGACGAACCGCTGGACAAGTTCAAGGCCAAGCTGAAGCAATTGGCCGATCTCTACATCGAGCCGGAGCGCAAGGTCGTGTCGTTCTGGACCATGGGCTTCAACCAGCACCAGCGCGGCACCTGGGTCAACGAACAGTGCTACATGAATCACCTGCTGCTGGGCAAGCAGTCGATGCCGGGCAGCGGCGCTTTCTCGCTGACCGGCCAGCCGTCGGCCTGTGGCACCGCCCGCGAAGTCGGCACCTTCTGCCACCGATTGCCGGCCGACCGCCTGATCCCGAATCCGGCACATCGGGCGGAAACAGAGAAGGCCTGGAACGTTCCGGCCAAAACCATCAACCCGAAGATCGGCTCCTTCTACGCCAAGATCCTGCGCGACCTCGAGGACGGCTCGGTCAAATGGGCCTGGGTGCAGGTCAACAACCCCTGGCACACCCATCCCAACGCCAACCACTGGATCAAGGCGGCGCGCGAACTCGACAACTTCATTGTGGTGTCGGAGGCCTATCCGGGGATTTCCGCCAAGGTGGCCGATCTGATCCTGCCGAGCGCGATGATCTTCGAAAAGTGGGGCGCCTATGGCAACGCCGAGCGGCGCACTCAGCAGTGGCGCCAGCAGGTGCCACCGCCGGGACAGGCGCGCGCGGACATCTGGCAGACCATGGAGTTCGCCAAGCGCTTCAAGGTCAAGGATTTCTGGGGCGAGCAGAAGCTGCCCGGCCTCAAGCTCGATGGCTATACCGACAACACGCTGCCGAGCGTGTTGGCCGAGGCCCAGGCGATGGGCTACTCGCCGGAAGACAACCTGTACAAGGTGCTGTTCGCCACCCCTGCGAACCTCAAGGTCAAGTGGCCGGACGCGGTGGCTAAGGGCCACGACAACCACGTCGCCAAGCTGCTCGGCGACGGCTGGTTCCCCGAGAAGGCCTTGTGGCAGGAGTACCAGTATTTCGGCAACGGCAAGGGCAAGGACCTGGCCGACTTCGATGTCTACCACCAGGACAGCGTGCGCGGCCTGAAGTGGCCGGTGGTGAACGGCAAGGAGGTAGCCTGGCGCTTCAACGAGCAATACGACCCCTACGTGACCAAGGGTGCGGGATTCGAGTTCTACGGCAAGCTGCTCAAGGCGGTCCCGAGCGGCAACCTCGACGGCGTCACCGATCCGGCGCCGAAGAGCCTCGCCGGCAAGGCGAAGATCTTCTTCCGTCCCTACGCGGCGCCGGTCGAGCAGCCGGACGTCAACTACGACCTGTGGCTGTCCACCGGCCGGGTACTCGAGCACTGGCACTCCGGCACCATGACGCGCCGTGTGCCGGAACTGCACCGTGCAGTGCCCGCGGCGGTGATGTGGATGAATCCGGCCGATGCGCAGAAACGCGGACTCAAGCGCAACGACCTGGTGTGGGTCGAATCGCGCCGCGGCAAGGTCAAGGTGCGGGTGGAAACTGGTGGCCGCAACACCATGGTCAAGGGCATGGTGTTCGTGCCCTTCTTCGACGAGGGCGTGTTCATCAACCGCGTCACGCTCGACTCGACCTGCCCGATATCCAAGGAAAGCGACTATAAAAAGTGCGCGGTCAAGGTCTACAAGGCCTGAGGCCGGGTGGCTAGCGTGATTGGCGTGAGGCGGTCGGGATGGACAGCAAGCGGCGCACATTCCTGCTGAAAGGCGTTCAGGGCGCGGCGGTCGCTGCCTGCGGCGGCCTGCTCTGGGCGCATCTGCTGCGCCAGGAGGCGGCGGCATCGGTGCTCGCACTGCGCCCGCCGGGTGCACTGGCGGAGGCGGATTTCGCCGCCGCCTGCATCAAGTGCGGGCAGTGTGCCCAGGCCTGTCCCTACGACACCCTGCGCATGGCGCGTGCCGAGGAGGCGGTGCCGATCGGTACCCCTTACTTCGTGCCGCGCGACATTCCCTGCTACATGTGCCCCGACATCCCCTGCGTCCCGGCCTGTCCCACCGGAGCACTCGATCCGCAGCTCAAGGAAATCAGCAAGGCACGCATGGGGTTGGCGGTGATCGACGCCGAGTCCTGCCTGTCGTGGCAGGGCCTGCGCTGCGAGGTGTGCTACCGGGTGTGTCCGGTCAAGGGTGACGCCATCAGTATCCAGAACCATCCGCGGCAGACCAGCAAGCACGCCCTGTTCG
>JAZBOA010000088.1:0-20012 GCA_036350935.1 Anderseniella sp. | reverse complement strand
CCGGTGATTGCAGGAACTGCAAGGCCGGCGGCGGCGGCGCGGCCGATGAACTGCCGGCGGTCCATGCGGCCGGTGCGGTGCATGTTGGCAAGCCAGGCAAGATAGGCTTTGGTCTGGTGGGTCATGGTGCGTCTCCCAAAGGTGTGAGCGATCCGGGAGGTCAATCATCGCCCCATCAGCATACGGTTGACCAGCAGCTGGAAGACGAATTAATTAAGCTGGTTTATTACAGGCAGCATAAAATGGCATACAACATGATTGCGACCAATTTTGCGTCGAACCTGCGTCTGCTGTGCAGCTATGGCCGCTCGACGTCGGACCTGTGCCGGAAGGGCCAGTTCAACCGGCAGCAATTCAACAAGTATCTGAACGGCCACAGTATGCCGTCTATCCAGACCTTGCGCCGGATTTGCGATTTCTTCGGGGTAGATGAAACAGAAATCCTGCTGAATCCGCGTGAGTTTGGCGAACTTGTCCGCATCAGGCCGCCAAGGGTCGGTTACACGGCTGATCCGCTTCAGGCCATGGCGGAGTCACTCGTCTTCATTGGCAAGACCAACGAGGGTTTCTTGACACGACACGAGGGTTACTACTTCTCATACGTTTCGTTTGACGCCAGAGCCACCACCATCGTGCGGGCTCTGGTACGACTGCGGCGCGAGGGCAACATATGGACAACCAAGACCATCGACCGGAAGCTTTACGAGACCTACGGACTGCCCGAGACGGTGAAGTATGTGGGCATAGCCACCGAAAGCCAGGGAAATCTCGTCTGCGTGGAACGTGAACAGAGACCCGGCCGCAGCATGTGGTGCTCCATGCTGTACGGTTCGATTTATGACCAGCCAAGCTATCTTACCGGCGTAACCCTCAGCACGTCGCCTGAAGGATCCAAGGACATCGAGTGCCTGCGGCTGGTGTGGGAGTATCTCGGCAGGCAGGTAGACTTGCGCAAGTCGCTCGGAGCATGCGGGATACTGCGGCGCAGCACGGCTGGATTGCCGGAAATCGTCATCAACGGCATCGACAACACACGCCGGCCAGGGGAGACCGTCTTCCGGCCGGTCGGTTAAGACCTGCAGCTGTTTTCCGCCGCCTAGATCTCGGCGAATTCCTCGAAGCTCTGGTCGGGTGTGTCGTTGCGGCTGCTGTTGCCGCTGCCGCTATCGCGGTTGCCGGATGGCGTGCGGCCCACCAGGTCCTTGAGCGAGTTGAGATCAACGAACTGGTCGGCCTGGCGGCGCAGTTCGTCGGCCACCATGGGCGGACGCACCGCCATGGTGGAGATCACCGTGACCCGGCAGCCCTTGCCCTGGACCGCCTGCACCAGCGAGCGGAAATCGCCGTCGCCGGAGAACAGCACGATGTGATCCAGCGAGGACGACAGTTCCATCACGTCCACTGCAATCTCGATGTCCATGTTGCCCTTGATCTTGCGGCGGCCTTGCGCGTCGGTGAACTCCTTGGCGGGCTTGGTCACGACCATGAAGCCGTTGTAGTCGAGCCAGTCGATGAGAGGGCGGATCGGAGAGTACTCCGCGTCATCCATCAGCGCGGTGTAGTAGATTGCCCGCATCAGCCTCGTGTTGGTTTCGAAATGATTCAGCAGGCTCTTGTAATCGATGTCGAAACCCAGAGCCTTGGCGGTTGCGTAGAGATTGGAGCCATCGATGAACAGCGCCGTGCGTTCGTCCTTGTATAGACGCATGGGGGCTTCTCCCGGTTTGAAATCATCTGGTCATGGCCGGGCTGGTGATTTCACCATGCGGCCTTGAAATACGCTGCAGGTGTGCCACAAGCAGGGTTGTTGCGCAATGGCGCGCAATGGTTGGAAGACACATGATCCTGATCGGGCTTGGCAGCAATGTGACGGGGCCGTGGGGCAGCCCGCGCCAGACGCTGGAGCGCGCGCTGGCTCAACTGGGCGAGCCGCCGCTGAACCTGGTGGCGGCATCCGCCATCATCGCGTCGCAACCCTGGGGCAGGAAGGATCAGCCGGTCTATGCAAACGCCGTGGCGCGTATCAAGACAAGGCTTCAACCCGTTGAATTGCTTTCTCATCTGCGCCAGATCGAGCGCACGGCGGGCCGCGAGCGGCGCGAGCGCTGGGGCGCCCGCACGCTGGACCTCGACATCCTGGACTACAACGGCGTGAAACGTAACGAGTCGGCCGGCCAGTCCTGCGAGGCTGAACTGGTGCTGCCGCATCCGTCGATGCACGAGCGCGCTTTTGTGCTGGAGCCGATCGCCGAAATTGCACCGCGCTGGCGCCATCCGGTGCTTGGCCGCACCGCTCGCCAGCTGTTGGCGGAACTGGATATGGACAAGGGTGGCAAGGTCCTCAAGGCGAAGGAGACTGGCTGAATGCTTGCGCTGTTTTTCGAAGTAAAGCCCAGGCCAGGGCACCTGGATCACTATTTCCGGCATGTCGGCATGTTGAAGCCGGTGCTCGAAAAGCATACCGGGCTGATCTGGATTGACCGGTTCAACTCGCTGTCACGAGAGGATGTGCTGCTGTCCCACCAGCTGTGGGAAGATGAGGCCGCCATCATCCGCTGGCGCGAGGACCAGCATCACCTGGGCTCGCAGAAAGCTGGCCGCGAGAAGCACTTTGCCGATTATCGTATCCGCATCATCGAGGTGGCGCAGCGCATTGCTGCCGGCGCTCCTGTCGAGACTTACGGACTGACGGGGTCGGCTAAGGGTAGCTGGGTCGTTGCCGGTCACGGCAAGGGAGGTCCCGTCAAGGACGCCGGCGAGCAGTTCAAAAGCGTCAACTTTGATGACCGGTTCGTGACAGTCGCCGAAGCCGGCAGCGAGGCGGAAGCTGAGGCACTGCTTCAGTCGTGGTCTGCTGATCCGCAGCTGGCATGGGCAATATCGGGCCGCATTATCCGCGACTACGGCATGTTCGAGCGCGCCCAGGCGCCTCACCCGTGAGGCGCGGCGGCTGAGAACCGGCGCGCTGCTGCCAGCAGCACTATTCCCGCGCCCGTCATGGCGATGGCCGCAACCAGCATCGCGTTGTAACCGCCGGTCTGCCACAGCAGTGATCCGGCCGTGGGCCCCAGCGCGAAGCCCGATATGTAGACCAGGGCGGTGAGGCCAGAGATTACCCCGAAATCGGCCCGGCCCAGAAGTTCCGCGGTCAGCACCGGGCGGATGATGCTGGTCACACCGTTGCCGGCCCCCTGCAACATCACGAACGGCGCCAGAAGGACAGGCCACGCGGCGGCCCCCATCAGGGCCACTGCGGCCACCGCAAGCGATACCTGGCAGGCAATGGCGATTGCCATGCTGGACACGCGGTGTTCAACCGACATCATGACGATGCGCCCGGCAACCTGCATCGGGCCGATGCACGAGATGGCCAGCACGGCGAGGGCAGGGTCCAGCCCTCGCTCGTTGAGCAGGGGCAGGGTGTGGGTGAGTATCATGCCGTGGTTGAGCGCCAGCATGGCAAAGCCCAGCGACAGCGCCCAGAAGGCAGGCCGGGCGGCAACGCGTGCGGCGGTTGCCGCCTTCAGGCTGGATGCCGGCGCCTGGTGGCCACCGCTGCGTTCGGCAAGCTTTGCGGCATACCACATAAGCGGTACGGCCAGGCCAAGGATGACGGCCGCAAACACCACCAAAGCGCCGCGCCAGCCCAGCGCCGCCGACAGGTAGTGGGCAGCCGGAAAGGACACCGTGCCGGCAAGGCCCGCCACCAGCGATACCGCGGTAATGGCGCGCCGCGCCCTCGGGCCCATGGTGCGGGTAAGCAGGGCGAAGCACGGCTCGTACAGGCAACCGGCCATGACCACGCCTATCGCCGTCCATACGGCGTAGAATTGCCACAACTGCGTGACCTGGGTGAGCACCATCAGCAGCACCGCGCCGATGGCGGCGCTGCCGGCAAACAGGTGTGGGCCCAGTGCCCGGTCGATCACCCGGCCGGAGAAGGGGGCAAGCAGGGCTGATACCAGTACCGACAGCGTGAATGCCCCGGTCAGTTCCGCCTTCGACCAGCCGGGATCGGCTTCCCATTGCAGCAGCAGCGCCGGGAAGGAGTAGTACAGGCCAGCCCACACGATGGTTTCTGCGACGGCAAGCGGCCAGACAACCTTGTGAAAACCGGCAGCGGGCATGAGTTTGTCCAGGTAGGGCACCGTTGCGGGGGCACGGCGGATCGGGATGTGCTGCGGCAAGGTCACACTTGCTTTCCGCGCAAAGCAAGACTAAAAGCCGTTTCAGTTTCATGAAACTCCAAAACATCGAGGAGACGAGCTGAATGGCGCGCGTCACCGTAGAAGACTGCATCCAGAAGCTTCCCAACCGCTTTGAACTGGTTCTCATGTCGGCCCATCGGGCACGCATGATCGCCCAGGGCGCACCGCTCACGCTGGATCGCGACAATGACAAGAACCCGGTCGTTGCGCTGCGTGAGATCGGCGATTCCACCATCGACGTGGAAGACCTGCGCGAAGATTACGTGCACTCGATGCAGAAGCACGTCGAAGTGGACGAGCCGGAAGAAAGCGCCGTGCCGCTGCTGACCTCGGGCGACGATTCGTCCGTGGGGGCTGAGGCCGGAGCGGCCCAGACGGACGGCCAGGACGGTTACGACAGGATGTCTGAAGAAGACCTGCTGCGCGGCCTGGAAGGCCTGCCGCCGGCGGAGAGCCCGGGCTCGCAGCGTTCGGGCTACTGATCGCCCTCTCTTGGCGATAACAAGCTGTAAGTTTTCACGCGGCCGGAGCATTTCGACATGCTCCGGCTGTTGTGTTTTGTGCCGCTGGCAACTATCTCAATATATTGGAATCTTTGCTTCTCGTACAGGATGGCTCGCACGCGATGATGCGTCAGTATGAGTTGGTGGAGCGGGTTACCTCCTATGACCCGGAAGCCGACGAGGACATGCTGAACCGGGCATATGTCTATGCCATGAAGGCGCACGGCCACCAGGTTCGCGCCTCTGGCGATCCCTATTTCACTCATCCCCTGGAAGTTGCGGCGATTCTCACCGAGATGAAGCTGGATGACGCCACCATAGCGGCGGCCCTGCTCCACGACGTGGTGGAAGATACCGAGGCGACGCATCAGCAGATCGAGGAGCTGTTCGGGACGGAGATCGCCGGTCTGGTCGAGGGCCTCACCAAGATCAAGCGGCTCGACCTGATTACCAAGGAGGCTGCCCAGGCCGAGAACCTGCGCAAGCTGCTGCTGGCCATGGCGCGCGATGCCCGGGTGCTGCTGGTGAAGCTGGCCGACCGGCTGCACAACATGCGCACGCTGGACCACGTCAAGCCGGAAAAACGCGCCCGAATCGCCCAGGAAACCATGGACATCTATGCGCCGCTGGCCGGGCGCATGGGCATGCACGCCATGCGCGAGGAGCTCGATGACATCGCCTTCGAGGCGCTCTACCCGGAAGCCCGCGAGGGCATCATCAAGCGGCTGGAGACCCTGCGCGCAGAGTCGGGCGACATCCTCACCAACATCGAGGAGCGGCTGACCGAGCAACTGGCCAGCGATGGCATTGCGGCCAACGTCTCCGGGCGCGAGAAGAAGCCAGCCTCGATCTGGCGCAAGATGCAGCGCAAGGATCTGTCGCTGGGCCAGTTGTCCGACATTTTCGGCTTCCGGGTCATCGTCGACAACATCGCAGATTGCTACCGCGCGCTGGGCGTGGTGCACACCACCTGGCGGGTGGTGCCGGGCCGTTTCAAGGATTACATCTCCAATCCCAAGCAGAACGACTACCGCTCCATTCATACCACCATCATTGGCCCCCACCGCAAGCGCGTGGAGTTGCAGATCCGCACCCGGGACATGGACGACATCGCCGAACGGGGCGTCGCGGCGCACAGCTTCTACAAGGACGCCGCCGATCCGATGGCGGCCGAGCGCGGGGTCAAGATCCAGCACGGCGATTCCAATGCCTTCAGGTGGTTGCGCTCGCTTGTTGAGAGCCTTGCTGAGGGCGATCACCCCGGCGAATTCCTTGAACACACGCGGCTCGAACTGTTCGCCGACCAGGTGTTCTGCTTCACGCCCAAGGGCGCGCTGATCGCCCTGCCAAAAGGCGCCAACGCCATCGACTTCGCCTATGCGGTGCACACCGACGTGGGCAATTCCTGCGTTGGCTGCCGCATCAACGGCCGCCATGCGCCGCTGATGACCGAACTGGGCAATGGCGACGAGGTGGAGATCATCCGCTCGCAGGCGCAGACGCCGCCCGCCGCCTGGGAAAAGGTCGCCCATACCGGCAAGGCGCGCGCCGCCATCCGCCGGGCCACCCGCCTTGCGGTGCGCGACCAGTATGCGGGGCTGGGCCGCGAGATACTTGAGCGCCAGCTGGTCCGGTTCGATGCCGTTTACGAAGCCAAGCTGGCGGCGGAGGCCTTCCGCAAGCTGGGCGTGACGTCGCTGGATGACGGGCTTGCCGCACTTGGCCGCGGCGAGCTGCTGGCGCGCGACGTGCTGATGGCGCTCGGCTTCAATGCTGACGAAAAGAAGCCGCGCCGCGATGTGCGCCAGACGCGCCGGCCGGCCGGCGAGCAGGGCGAGCGGTCCATCGCGGTGCGCGGCGTGAACCGCCACTTGCCGTTGCGCATTGACCCGGCAACAGGCGCGGTGCCGGGTGAGCGGATTGTCGGCATCCTGACCCGCGGCGAGGGCATCACCATCTACCCGATCTTCTCTGCCGCGTTGCAGAAGTTCGACGAAGAGCCTGACCTGTGGGTTGACCTTGCCTGGGACGAGGATGCGCTGGGCGATCTCTATCCTGCCCGGCTTAACGTGGTGCTGCACAATGAAGTGGGGGCGCTGGGGCAGTTGACGCAGACGATCGCCGAAGGCGGCGCCAACATCGAGAACCTTCAGATGACCAACCGTGCTCGCGACTTCTACAACATTGACGTGACCATCGAGGTCGAGGATATCAGGCACCTGAATCGCATCATCAACGAGCTCAACCGCAAGCAGCTCATTTCATCGGCGTCGCGGGCGACGGGCGAGGTCTGAACCCCCGTCGGGGAGCAGGCCGGTTGGCGGCAGTTGCCAAAGGACGGATACTACATGCTTACACAGGACCAGGTTCTCGACGAATTTCGTGCAGCCGGCGCATTGCTGGAAGGCCATTTCATCCTGTCGTCCGGGCTGCACAGCCCGCGTTACCTGCAGTGCGCGCGGGTGCTGATGGATGCTGCGCGTGCAGACCGTCTGTGCTCGACACTTGCGCAAAAGGTGCGCGCAGCAGGCTTCGGCGATATCGACCTGGTGGTTTCGCCGGCCATGGGCGGCGTGGTGGTGGGCTACGAGATGGGCCGCCAGCTGCAGGTTCCGGCAATCTTTTGTGAACGGGTGGAAGGTACGCTGACCTTCCGCCGCGGCTTTACCATCGATCCGGGCGCACGGTGCCTGATGGTCGAGGACATCGTCACGACCGGGTTGTCCTCGCGCGAGTGCATCGAGGCCATTCACCGTGAAGGCGGCAAGACGGTAGGGGCCGCGTGCCTGATCGACCGCTCGGGCGGCAAGGCGGACGTCGGGGTGCCGCTGGTGTCGCTGGCGCAGCTTGAAGTGCCGGCCTATGAGCCGACAAAGCTGCCGCCGGAACTGGCGGCAATCGAGGCTGTCAAACCGGGCAGCCGGGGCCTGAAGTGATGAACGTGATTGTTGGTGCGAACGGTTAGATGATCCTGAAGCGGCGCAATACTGTCGGCCTGTGGCGCCG
The DNA here is from genome assembly GCA_036350935.1 of Anderseniella sp. Lineage (GTDB taxonomy): Bacteria > Pseudomonadota > Alphaproteobacteria > Rhizobiales > Aestuariivirgaceae > Anderseniella. The sequence goes on along the minus strand of JAZBOA010000088.1, from coordinate 12,295 downwards.
GGTGCGGAATTTTTTCTGGCCCGAGATCGGCTTCAACCGTGCCGCGAAGTACATGTCGCACAAGGTGAACCGCATTTCAGGATCGCCGCACGCCATTGCACTTGGCTTTGCAGCGGGTGCGTTCGCCTCGTTTACGCCGATCATCGGTTTTCATTTCGTGCTGGCCGCGCTGATTGCCTGGATGATCGGCGGCAATCTGCTTGCCTCCGCCATCGGCACGTCAGTCGGCAATCCGCTGACCTTTCCGTTCATCTGGATCGCAACCCACAATGCCGGCAGTTTCCTGCTGGGGCAGGAGGGCCGGCACCACATCGCACTGGTTGCGCCGGACGGCGGCATCCGGCTTCTGTTCAGCCAACCGGGCAGCTTTTTTTCCGAGTTGTGGCTCACCCTGGAACCGGTGTTCTGGCCCATGTGCGTCGGTGCGGTGCCGCTGGGACTGGCATGCGCGGCGGTTTGCTATCTGATTCTGAAGCCGGCAATCACCCGCTACAAGAAGCGCCGCGCGCGCAACCGGGAACGGCGTGCTGCCGAATTGCGGGAGCGCCGGGAGACAGGACATCGCTCAGGCCCGGGACAGGGCGGAGGTGTGCTGTGATCCTTGGTGTCGGCAACGACATGGTCGATATCCGCCGCATCGAACAAAGCATCGAGCGCTTTGGCGACCGCTTTCTCGACCGCATCTTTACTGACATCGAGCGCGCCAAGTCCGACCGGCGCATGCAGCGGGCGGCTTCCTACGCCAAGCGGTTTGCGGCCAAGGAGGCCTGTTCGAAGGCGCTCGGCACGGGCTTCCGCAAGGGGGTGTTCTGGCGCGACATGGGCGTGGTGAACCTGCCCAGCGGCCGGCCCACCATGGTGCTGACGGGCGGGGCGCAGGCGCAGCTTGCCTTGCTGGTCCCGGCCGGTTACCGGCCCGACATCCACCTTACCATTACCGATGATTTTCCGTGGGCGCAGGCCATAGTCATCATCTCGGGTCTGCCGGCCGAGTGAGACGGCACTTGCCCCGCTGGTTCAGCTGGAGCGGTTGCAATTCTGCCAATAAACTGCGACATGACTGTTCAAACAGCGGCTGATTTGGCGTAAATCCCGCGCGGCAACCCAGGTTCAAGGAAAGCAGCAACGCGATGGCTTCAAACGTGGAGCGGAGCCGGAAAAAGGCCGAAGACGGCGGCTGGGAGACCATCAAGGTCATCGTCCAGGCGCTGCTGATTGCCTTCGTGGTGCGGACGTTCTTTTTCCAGCCTTTCAACATCCCGTCCGAATCGATGGTGCCGACCCTGCGGGTGGGTGACTACCTGTTCGTCAACAAGCTGTCCTATGGCTATTCGAAGTACTCGTTCAACTTCAGCTTCAGCCTGCTCGGCAACACATTGTTCAAGTTCGGCCCGGTGCCGATCGAAGGCAGGGTGTTCGGCGGCGAGCCCGAGCGCGGCGACGTGGTGGTGTTCAAGCTGCCGAGGGACAACGAGACAGATTACATCAAGCGCGTCATCGGCCTGCCAGGCGACCGCATCCAGATGGTCGGCGGGCTGCTGCACATCAATGGCGAGCCGGTCCAGATCAAGGAGATCGACGGCTTCATCAACCCCGATCACGCCGGCAAGCGCCAGGTTCGGCAGTACATCGAGACGTTGCCGAACGGCACCAGCCACCTGGTCATCGATCTTTACCAGTCGGAGGCGGACAACACCCCCGTCTATACGGTCCCCGAAGGCCACTACTTCATGATGGGCGACAACCGGGACAACTCGACCGACAGCCGTTTCCTCAATGAGGTTGGCTACGTGCCGGTCGAAAACATGGTGGGCCGCGCCACCATCCTGTTCTTCTCCCACGGGCCTGACGGCGCGTTCTGGGAGTTCTGGAAGTGGCCTTCCAATATCCGTTGGGGCCGGCTGTTCAACTTCGTCGAATGAGCGGGCGTGAAGAGGCGGTGGCCTCTCTCAAGGCCCGGCTGGATCATGACTTCACCGATGAGACGCTGCTGGAGCAGGCGCTGACCCATGCCAGCGGAACCGCTGCCCGGGTGCGGGGGAACAACGAACGGCTGGAATTCCTCGGCGACCGCGTTCTGGGCCTGGTCATCGCCCACATCCTCTATGAGCGCCATGACGACATGCCGGAGGGCGAGCTTGCGCGCATGCTGAACGCCATGGTCCGCCGCGCCATGTGCACCAAGGTTGCCGAACGGCTGGACATCGGCCCGGCGCTGAAGCTGGCCGGCAAGGGCCAGAAGCGGACGGTCATCACCGACAACATCCTGGGCGATGCGCTGGAGGCGGTGATCGGGGCGATCTATCTCGATGGCGGACTGGAGGCGGCGTCACGCTTCATCCGGCAGCACTGGAAGGACGCCCTCGAAAAGGCGCCGGGCGTGCGCAAGGATCCGAAGACCGCTTTGCAGGAATGGGCGGCGGCGCGCTCGCTCGACGTGCCGGCCTATGAGATCACCGGCCAGTCAGGTCCCGACCATGCGCCGGAGTTCACCGTGCAGCTGACTGTGCAGGGCCGCAATCCGGCGGAAGGTGTTGCAGGTTCGCGCCGCATGGCAGAGCAAAATGCGGCTGAAGCATTCCTCGTCCGGGAGAAGATCTGGAAATGACCGACGAAACGCACATGCCCTTACATCCGAGATGCGGCTTTGTCGCCCTGATCGGCGCGCCAAACGCCGGAAAGTCGACGCTGCTCAACCAGCTGGTCGGTTCGAAGATTGCCATTGTCACCCACAAGGTACAGACCACCCGGGCCCGCATCCGCGCCATTGCCATCGAGGGTGACGCACAGATCATCTTCGTCGATACGCCGGGCATATTTGCGCCTAAACGCAAGCTCGACGAGGCGATGGTTGCGGCCGCCTGGGCCGGCGCGGCAGAGGCTGATGCGACAGTGCTGCTGATCGATGCGCGTGACGGCCTCAACGAGGCCAACCAGTCAATCATCGAGGGTCTGGAAAAGTCCAACCTCAAGGTGATGCTGGCGATCAACAAGATCGACACAGTACAGCGCGAAAAGCTGCTCACGCTGGCGGACGAACTTAACAAGCGATATCCGTTCACCGACACCTTCATGATTTCAGCCATGAAGGGTCACGGCGTGAAAGACCTGAAGGAAACGCTTGCTGCCGGCATGCCGGAGGGGCCGTGGCTTTACCCGGAAGACCAGATGGCTGACCTGCCGCTGCGGATGCTGGCATCCGAGATCACCCGCGAGAAGCTGTTCCTGCGGCTGCACGACGAGCTTCCCTACGCCTCCACCGTCGAGACCGAGACCTGGCAGGAGCGCAAGGACGGGTCGGTGCGCATCGAGCAGGTGATCTTCGTCGAGCGCGACAGCCAGAAGAAGATCGTGCTGGGCAAGAACGGCCAGACCGTCAAGGCAATCGGCCAGGCAGCGCGCGCCGAGATTGCCGAGGCCATCGGCCAGAACGTGCACCTGTTCCTGTTCGTGAAGGTGCGCGAAAAGTGGGCGGAGGACCCGGAGCGGTTGCGCATGATGGGGCTTGATCCATCGAGGTAGGCTGAAGCCGGGCGGGAGCGGACGATCATGGAATGGCAAGGTGACGGCCTGATCCTGAGCGTGCGCCGGCATGGCGAAACTTCGGCCATCATCGACGTGCTGACCCGCGAGCGCGGCCGTCATTCAGGGCTGGTCAGGGGAGGCAGGTCGCGCACCCAGCGCCCGGTGCTGCAGGCCGGTAACCTGGTGCACGTGGTGTGGCGGGCCAGGCTGGAAGATCACCTGGGCATGTTCACCGCCGATCCGCACCGGATGATCGTGGCGGGCATCATTGACAACATGGCAAGGCTGGCGGCAGTGACCACCATCACCACGCTGGCCAGCCTGCTGCCCGAACGCGAGCCGCATCCGCGCGTCTACGACGCCTCGCTGCTGCTACTGGATCATCTGGATGACGACGCCATCTGGCCTGCGCTGCTGGTGCGCTGGGAACTCGGGTTGCTGGATGAACTGGGCTTCGGCCTTGACCTTGAGAGATGCGCCATGAGCGGTGCGCGTGAGGGGCTGGCTTTCGTGTCGCCGCGCACCGGCAAGGCCGTTACGGCTGAAGCCGGTGAACAGTGGAAGGACAAGCTGTTGCGGTTGCCGGGGTTCATTGCCGGTGCAGGCGGCGCCCCGGGACGCGATGACATAGCGGACGGGCTGGAATTGACCGGTCACTTTCTGGCCCGCCACGTGTTCGAGCCGCGCGGGATCAGTGCGCCCGAACAGCGCAGCCGGATTGTCAGGTGGCTCAGGACCGGTTAGCACTGCGCGTCATGCGAAGCTACTCATTCACTCACGCCATCACCCGGCTGCCGGGATCGAGCATCACCGGCGGGTTGCGCGCGGTCGATAGCGGCGCGCCTGACCTCGCCACTTTCACCGCCCATCACGCGGATTATGTCGCGGCGCTGCGCGCCACCGGCGCCGAGGTGCGGGTGCTGGATGCGCTGGAGGACTTTCCCGACGCGGTGTTCGTCGAGGACACCGCACTGTGCCTGCCGGAAGGTGCCATCGTCATGCGGCCCGGCGCGCCGACGCGGCTGGGCGAGGCGGCCCGCATGCGCCCGGTGCTGGAAACGTATTATGGCGATGTACGCGAAGTCGAGGCGCCCGCCACCATCGAGGGCGGCGACATCCTGGTGACGGAGAAGGAAATCCTCGTCGGTACCTCGGCGCGCACCAATGAGGCCGGTATCGCCGCCTTGACCCGGCTGGTTTCGGACTGGGGCTACAAGGTGCGCACCGTCAACACGCCCGAAGGGGTGCTGCACTTCAAGACCGACTGCTCGCTGCTGGACGAGGAGACGGTGCTGGCAACGCGGCGGCTGGCGGCGTCGGGCTGTTTCGACGGATACCGCGTCATCCACGTCGCCGATGGCGAGGAGGCGGCCGCCAACACCATCCGCTTCAATGACCTGGTGCTGATGCCGGCAGGGTTTACGGCCACCCGCGACACCCTGCTATCAGCAGGCTACAGCGTTCGCGAGATCGGCAACTCGGAAGCGGCGAAACTGGACGGTGGCATGTCGTGCCTGTCCTTGCGCTTTTCGCCGGTGCGCTGATTGTCCCATTGCAGCGCCCCCTCATCCTGCTAGAAACTCTGTCAACCAACCGATACACGAACCGGGAGACCTGACCATGCTTGGCCGCCTCAACCATGTCGCCATTGCCGTGCCGGATCTGGCTGCCGGTACCGCCGTCTACCGCAACATGCTGGGCGCGAAGGTCTCTGACCCGCAACCCGAACCCGCCCACGGCGTTACAGTGGTATTCGTCGAATTGCCCAACACCAAGGTCGAGCTGCTGGAACCACTGGGTGAAAACTCCCCGATCGCTGCCTTCCTCGCGAAGAACCCGTCCGGCGGCATTCATCACGTATGCTACGAGGTGGAGGACATCATCGCGGCGCGCGACCGGTTGAAGGCGGAAGGTGCGCGGGTGCTGGGCGATGGCGAGCCGAAGATCGGGGCGCATGGCAAGCCGGTGCTGTTCCTCCACCCGAAGGATTTCTGTGGCACCCTGGTTGAACTGGAACAGGCCTGATGATCGTCAACTTCCTGACCGGCTTTGCGGTTTTCTTCATCATGTGGTGGCTGGTGCTGTTCACCGTGCTGCCGTGGGGCATGCGCTCTGCTTACGAGGAGGGCGTGGATGTAGAAAAGGGCCATGAACGCGCCGCGCCGGTGCGTGTCAACATGTGGCGCAAGTTCATGGTCACGACCATCGTGACCCTGGTCGTTTATGCCTTTTACTACTGGCTGGTGAATGTCAGCGGGTTCAGCATCGACGACATTCCGTTCCTGCCCAGGATGGAGCGCGTCTAGTTTGGCTGATTGCCCCTAAGAAAGGCGAAAGGCAGGGTTGCCCGACCCTGCCTTTGCCCACTTCAGTGGTTTCGGCGCTTGCGTTTACCGCGCGCCGGGCCCTCGCATTTGACGGGCTTTCCTCCCCAGACTTGGTGTCCGGCCATCGCTCGTTGGCGACTGCGACGGAGATTACAATATTGCCATGGCTTGTAAAGCCATTTTGTCGCACCTTCCACCTGATGGGGCGGGGCGGAGTTGAGCTTTGTCAAAGCGGGCAACTTCGACTAAGAACACCAGACGATTTCGCCAGCCCGGGCCGGGTGTGGCGCCCGCTAGACACCTTTTCCAGAGACAGCAGATGAAACTCAGCCAGTACTTCCTTCCCATCCTGCGCGACGACCCAAAGGAAGCCGAGATCGTGTCGCACCGGCTGATGCTGCGCGCCGGCATGATCCGCCAGGAAAGCGCGGGCATCTATTCGTGGCTGCCGCTTGGCTACAAGGTGTTGCGCAATATCGAGCGAATCGTGCGCGAGGAGCAGAACCGGGCAGGGGCCATCGAAGTGCTGATGCCGACCATCCAGTCGGCTGACCTGTGGCGCAAGTCGGGCCGCTATGACGACTACGGCAAGGAAATGCTGCGGATCACCGACCGGCACGAGCGCGACATGCTTTTCGGCCCTACCAACGAGGAGATGATCACCGACATCTTCCGCGCCGGCGTGCAGTCCTACAAGGACGTGCCGCGCAACCTCTACCACATCCAGTGGAAGTTCCGCGACGAGGTGCGCCCGCGCTTCGGCATTATGCGCGGCCGCGAGTTCCTGATGAAGGACGCCTATTCGTTCGACCTGTCGGCCGAAGCCGGCAAGCACTCCTACAACAAGATGTTCGTGTCCTACCTTCGCACCTTCGCCCGCATGGGGTTGAAGGCCATTCCGATGCGCGCCGAAACCGGCCCCATCGGCGGCGACATGAGCCACGAATTCCTGATCCTCGCCGACACCGGTGAGTCGGAAGTGTTCTTCGACAAGGCATTCCACGACTTCGACTGGTCGGCCTTCGACATCGACTATGACGACGTGGGCGCGGTTGCGAAGGTGGTGGACGAGTTCACCTCCAAGTATGCCGCCACTGACGAGATGCATGACGCAGCCGAATATGGCAAGCTGCCGGAAGATCGCCGGGTGAACGGGCGCGGCATCGAGGTGGGGCACATCTTCTTCTTCGGCGACAAGTATTCAAAGCCGCTGGGCTGCCAGGTGCAGGGGCCGGACGGCAAGCCCGTCACGCTTCAGTCCGGCTCCTACGGCATCGGCGTGTCGCGGCTGGTGGGCGGCATCATCGAGGCGAGCCACGATGATGCAGGCATCATCTGGCCCGAAGCGGTGGCGCCGTTCCGCATTGGCCTGATCAACCTCAAGTCCGGCGATGCGGAAGCGGATGCAGCGTGTGACGGGCTTTACCGGCTGTTCCAGGCCCAGGGCAACGAGGTGCTGTACGACGATACCGACAACCGGGCCGGCGGCAAGTTCGCCACCATGGACCTGATCGGCATTCCCTGGCAGGTCATCATCGGCCCGCGCGGCCTCAAGGAAGGCAAGGCGGAAGTGAAGAATCGCGCTACTGGTGAGCGCGAGGACGTTTCGCTCGAAGCGCTCAAGTCGCGCTTCGCCAACTGAACCGAACCGGAGGCCGCAAATGGCCCAGACAGACACCGCGCCGTTTTCCGCCTTTGAGCGCATGATTGCCGGGCGCTATCTGCGCGCCCGCCGCAAGGAAGGCTTCATCTCGGTGATCGCCGGCTTCTCGTTCGTCGGCATCCTGCTGGGGGTGGCCACGCTGATCATCGTCATGGCGGTGATGAACGGTTTCCGCACCGAGCTGCTTGGCAAGGTGCTCGGCTTCAATGGCCATGCGATGGTCTATTCCGCCAATGCCGCGCCGATTCCCGATTTCGAGGAACGGGCCGCCAGGCTGGCCGCAACGCCGGGCGTGGTGCGGGCCATTCCGTTCACCGAGGGCCAGGCCATGGCCTCGTCGGCGCGCGCATCGACTGGCGTGCTCATCCGCGGCATGAAGGTTGAGAACCTGCAGAAGCTCACGAGCGTCATGAACGACAAGCTGCGCGGCTCGCTGGAAGGGTTTGACGAAGGCAAGGGTGTCGCGGTCGGCCACCGGCTGGCCTGGCAGCACGGACTGAACATCGGCGACCAGATCACCCTGGTGTCGCCGGAAGGGCCTGCCACCATCTTCGGCACCGCGCCGCGTATCCGCTCCTTCCCGATCATCGCCACCTTCGAGATCGGCATGTCGGAGTACGATAAGTCGGTCATCTACATGCCGATGACCGAGGCGCAGGACTTCTTCGCCCAGGAAGACGGCGCCAGCGCCATCGAGGTGATGGTCGAAGACCCCGACGACATCGACGACTATGTGCCAGCCATGGCCCAGAACGCCGGCGCGGACCTTCAGTTCGTTACCTGGAAGACCTCCAACCAGACTTTCTTCAACGCGTTGCAGGTCGAGCGCAACGTGATGTTCCTGATCCTCACGCTGATCATCCTGGTGGCGGCGCTGAACATCATTTCCGGCCTGATCATGCTGGTGAAGGACAAGGGCAAGGACATCGCCATCCTGCGCACCATGGGTGCAACGCGCGGCTCCATCCTGCGCATCTTCTTCATGACCGGCGCGGCCATCGGACTGGCCGGCACCTTTGCCGGCATCATCCTCGGCGTGGTCGTCTGCCTCAACATAGAGAACATCCGCCAGGGGCTGTCATGGCTGTCGGGCAAGGAACTGTTCTCGCCCGAACTGTATTACCTGTCGCGCATGCCGGCCGAGATGAACGTCAACGAGACCATGATGATTGCCCTGATGGCCATTGGTCTGTCGTTCATCGCCACCATCTATCCGGCCCGGCGCGCCGCCAGGCTCGACCCGGTGGAGGCGCTTCGCTATGAATGACATGCGCCGCCAGCAGCAGGCGCCAACGCCGGCGCTGATCCTTGATCGCATCTCGCGGACCTACAGCCAGGGCCACCGCACCATCGACGTGTTCAAGGACCTGTCGCTCGATGTCTATCCGGGCGAAGTGGTGGCGCTGGTCGGCCAGTCCGGCACCGGCAAGTCGTCGCTGCTGCACATCGCGGGCCTGCTGGAGCGGCCTACCGGCGGTGACGTCTACGTGGCCGGCAAGAACTGCACTGCGCTCGAAGACAACGCCATGACGCGGGTGCGCCGGCTGGGCATCGGGTTCGTCTACCAGTTCCACCACCTGCTGCCCGAGTTCTCCGCCGTCGAGAACGTGGTCATGCCGCAGCTCATCGCCGGCAAGCCGAAGGCCGATGCCGAGGCCCGCGCCCGGCAACTGCTCGACCGGCTTGGCCTCACCAAGCGCGCCGCGCATCGCCCGGCTGAGTTGTCGGGCGGTGAACAGCAGCGCGTGGCCATTGCCCGGGCGCTGGCCAACCAGCCGCTGCTCTTGCTCGCCGATGAGCCGACGGGTAACCTCGATCCGGAAACGGCGGACCGGGTGCACGCCGAGTTCCTGGCGCTGATCCGTGATGAAGGGCTGGCGGCGCTGATTGCCACCCACAATCTGGAGCTGGCGCGCAGCATGAGCCGCGTTGTACAGTTGCGGGGCGGGCAGCTGGTGGAGATCTGAGTTCATGAAGGCGGTGTTTCATCACAACCAGCTGCTGCACAATCCGCAGCGCTATCTGAGCCGTGGCCACATCGTCGGCTTTCCCGAACAGCCAGAGCGCGCCAAGCGGCTGCTGCGCGGGGCAAAGGCCGCCGGTTGCGAGATGCACGCCGCCCGCGCCCATGGCGAGGCGCACATTCTGGCGGTCCACACGGGCCGGTATGTGAAGTTCCTTCAGAATGCTTTCCGCAAGTGGAACCGGCCCAAAGGCAAGGCCTATGAAGAGGTGATGTCCTCGATCCGCCCGGTCGAGAAGCCCGCCCGCTACCCGTCCGACATCCTGGGGCAGGCCGGTTGGCACCAGCAGGATTTTTCCTGCCCGATCACCGAGCAGACATGGACATCTGTGAAGGCGTCCGCAGACACCGTGCTGTCGGCGGCTGAACTGGTGGTGGAAGGCGAGAAGGCGGCGTACGCGCTGTGCCGGCCGCCCGGCCATCATGCCTATGCCGACCGGGCCGGGGGCTTCTGCTATCTCAACAACTCGGCCATTGCGGCGCAATACCTGCGTCAGTCGTGGGACCAGGTGGCCATCCTCGACATCGACGTGCACCACGGCAACGGCACCCAGGGCATCTTCTATGACCGCTCCGACGTGCTCACCGTGTCCATCCACGCTGACCCGAAGAAGTACTATCCGTTCTATTACGGCTACGAGAACCAGCGCGGCAAGGGGCAGGGCAACGGTTACAACATCAACATTCCCGTACCGGTAAAGTCCGACGACGAGGTGTGGATGGGGGCGCTCGAACTGGCGCTTGGCGAACTGCAGGCAGCAGCGCCGGGCGCATTGGTGATCGCGCTGGGGCTCGATGCCCACGAGGCCGATCCGCTCAATGGCGGGGCCGTTACGACCGCCGGTTTCACCCGCATGGCGCACGCCATTGCGAAGCTCGGCCTTCCCACCGTGATCGTTCAGGAAGGTGGCTACCTGACCGATGACCTGGAGAACAACCTGACGGCCTTCCTGAAAGGTTTTGGTGGGTAGCCTCGTCTGGGCCATGTGCAGCAAGGAGTGCACAGGCTAAAGTCCGCTGCCATGTCCGATTCCAGCAGCCCAGTCAGCTTCATTCATCTGCGCACCCATTCCGCCTATTCGCTGTCGGAAGGTGCGCTGCCGATCAAGCTGCTCGGCAAGCTGGCGGTTGAGCACAAGATGCCGGCGCTGGCCATCACCGATACCGGCAACCTGTTCGGCGCGCTGGAATTTGCCGACGCCATGAAAGACAAGGGCGTGCAGCCCATCGTCGGATGTACGCTCATGGTCGATGCCGACGTTGGCCCTGAAGGCCCGCAACGCACCAGCAACGGGCTGGAGCTGTCGCGGATGGCGCTGCTGGCCAAGGACGAGCCCGGCTATCGCAACCTGATGAAGCTTTCGAGCAAGGCCTATCTTGGCGCGCCGGATGGCGAGCTGCCGCACGTCACGCTCGATGACATCACCCGCCACAATGCCGGCCTGATATGCCTGACCGGCGGGCCGGGAGGGCTGATCAACCGGCCGCTGGTGGACAACCAGTTCGCACTGGCCCAGAAGCGTGCGGAGCGGTTGCTGGAGATTTTCGGTGACCGTCTCTATGTCGAGTTGCAGCGTCATGGCATGGACGAGGAGCGCGCCGCCGAACCGGGCCTGATCGACCTTGCCTATGACATGGGTTTGCCGCTGGTCGCCACCAACGAGCCGTACTTCGCCACGGCCGACGACTTTGCTGCTCACGACGCGCTGATCTGCATCGCCGAGGGCGAAGTCATCGCCAATGATGACCGCCGCCGCCTGACGCCCGATCATCACTTCAAGAGCCAGGCCGAAATGGTGAGTCTGTTCGCGGACTTGCCGGAAGCGGTTGAGAATACGGTCGAGATCGCCCGGCGCTGTTCGTGGTTTCCGCACGGCATCGACCCGATCCTGCCCAAGTTCACCTCCGGCGAGGACGCCCGCGACGAGGCCGAAGAGCTGCGCGTGCAGGCGCGCGAGGGCCTGGCGGCCCGGCTCGATGCGCTGGGCGTGGCTGACGGCTTCACCCGTGAGGACTATGCGAAGAAGCTGGAATACGAGCTCGACGTCATCAATTCGATGGACTTTCCGGGCTACTTCCTGATCGTTGCCGACTTCATCAAGTGGGCCAAGGGGCAGGGCATTCCGGTCGGGCCTGGCCGTGGTTCCGGGGCGGGCTCGGTGGTGGCCTGGGCGCTTACGATCACCGATCTTGATCCGCTTCGCTTCAACCTGGTGTTCGAACGCTTCCTCAACCCCGAACGCGTGTCGATGCCGGACTTCGACATCGACTTCTGCCAGGACCGGCGCGACGAGGTGATCGCCTACGTCCAGCAGAAGTACGGCTACGACCAGGTGGCGCAGATCATCACCTTCGGAAAGCTTCAGGCGCGCGCCGTTTGCCGCGACGTGGGCCGGGTGCTGCAGATGCCCTATGGCCAGGTGGATCGGCTGTGCAAGCTCATCCCCAACAACCCGGCCAACCCGGTCACCCTGCAGCAGGCCATCGACGGCGAGCCGCGCCTGCAGGAAGAGCGCCGCAACGACGAGACCACCGCCGCCATGCTGGAGATCGCGCTGAAGCTCGAAGGGCTGTACCGCCATGCCTCCACCCATGCGGCGGGGGTGGTGATCGGGGATCGGCCGCTGGACGAGCTGGTGCCGCTCTACCAGGATCCGCGCTCGGACATGCCGGCCACCCAGTTCAACATGAAGCTGGTTGAGAAGGCGGGGCTGGTGAAGTTCGACTTCCTTGGCCTGAAGACGCTCACCGTGCTGG
>JAZBOA010000087.1:0-4476 GCA_036350935.1 Anderseniella sp. | reverse complement strand
TCTTGTGCAGGCGCATGCCATGCCGCTCGTGCATGGCGCGTCCGAAGGTGTGGATGTGATCGCTGAGGACGGTCATCCGCTTTTCCCGGCTCAACCGGGCTTGCCGTCGACCCGCGGCCGCAGCAGCACCGGCGCGTAGAGGACGGCAAACAGGCCGAAGCCAACCATCCATAGCAGACCGGATGCGGTCATGGCCGCTGCGTGGCTGGCCGGAAACAACAGCGGGACAGCGACCCGCAGCAGGGCGGCGAGGCCGAGTTCGATGAAGGCCAGCGTCATCAGCGGTACCGGCTCAAGCAGCCGGCCGGTGTGGCCGAGCGATACCCGCGCCATCATGCCGAGGGTCAGCACGCCGATGCCGCCGGCGGTGAAGGCGTGCAGCGCACTGCCGGTGGCCGTTTCGAAGCCTGCAGCGGACAGGGCGAGCAGCGCGAAACCGAGCGCGATCCAGGCATAGCCCAGGTGCAGGACCCACAACAGTGGCACGCTCCAGTACTTATGCGTGTACCAGCCCGCCAGGCGGACGGAGTGCACGACAGCGGCAATTGCCGCGAACAGCGACGTGATGATCAGGTCGGGGGCGAGCAGCGATGCCAGCAGGGCCGCCAGCGTCGACGGCAGCACCAGCCTTTCGATCAGGGGCCAGCGCCGTGCACGGGTGCGCAGCTTGTTGTCGGTGAAACTGGGAATCACCCGGCCACCCATCACGACGATCATCGTCACCACCACGTAGACGCCGAGGTGCAGCCCCAGGCTGGCGGTCGAAGCCGTCCAGCCGAGCATTTCCAGATGCACCAGCGCGTTGGCCGCGGTCAGCGCCAGTAGCATGAGCGGAAACGGATAGTTGTGCAGCTGCCTGGCCTTGAGGATCGGCAGGGCAAGCACCCCCGCCAGCATCGGCAGGAACGCCATATCGACCAGCGCGACCAGGGTGGGCGGCAGGCCTGGAATCAGAAAGCCCAACCGTCCTGCCAGCCACAGCAGGAACAGCGCGGCGAGCGGTGCGCCAGACAGCGTGCGGATGCCCGTCCAGTTCTGCGCGGCTGTGAGCAGGAAACCGGCGATCACCGCGACGGCGAAGCCGAACAGCATTTCATGGCCGTGCCAGACCATTGGAGACCAGCTGCCCAAGCCGAAACGGCCGACAAGCACCCCCATCCACAGCGCCATCAGCAGCACCGCCCAGATTCCGGCGGCGAGGAAGAACGGCCGGAAACCGAGGGCGAAGGGCGCGAGGCCACCCGGCGGTGCGTGCTTGCCGCGATTCTCGATGCTGTGCAGGGAAACGCCCATGACTCCTGACTAGAAAAAGTTGCCGGGCCGGGCGGGCGCCCGACCCGGTTGCGACCGGCCGCTCAGGCCGAGGCCGCTTCGGTATGGGCCAGCGCCGGGCGTTTTTCGCGCCGACCGATGGTCAGCAGGTCCCATACCAGCAGCACGAAGCCGGCCGCGAATATCCAGCCGCCGATCTGGCGCCACTTCATGCCTTGCACGAACCACGGATGCGCCTGGGCGGTGAAGTAGCCGACCCAGCTCGAGCCTTCGACCGCGCGCTCGATCTGCGACTGCTCATAGCCCGAGATCAGCAAGGCCATGGTCATCGTGATCATGCCGATATGCAGCAGGGCGATCGCCCATTTCCACTTCCAGGCGCCGACCAGCCCGCCGCTCATATAGACGTTGCCGCGCCATTTCTGGATCGCCATGTAGAAGAAGGCGATGACCATGGTGACGTAGGCGCCGAAGAAGGCGAAGTGGCCATGCGACGCGGTCCACTGGGTCCCGTGGGTGTAGAGGTTGATCTGCGGCAGGGTGTGCATGAATCCCCACACGCCCGCACCGAAGAAGTTGCCGAAGGCCTGCGCGATGATCCAGGCCAGCGCCGGGTTGTTGGAACTCCTGAGCTTGTGATGGCCGGCGTCGAATACCGCATGCACCACCATCGCAACCAGCGGGATGGGCTCCAGCGCCGAGAAGAAGCCGCCGATGGTGAACCAGTATTCCGGGGTGCCGATCCAGAAATAATGGTGGCCGAGGCCGAGAATGCCGGAGCCGAACATCAGCGCGACTTCGATGTAAAGCCAGGTTTCGACGATCCTGCGGCGCACGCCGAGGGTCTTCATCAGGCCGTAGGCCATCAAGGCGCCCACCAGCACTTCCCAGGTCGCCTCGACCCAAAGGTGGATCACCCACCACCACCAGTGCTGGTCCATGGAAATGTTGGGGGTGTAGTACATGCCGGCCAGATAAAGCCCGGCCAGCGCGATCAGGTCGAGGACCAGCACGCCGCCGACACCGGTAAAGCGGCCCTTGGCGAAGGTGCCTGCGACGTTGTAGAAGAACACCAGCACGCACGCCACGATGCCGATGTCGGCCCAGCGTGGTGCCTCGATGTACTCGCGACCCTCGTTGATCAGCCAGATCGAGCTATGTTCTCCGGGGCCGACCTGCACCAGCAGATAGACCACGACCACCACGGCCACCGCCAGGGTGAAGACCCAGAAGGTCAGGTTGCCGAGCTTCAGGCCGACCACAGGGATGCCGGATTCGTCCTCCAGCAGCCAGTAGACCGAGCCGATGAAGCCGAACAGCAGCCAGACGACCATCGCATTGATGTGCACCATGCGGTTGACGGAGAAATCCAGGATGCCGAAGAGGAAATCCGGATTCAGGTACTGGATCCCGGCGAGCAGGCCGAACAGGACTTGTGCGCCGAACAGCGCGATCGCGACAGTGAAATACTTGGTCGCCAGCTTCTGGCCACCGTTCAGGTTGGAGCTATCGAGTCTACCCAGTGCAGTCATCTCAATTCTCCTGATCGATGGAAACGAAGTTGGCCGGGAAACCGTTGGTGTCGATGGACGACATCCACTTCAGAAACGCGACCGTGGCGCGTGCTTCCGGCTCGGTAATTCCAAGGTTCGGCATGCGTCGACCGAGACTGTTGTGCAACTGGTCCTGCGGGTTCATCAGAAACTCCACCATCATCTGCTCGCGCACCTCCTTCGATCCCCATGACGGATCGAGCCACGACTTGGTGAGATCGGGGGCGTAATAGGCGCCGTTACCGAGCAGGGTGTGGCAGTTCATGCAGTTCTTCGCCTGGGTGGTGAGCTTGCCGCGGTTGACCAGGGCCTTGGCTTCCTCCTCGGTCAGCTTCTGCCCGAACAGAGGCTCCTCGACGCCGATCACCGGCACCTGCATGTTGCGGTTCTCGTCGAACACATAACTGATGCGGTGGTTGATCGCCGAGTAGGCGGGCACCCGCTTGCCGCCGGCGGTGATCTGGTCGACCGTGTCGAAGGTCAGGAAAATCAGAACGACGAATGAACCTGCGGTGATCCAGATGGCGCTCTTTCGCCAAAAGGATTCGGACGCCCACCAGGCTTCTTTTGACATGGCCAACTCCCCCTTGATTTAAATGCGGTTGAGAATCTTGATGGGCGCAGTGTCGCCCGCGGCGTCATCCTGATGCGTGCCGACACACAGATGCCAGATGGCGTGCGGCGCGAGCAGATATCCGATGAGCATGAGAAGTACGATCACTGTCCAGAAAGCCGTATTGAAAAGATTCGCGGCATAAGCCAGGGCCAGCACCGAGGCGAACAGGCCGAAGTAGGACGCGTAAGCCAGCGGCATCAGTCCGGGGCGATGCTTGACGCGGGAATAGGCGAACAGCAGCGCGTACAGGCCGCCGGTCATGATGACCATGGCAGCCGAGAAAAAGGTCAGAAAAAAATCTTTCAACGCAACCGGTTCGATCATTCGCTGCTCCCTTTCTCCGGGCATCCTTCTGTGCTTGCCCTGTCTCCAAGCGACGGAAACACGGCTATACAATCCTGAAAAGCAGGAGCATTCCGAAATGGAAAAGCAGGAAAATCAGCACCGTCACGAACACGGCCGCGTTTTCGCTCTTTTCAAAGATTTTCTGCAGCATGGGGATTCTCCCGCTTGGGTTCGCGCACTGCGGCGAACCGGTTATGAAACTGCCCGCAATCAAACGCGGCCGGCTCAGCCCGTGCTCCAGGCCCTTGGCCGGCGCATGCCGGCGATCTTGCAGGCCTGCTTGACGTAGCCGTAGGGGAACAGCTCGAACAGCTTCTTGTGCGCGTCCTTGCCCATGCGTTCGGCGAGGTGCTTGATGACGAAGCGTGCATCGGCCGCCACCTGGTTTTCCTCGTAGAAGTCGCGCATGAAGTTGATCGCGTCCCAGTGGTCGTCGCTGAGCTCGATGTTCTCCTCGCGCGCCAGCGCGCGGGCGACGTCCTCGCTCCAGTCGCCGGGCTCGATCAGATAACCTTCGGCGTCGCGCTCGGGCAGGGTGATTTCACCGTCCATGATTCATTCTTCCTTTCAGGTCCGTTGCAACAGGGGATGGCTGAAATTTGTCTTGCATCAGGTCCCGCCGCCGTGGAATTCCACGCCGGGCTGACGTTCCGGCAGTTCCTCGACCAGCAGTTCACGCCGCGCCAGTTC
>JAZBOA010000086.1:0-2496 GCA_036350935.1 Anderseniella sp. | reverse complement strand
GGTCGATTTCGATTGTCGTTGCTGTTCTTGTAATTGTGAGTATAGCTTACTTGTACTGAGCTAACTGCGGGCTCAACAGAAGCCAGTGACAGCGGCCCTCGCCGTTGAATGAAACTGTTTTCGCAGGTGACGCCTGTGTTGTCTGTCAGCAACACCGGTGATCAGAGTAGTTCGTCACGCCGCAGCTTCGGTAGAATGTCTTCAGGCTTGCCTCGCCTTACAGCTATCTAAAAGTCCTGCAAGCTGGGGTGCGATGGATTGCCATACTTGCTCTGGCCGGCCCTTGCTGTCCTTGCAAACTGACAGGTAGCTCCCTGCCGCGCAAAGGCGCGTGACGGGGGATTCTTCAATGCATCGTATATAAGTACTAATCCGCAATATGATTGGCGCCCTGATGCTCGCACGATTTGCCTTCTAACGGGTTCCATGTTCCGAGCGAGCGAAAGATGCCCTCTGAGGGAAGAGACAGGACGGGGAAGGCCGGCGCAAGATCTGCCGGCCCTGGGTGTAACGGCGAGTTCGACATTGCGCAACTTACCGAGCGGCCAGGACAGCTGAATGTCGATGTGCTGCAGAGTGTACTGAGCGGCATCGTGAAGTCAGAGCTGGTTCCAAGGCTGTTGCTGGGAGACAAGTTGCTCTTGGGTCTGGCGCAGGATACAGACCCCGCTGCCCGCCACAATGGAACAGCCAACGAAGAGCCGTCCGGGGCAGATGTTCAGGCATTCCAGGTCTTGGTGCTGCATCGCGATACCTATGACTGCGTCGAGTTCATCAACCGGCTGCGTGAACGCGGTGTCTCGCTGTCCGATCTCTATCTCGGGCTGTTTACGCCTGTAGCGCGCGAACTTGGCCGCGGATGGGAGAACGACGAACTGAGCTTCATCGACGTGACGAAGGCCGTCGGTCGATTGCAATCATTTGTCCATGCCTTCTCCGAAACGCACGACAGACCCCATCCGATTGATGCTGTCCGCCGCATCGCCCTTGCCAGTGCACCGGAAGACCAGCATGTGCTGGGCATGCTCATCGCCTCGAAGATGTTCGAGCAAGAAGGGTGGGACGTCGTCGGAGGACCCGGACTGACTTCTGGCCGGCCCCTCAACGCCCTTGTGCAAGACCAATGGTTGGCTGTCGTTGGCTTGACGGCCAGTTGTGAAGAAAAAGCCCTGCTGCTCAAGCGCGCTATTGTTGAATTGCGAGAAGCTTCCCGCAATGAGGCTGTTTGCGTGGTGGTTGGTGGCCAGGGCTTTGTTGATCACCCGGAGATATCAATCCAGATTGGTGCCGATGATCTTGTGACCGACGCCAAGGACGCCGTCAGACAGGCAGAGAGGCTGTTGTCACAGCAGCCGCGCGATCGCGGCCACTAGGGCATTATCCGGTCAGATTGAATCATCTGTTCGGACACTCAGGCTCGATTCCAAAGTGCTGGAGCAACTTCAGCCGTTCAAGGTGAACGGCTGTCGCGCCAGAACCGGCATGTCGTCAGTTTGGTGCCATAAGCGAAGTCATGCGCATTGCATCTGTCTCTCCTTTGTTGGGTGGGGTTGAACACACCAGGCCAACAATGGCGAACACTTGATGTTCCGTGTCTTCATGTTCCGTGTCTTCCGGATTCGTAATGCTCGCGTCAGAAACGTGGAAGCATGCTGGCGAAACGATGAACGCAACCGCCGGGCCAGCCTGTTGGACGGGCGAGCCCACAGCACGGCCTTTCACGTCTCTCGCCCAGGCCAACTGTGGCAATCATGCCTGTTTCAAGATGATTTTTGGGCAGCTGAAACAAATGCGGCCCGTCGGGCATTGGGTTGATAGTGGCAACTGGTAATCCATGCTGCCTGCATGGAAGGGGGGATTTGGGGACGGCAAGGAAAGGACAGTCCCATGTCGATCAAATCCAGCTTGATTGTGCTGACGATGTGCGCCCTGTCGCCCGTGGCCCTCGCCCAGAGCGACACCACATCTCAGAGTAACCAGAATGAACAGCAGCAAACCGGGCAGCAGGCTCCAGCGCCTGATACCGGATCGATGCAGACTCAGGATCAGACTGCGCCGGGCACAGCTTCGACGCAGGACGCGGAAAGCGGCGCCTCTGGACAGAACACGGCCGAGCAGCCCTCCGACACAGCCGGGCAGTCAAGCGACCCGCTGGAGAACCAGATCGTGTTGCAGAGCGAGAACACGATATTGTCGCACGAGCTCCTTGGCGCGCCCGTCTACACGGCAAACGACGAACAGGTCGGCGACATCAATGACATGATCATCAACCTGGACGGAACAGTAGACGGCGTGGTGATCGGGGTCGGTGGCTTCCTGGGCATCGGAGAAAAGGAGGTCGCAGTCAAGATGGACGCAATTTCCGTGACTCCGCTACAGGATGGCAGTGTGCAGCTGTTGCTGAGTACCACCAGGGAGGAACTTGAAGCAGCCCCTGCGTTCAAGTCCTCCAGTCAGCAACAAGCTGAGCAGCAGGTTGAGAGTGCCCGCCAGCGG
>JAZBOA010000085.1:0-24880 GCA_036350935.1 Anderseniella sp. | reverse complement strand
CTGCTGCTGGTCGCGGTGATCGGGCCAGGCGTGCTGGCAGGCATACTTGCGATCGGCTTCAGGTCCATCGGGTTCGTGGCCAAGCTTCTGTACGAGGCAATTGAGGAAATTGACGAGACCCAGGTCGAGGCGATCTCGGCCACTGGCGCCAGCCGCGCCCAGATCATCGACTACGCCATCGTACCCCAGGTGCTGCCAGCGTTCTGGGGCATCTCCGTGTTCCGTTGGGACATCAACATCCGCGAGTCCACCATACTCGGCCTCGTCGGCGCCGGCGGCATCGGCCTCCAGTTGCAGGCGTCCCTGAACGTGCTGGCATGGCCGCAGGTAACGCTGATCTTCCTTGTCATCCTGGCAACCGTGTTCATCTCGGAGTGGGTGTCGGCAAAGGTGCGTCAGGCGATCATATGACTCAACCAATGTTGGCCACAGGTGCTGGCCCGCAATGGGCCTTCGACCGCTATGAGGAAATCCGCTCACGTCTGCCATCCGCCCGTTTTGGGGCTGAGCCTCAACGCTGCGGTTCGATCGCCGACCTGGTGGACAGGTTCGATGTCTTCCTGTTCGACTCGTTTGGCGTGCTCAACGTTGGCGACATGCCCATTCCCGGAGCGGCCAATCGCATAGACGCGTTGAGGCGTGCTGGAAAGCGGGTCATGGTTTTGACCAATGCTGCCAGCGGCAGTATCGCCTCGCTTCCCTGCAAGTACGCCAGGCTAGGTTTCGACTTCACCAGCGATGAGATTGTCAGCAGCCGGGAGGTGCTGGCCCTGTCGCTGGCCCAGCCCTCGCTGGCTGGGTGGTACTGGGCTGTTGCGGCTGCGCACGACGCCCAGGTTGGCGAGATTGCAGATCGCTATACGCTATTCGCACCTGGCAACGCGCAGCAAGATGATGCGGACGGCTTCATTCTGCTCAGCACCGCCGGCTGGACCGAAGCCCACGCAAGCGCGCTTCGGCATGCCTTGCATCAGCGGCCGCGGCCGGTCCTGGTCGGCAATCCGGACCTGGTCGCCCCGCGTGAAGGCGGGCTGTCACTCGAACCGGGAAGCATCGCGCACGAACTGCTGGACGAGATGCCTGGACTGGACGTTCGTTTCTTTGGCAAGCCATTCAGCAATGCGTTCAACGAGGCTTTGAGCCGCCTTCCTGGCCACGTTCCCCGCGATAGGGTGGCAATGGTCGGCGATACGCTGCACACCGATATCCTCGGCGGAGCTGCTGCCGGTTGCGGCACCGTGCTGGTGACGGACTGGGGAGTGCTGAAGAGCGTTGATCCGGAAAGTGCCATCGCACGTTCTGACATCGTCCCAGACTACACCCTGCCTTCAATCTGAACATTCTGCATGAAGGAATGACCACTATTGATACAGGCGAATGGTCAGAGATGAGCTCACCATCACATCTGACAAAAGAGGAATGAAACCGGTCAGCTTGGCGGCGCAAAAGCAGGACAGTTGCCGGGAGAGAGAGATCAGGAGCTGATTTCGGCCTTTTGGCTGCGGCTTGGGGCAAGCCTGTGATTCTAGAGCAACAGCCGTTCACCTTGAACGGCTAAGGTTGCTCTAGCACTTTGAAATCGAGCATCTTGATCCGATCAGATGATTCAATCTGATCGGATGATGCTCTAGACGTTCTGATGCAACCGCTTCTGGTAAAGCCGTACAAGGCCTGCCAGGTGAAAGGCATTCCAGCCCAACGCGTTATGCGAGCCATCCCAACTCAGTGCAGCACCGTGCAACCTGAATTGGCTTAAATCATAATAACGGGCTCAGAGGACACGAGTCCCTCTTCAGGCGCCGGTTGCCTTGAAACGGGTGGCGCCCTCACGCCCCCGTCACGGCCACAAGTCCGGCTGCTTCGATACCGGCTACGGCACAGATCTCGTCATTGTCCGAGGTATCGCCGGTCACCCCGACAGCCCCGATGATTGCTCCCTTGCGGTCCTTGACCAGCACCCCGCCCGGCACCGGCAGCAGATCGCCCTGGGCCAGCGCGTTGACGGCCTGCACGAAAAATGGCTGCTGCTGGGCGCGTTCGAAAATCGCCCGCGACCCGATGCCCAGCGCCAGCGAACCATTGGCCTTGCCAAAGGCCATCTTGAAGCGCAGCGTCGAACTTCCATCCTGGCTTTCGAACGCCTTGACTGCGCCGCGCGCGTCCAGCACCACGACGCTCATCGGTTTCGTCAGGCCGATCTCCTGTGCCTTCCTGAGGGCAACGGAAATGATGCGGCGGCTCTTGGCGAGGCTCAAGGTAGTCATGGATAAAGTCTCCAGATCAGCACCGGTTATGGTTGGTTTTCTGGCCGCTTCATGCCCTTATTTGTTGTGCCCGGTCAATCCATCCTGCGGGATTGCTGAAATGGCCTTCGGCCATATACAACAGGCCTGACCATCTCGGAGGCATCTGCATGAGACTTTCCGGCAAGAAGGCCCTTGTCACCGGCGGGGCGAGGGGCATCGGTCTTGGCTGTGCCCGCATGATGGCGGCGCAAGGAGCCGCCGTGGTGATTGCCGACATCGACGAGGAAACCGCCCGTGTCGAGGCCGCTGCCATTGAAGGTTGTTCCGCCCTGAAACTCGATGTCACCTCACGCGCCGGGTGGCTCGAGGCCATCGCCGAGACCGATGCCCGCCTCGGCGGATTGAATGTGCTGGTGAACAATGCCGGCATCATCATTCCCGGCACCATCGACAACCTGGATGAGGAAAGCTGGGACCGCACCATGGAAGTCGACCTGAAATCGGTATTCCTGGGATGCCAGGCGGCCATGCCGGTGCTCAGCCGTTGCCAGCCCGCTTCGATCATCAACATCGCCTCCATTGCATCGATGATCGCCAGTCCCTATTTTGTGGCCTACAATGCGGCCAAGGCGGGTGTGCATCTGCTGACCAAGTCGGTGGCGCTCAATGCCGCGCGCAAGCATCCCGGGGTCCGGTGCAACTCCATACACCCGGCCTTTGTCGATACCGGCATGGTTGAAGACGTGGTTCGCAACACCGGACCGGCGGAGGCCCGGGACAAGCTTGCGAGGCAGATTCCGCTGGGTCGCATCGCCACAGTTGAAGACGTCGGCTGGGCTGTGGTCTACTTGGCGAGTGACGAGTCGGCCTTCATCACAGGCGCCGAAATCAAGCTGGATGGCGGTATCTCCGCCATGTAGCTGGCATCAGAACAGGCAGCATCCTAACCTCATTATGACCTTGAACAAGCGCATCGCAATCGTTCTGCACCAGGAGACGTCGACGCCCGGGCGCGTCGGGATGAAGCTGTTGCAGAAGGGATACGCGCTGGACATTTTCCGGCCCGCGCTGGGATGCACGTTGCCGGAAAATGTCGATCACTATGCCGGCGCAGTCATCTTCGGCGGCCCGATGAGCGCCAACGATGACGAGCAGCACGATTATATCCGCAAGGAAATCGACTGGATCGCCAGGCCGCTCAAGGCCGGCGTGCCCTATCTCGGCATCTGCCTCGGCGGCCAGATGCTGGCCCGGCAACTCGGCGGCAAGGTCTACGGATATCCGGACGAGCGCGCCGAGATCGGCTATTACGGCATCAAGCCGACCGAACATGGAAACGCATATGGGCCCTGGCCGGAGCGCGTCTACCAGTGGCACCGGGAAGGGTTTGACCTGGTTCGCGGCGCAATCAGCCTTGCTGAAGGCGCCGAGCACTTTCCAAACCAGGCGTTCCGTTACGGTGATACGGCCTTCGCCATCCAGTTCCACCCGGAAGTGACCCAGAAGATGATGAACCGCTGGCTGGTCAAGGCCGAGCATCGGCTGGTGCTACCCGGCGCACGGCCAAGGCACACCCATTTCGAAGACCGCTTCATCTATGACCGCCAGGTCGATGCCTGGCTCGACCGTTTCCTTGACCAGTGGCTGGCCTCCGCCGCCGGCGCAAGGCAGGCCGCTCTGGCTGCGGAGTGACGCCTCTGCCGGTTGGCAGCATTTGCATTCTGCAAAGACCGGATTGGCCATCTGCAAAACGGCACACCCGCGTGTTGCGAGACTTGCGCCACATCTGGGGTGCTCCATCCCTGCAGGCTACCAGATCTGGAAAGTTGTTAACTGGCATCGCACTTGCTCGGCAATGTCCAAGCTGAGATCATTGTACAGCGTACTCAGCCAGTTTTGAGGAGGCGGGTCAGCCCTGTATGAGGCGGCCCGCTTCTTTCTTTTGCGCGGTTTCCGGAATCACGCCGGGCTTCATGCCTTCAGGACAGAAAACCCCAACCGGCTTGGAGAACCCTGCCAGCTCCAGCAAGCCAACGGGCTCTATTCCATCAGGATGCCGAGTTGCGAAACCCGGCCCGAGCAGGACCGGACAATTGGTGATCTTGGTGGCTGACTCGAGCCTCGCGGCCATGTTCACGCTGGAGCCGATGGCGGTATAATCAAACCGGATGTCCGAGCCGAAATTGCCGACCGAGCAGATGCCGGTCTCCATGCCTGCGCCGACCTCGATGGGCGTCTTGCCGGTAGTGGTCCGCCGCTGGTTCTCCCGGTCAAGTGCAGCCCGGATTGCCAGCACGGCCTGCAACGCCCTTGCCGCATGGTCGGGCTGGTCCACCGGCGCATTCCAGAACGCAAGGATGGCGTCACCCATGAACTTGTCGATGGTGCCGTCGCGCCGGAATATCTCGGCGCTTGCCAGGGTGAGAAACCGGTTGACGGTGGCGATGATCTCTTCTGCCGGAAGCTGCTCGCTGCTCGAGGTAAAGCCGCGCATGTCCATCATCAGCACCGTGATCTCGCGCTTCTCGGCGCTGGTGGTCAGGTCCTGACGGGACCTTGTCAGCATGTCCACCACGTTTGGCGAGAGGTACTGCGAGAACTGGCGCGACAGCTGGCGCCGTCGCTGGTCGGCCTCGCGGAACAGGCTGTAAGCCTCGCCCAGCACTACGAGTGCAAGCCCGGCGGCAGGTTGCAAGGGTTCATACAGTGTGTGCCAGCCAAGGTAGGCGCCGAAGCCTGCCGCCAGCGGCAGCAGGCAGATCACGACACCCGCCGGAATGAGCAGCCACAGCCTGCCGCCCAGCCAGCTGGACAGCAGCATGATCATGATGGCCGAAAAGACGAACCATCCGCGCTCCAGCTGTTTGGCGTGGGCAGGCTCGCTGAGAAAAACGCCGTCCAGCAACTGCCCCGCGAGCACGGCATGGATGTCCGCGCCCGAGCGGCCAGCGTGAACCGGTGTGGTATGAAACTTGTCGATGCCGAGCGCATTCACCGACAGGATGGCAATCTTCCCCTTCAGCGCCGCATCGGCCTTGCCGGCGAACACCTCAAGGGCGGAAATCCGGCGGACGGCCTGCTCCTGTTCCCACAGCCAGATGGCGCCACCCGGCGTCAACGGCACAATGCCGTCTCCCAGCTTGAGCGCCTCGTACCCTTCCGGACGCACCCTCAGCGCATAGGACGGCGCCTGCAGGTGCAGCCGGGCAAGCTCCATGCTGAAGGCCGGCCAAAGCGCGATGCCTTCACCGCCTCCTGACGCCCACACCATCGGCACGCTTCGCACGGTGCCATCCTCGTCCGACACCGAGCGCACGATGCCAAGCCCGCTGGCGCCCTCGCGCAATAGCGGCGTCGAAGCGATGATGCCCGGAAGAACCGGAAGCGACTGGGCATCGCCATGCCCCACAACGGACCAGCCAACCGGCGCCTGCGGCACGGTTGATGACGGAAAGTCGCCAATGCTGGTGGCCAGGACGGTCGGGCCTGATGCAATGGCCGCGGCGAGCTTGCGGTCGCGTTCTTCACCGCCAACGTCCGTATCGGCTTCCGAGAACAGGATATCGACGCCGAGCACCGTCACTCCTGTGGAGTGAATGGCCGAGATCAGCTCTGCCAACCGGTCGCGCGGCCATGGCCAGCGGCCCTCGGCGGCAATGGTGTCATCATCAATGCCAACCACCACGACCTGCTGGTCAGGAACGGTGCGTGGTTGCAGCTGCTGGTAGATATCGAAGGCTTGACCACGCAGGCCATCCAGCTGCCGGTCGAAGACGATGTGGGACAGGACAAGAAGAGCGATAAGCGCAAGTACACCGGTTCTGGAGGCGAGATGCCTTATCACTAATCACCATAAAAATCGTTATAACCGTCTTCGTTCGTGCGATTGATGTCAGGCGTGTTGTTGCCGCCCTTAGGAATGTTGCCGCCCGGCACCGGCAGTTGCCCATTCTGGCTGGTGCAGCTTGCCGACGTGAACGAGCCTGCGCTCGCGCATCCCGTGTCAACGCCAAGTCCCGGCCCGCGCGCACCGGGTTGTCCGGTACCGGCAATCCGGGCTGTGCTGTCCAGAACGTCAAAGCTGTTGTTGGTCTTGCTCACGTTGAGCGAAGACCCGTCGGCAATGCAGGCGAAGCCCGGCTTGGTGATCACCCGCGTCACGCCGTTCACCGTGCAGGTCAGCTTGCCCGCGCGCAGGATCGCCACCGACTGACCGGCCTCCACGCTGATATCGGTGATGCCGCCACGCACCCCCAGAATGACATGCGGCGTCGAGATCTTCATCTCGCCCTTCTTCGAGACCTGGCCGCCATAAAAGCGCGACACGCCACGGTCCATCGAAATGCCCATGCTGCCCGCACTTCCGGGGCTATAGACGAACTCGTCGATGGTGAGGCGCGAGTTGGGCCCAAGCTTGGCGCTCGACTCGTCCCGGAAGACGATCATGCCAAGGCCGGTCGCATTGCTGCGCAACTGGTCGCCCATCGCAATCGGGGCGCCGATGCCGATGACGCCAGCGCCGGACTTGCTCACCTGCGTCTGCACGGCGGTCATCTTGCCAACCGTCTCGGCCATTGCAGCGCTAGCGGTCATGACGGCAACTGCCATCAGGATTGCGGCTGACATTCCGGATCTGCTCATCGTCATGGTCCTTGTCTTAACCGCCGTCAGAACGACCTGGTGTAGCTCACGTTGATGGCGTGAGTGGAAAAATCATTGTCAAACACATCGAAGCTGTTGGTTAAGAAAAAGCCTTCGGTAAAATCGGTCTGCCTGAACTCGTAACCGATAGAAATACTGTTGTAGCCGTCGATCTGGAACGTATGCGTCCAGTGCGCCTTAAGGTAATGACCTCCAGTATTGCCAAAACTGAAGAACGACGGGCCGATCGTGTCAAAATCGCCAAACGCCACAGACGCCTGCTGGGTCCACACGGTCTCGAAAGGCCGGTGCGGCACCAGCCCTGCATAACTCAGTTCGACTTCCCGCTGTTCGGTCACCTGGTCTCCGGCAGAGTCCAGTTCATGGATATAGCGGCCCGCAATACCCACCGAATGCTCATGGCTGAGCCGCCTGGTGACGCCCGCCTCGGCTTCAAACCGGTGTTCGGCAGCCAGGTTCCTTGACGGCGACAGATTGCTGTAGCGCCCGCCGACATAGGCCGCCGTGTCGACCGTGGGCAGGATGATCAGCCGGATGGAGGTGCCGAGCGCCGCATCGGTGATCGACGGATTGTAGCTCTTCCAGTTGCCGAACACCCCGAACTGCAGGCGCAGGCCATCCAGACGGGTGGTCTCGATCCCCTTGTCCAGCACCAGCGAGGCATAACCGCGATTGTGCAGGTAGATGCCGCCATCCGAGAAGTCAGGAAACGGATTGAAGCCGCCCTGATTGACATCTTCGTAGCGGCGCTCGAACAGCACCCCGCCCGAAGCAATCAGCGCATCGCCAAGCGGCGTGTCGAGATCCATCCGCAGCGAACCGTTGGAGGCGATGTAGGGGTTCCAGTCCTGTCGGTCACGCCAGCCTGAAGTCGGGTTGGGCTGATCCGTATCGAGCCAGGTCGACTTGATGCCCACCGTCGCATCCAGCGCCCACTCGAAACCGGCCAGCGAATTGTTGGCGCGCGACAACAGGCGCTGCGCATCGGCGGCTTCTTCCGCCGTCAGATCGCCAATCTCAAGCGCGTCTTCGGCATTGCGCTTCGCCAGCTCCCAGCTGCCGGTGTTGGCGTAGACCTTGGCCAGCGAGTACTTGGCCCGCGCATCGCGGGGATATTTCACCAGGTGCTGTTCGAGCGTGGAAATCGCCTGGTCGTATTGCCCAACCTCAACAGCCTTGGCGACGAAATTGCCAAGTACGCTGATATCTTCAGGCGACGAATAGCGTTGCTCGAAGAGGCTTGAATAATCGTTTGCGTGCGCCGGTGCGCCAGCTCCTGCTACAGCAAGAAGCAAGGCGGCAACGGCGGGCTTCAAGCTTGCTGAAGTCATCCAGATAACCCGAAATCTTGGCCGCCCCCGGCTTTTTCCTGATTTTCCTTTAGCATGCCGCAGGGGGAGATAAAAGTAATGATGGCAAC
Organism: Anderseniella sp.; assembly: GCA_036350935.1. GTDB lineage: Bacteria > Pseudomonadota > Alphaproteobacteria > Rhizobiales > Aestuariivirgaceae > Anderseniella. Next base: position 16,552 of record JAZBOA010000085.1, on the reverse strand, counting down.
TTTAGCGGCAACTGTGGTGCGAAAGCCACACTGTCTGCAGGGGCCGGAACCAGAGTGGCTGGATAATGGTGGAGCCGAGGGGAATCGAACCCCTGACCTCGTCATTGCGAACGACGCGCTCTCCCAACTGAGCTACGGCCCCGCGCCACATTGCCCGCCGGTGTTTGCCCTGCGCGGCTTGCGCAATCTATACGCCGCCGCTACATGTTGCGAAACAAGTTTTTGGGGGTCCGTCAATGGAACCGTTTGTGTGGCTGTTCGACCAGATCGTCTTCATCGTTTTCTGGCTGGTGATCATCATGGTCGTGATGGGCTGGTTGATGGCCTTCAACGTCCTCAACAATTCCAACAATGTCGTGCGCCAGATCAACTACGCCCTGCACCGCCTCACCGAACCGCTGCTGGGTCCGATCAGGCGGCTGCTGCCGGATCTCGGCGGCATCGACATCTCCCCGATCATCCTGCTGCTGGGCCTGATGTTCATCCAGCGGCTATTGCACCAGTATGCGCTTTGAGCTGCTTGCCACGTCGCATTCCTGCAACAGTGTGACGCCCTGGCATTGGTGAACGCCGGGCGTTTTGATCAAGGTCCACCCCACGAATTGCAAAGATGAGAGGTCAGGAAGCGCCATGTGTGCAGCTAAGGTGATTGACGGAAAGAAGTATGCCGAGGGCCTGCGCGGCCGCATCGCCAGCGCGGTCGCGGGTCTGCAGCGCGACCATGGCCTGACCCCCGGCCTTGCCGTCGTGCTGGTTGGCGAAGATCCGGCCAGCCAAGTCTACGTCCGCAACAAGGCAAAGCAGACCGTCGAGGTCGGCATGAAATCGGTCGAGCACAAGCTCGATGCCACGACGCCGGAAGCAGACGTGCTGGCCATGGTCGACCAGCTCAACAAGGATGACTCGATTCACGGCATCCTCGTGCAGCTGCCGTTGCCCGACCACATCGACGCCACCAAGGTGATCAACTCGATCAATCCGGACAAGGATGTCGACGGTTTTCACGTAGTCAATGCCGGCCGCCTTGCCACCGGCCAGGATTCGCTGGTGCCGTGCACGCCTGTAGGCTCTGTCATGCTGGCCAGGGATGCGCTCGGTTCACTGTCAGGTCTTGAGGCCGTCGTCATCGGCCGCTCCAACATTGTCGGAAAGCCGGTGGCGCAGCTGCTGCTGCAGGAAAGCTGCACCGTCACCATTGCCCACAGCCGCACCAAAGACCTGCCAGGGGTGGTGCGCCGCGCAGATCTGGTCATTGCTGCCGTCGGCCGGCCCGAGATGGTCAAGGGCGACTGGCTTAAAGCCGGTGCCTGCGTGATTGATGTCGGCATCAACCGCATTGAGCGCGATGGCAAGGCGAAGATCGTTGGCGACTGCGATTACGAGTCCTGCGCAGCGGTTGCGGGTTCGATCACGCCTGTCCCGGGCGGCGTCGGCCCCATGACCATCGCCTGCCTGCTGCACAACACGGTCAAGGCGGCTTGCGCCATCAAGGGTGTCGCTGTGCCTGAAATGTAACGCCGGGGCTGCGGGGCCAGGGCTCAGGCGCCCTTGGCCCGTTCGATGGCCTCGACGATCAGCCGCTTGGCTTCGTCAGCATCGCCCCAACCATTCGTCTTGGCCCACTTGCCTTCCTCGAGATCCTTGTAGTGCTCGAAGAAGTGCTCGATCTGCTTTACCTGGATTTCCGGCAGATCGGTATAGTTCCTGACCTTCTCGTAACGCCGGGATATCCGGCTGATTGGCACGCCGATGATCTTTTCATCGCCACCGGCCTCGTCCACCATTTTCATGACGCCAACCGGGCGCACAGCAATCACCGCGCCGGGCACCAGGGTGCGCTGCGAGATTACCAGCAGGTCGCACGGGTCGCCGTCTTCCGACAGGGTGTGTGGTATGAAGCCGTAGTTCCCCGGATACCTCATCGAGGTATAGAGAAACCGGTCCACCACCATGGTGCCTGCTGCCTTGTCCATCTCGTACTTGATCGGCTCACCGCCGATGGGGACCTCGATGATGACGTTGACTACGTCAGGCGGGTTATCGCCGATGGATATCGCGTCGAGCCTCATGGCTATCCTTCTTTCCTTAAGCGCCGGAACGGTATCTGATACCGGACGTCGAGTCATTGATCAGGTGCCAGATACCATGAGACGCATACTGCTGGCTGCATCAACTCTTGTCGCACTTGGAGCACACGCCGCCGCAGCGGACAGCTATTCGAGCGTTTACACAAAACTCGATTTCAAGGATGGCTGCGTTACCATTTCTGAAAACGAGGAAGGCGCCGGCATTACCTTGCGCTGCAAGGGATATCTCGATCATCCGGTCAACTATGCCGAGGGCGATCTGCGCGCCGCGGTAACGTTTGGAGAGCAGCCGGCCGGAATCCAGGCGCCATGGCAGAGCTTCGGTCCGTGGAACCGCGTCAGCGAGACAGTCGAATGGCGGCTCAAGGGTGATCAACCCGTTGCCACCATCCTGCGCTGGTTCATCGACAACATTGATCCCGCCACCGGCTCGGCTGACCCCTCGCGCACAGGCAATGTTCTGGTCGTGTCCCGCCTGGCAGGCCTTGATGGCAAACCGGGCTGCATGACCGGCCTCGTCGATGCGCGCGCCAACCCGGATGCCAACCAGATTGCCCGCAACATCGCAGACATGGTTGCGCCAGGCTTCGACTGCGGCACGGACCGGCCTCAATATCACGGCAAGCGCGGACCTTACGCGGCAGATCCCTACTGAGCCGCGGATACCGGAGACAGTCCACGCTTGGCGATCATTGCATCGGCAGTGGGAAGCCGCTGCCGGAACGCCTTGTAGGCGTCTTCGGGCGGCATTGAATTGCCCGACGCATAGACCGCCTTGCGCAGCCGCGCCGCCGTTTCCGGGTCGAACGGATCGCCGGTCTCTTCGAATGCCGCAAATGCATCGGCGTCGAGCACTTCCGACCACATGTAGCTGTAATAGCCAGCTGCATACCCGTCACCATAATAGACATGCAGGAAGTGCGGCGTGCGATGGCGCATGGTGATGGCGGCTGGCATTGCCAGTTCGGCAAGCAGGGCTGCCTCGTAAGCCAGCGGATCCGCAACTGCGGTCGAACCTGGCTGGCTGTGGGTGCGGATATCGACCAGCGCCGAGGCCGTATACTCGATTGCATCAAAGCCTGCATCGAAAGTGCGCGCCGCCAGCACCTTGTCCAGAAGCTCCGGCGGGATGGGCTGATCCGTTTCGGCATGCCGGGCGTGCTTGCGAAGTACCTCGGGCACCGTCAGCCAGTGTTCGTAAAGCTGTGACGGAAGTTCCACGAAATCGCGCGACACCGATGTGCCCGACACCGAAGGATATGTCACGTCTGAGAGGAGTCCGTGCAGGGCGTGGCCAAACTCATGGAACAAGGTAGTTGCGTCATCAAGCGACAGCAGCGCCGGCTTGCCTTCGGAAGGTCTGGCAAAGTTCATCACGTTGAACACCACCGGCAACTCGCCGTTACCGAGCTTGTGCTGCTTGCGGAACAGGTTCATCCAGGCACCTGACCGCTTGCTTACCCGGGCAAAGTAGTCTGCGACAAAGATGCCTTTCAATGAGCCGTCGCTTTCCCGCACCTCGAATACCCGCGCCTCTGGGTGCGGGCCGGAAATGTCCTGGCGCTCCCGGAAGCTGATGCCGAACAGCCGGCCGGCCACGTCGAATGCCGCCTCGATCATCCTGTCGAGCTGGAAGTAGGGCTTCAGGGCAGCCTCGTCGAGGTCGTACAGTTTCTGGCGCAACTTGCCGGAATAATGGCGCCAGTCCCAGGGCCTCAGGCCGTCATTTATGCCGTCCTCGGCAGCCATCACCTCAAGCTGCGCCTGATGCTCACTTGCGCTGTGCAAGGCTGCCGGCCATACCGCGCCCAGCAAGTCTTCAACCGCACCAGGCGTCTTTGCCATGGTGCCGTCCAGCCGCAAGGCAGCAAAGCTGTCGTAGCCAAGCAGGCCGGCCTTTTCATGCCGCAGCTTCAGCGTTTCCGACACCACTGCGGCGTTCAGCTTGCCGTCGCTCATCTCTCCGCGGGCAGACCAGGCCTTGAACATCTTCTCCCGCAGGTCGCGCCGGAAAGAGGAAACAAGGAAGGGAACGGCAATCGAACGCCCAAGCGTCACCGCATAGGGTGCATCGACCTTGCGCTCGCGAGCCGCCTCCGCCAACGCCGCCGTCAGGCTGTCGGGGAGCCCTTCAAGGTCATCCCCGGTCAGCGGCAAGACCCAGCTGGCCTCGTCCGAGAGCACATTCTGCCCGAACTCCGCGGCAAGTGCGGCCAGACGTTGATTGATCTCTGCCAGCCGCTGCTTGCCGGCATCATCGAGCCTGGCGCCCTCTTTCACGAAGTGCTTGTAGTGCAATTCAAGCACCCGCTGCTGTTCTGCAGTCAGGCCAAGATCGTGACGCCGTTGATGCAGAGTGGCAATACGGGCGAACAGTTTCCCGTTCATGTAGACCTGCGCCGAATGGCTCGCCAGCGCCGGACCGATCTCCCGTTCCAGCGCCTGGATCGCCGGCGTGCTGTCGGTGCCGGCACGATGCCAGAACAGCGCCGATACCCGCCGCAGCGACTGGCCGGCAAGCTCCAGCGCCTCGACAGTATTGGCGAGATCCGGCTGTTCCGGATTGCCGGCAATCGCCTCGATCTCGGCCAGATGTTCAGCCATCGCCACCTCGAAGGCAGGACCCAGATCACCTTCGGAGATCTTGCCGAATTCAGGCAGCCCGTACGCCCCGTTCCATTCGGTTAAAGCTGGATTCAACCTAGTTTTCTCGGGCATTTTCAGGCTCTCCGGATCACTCAGGCGCTAAGCGCCTCGTCGTTGCGGCGGCGTTCGTCGCGCTTTCGTTCATGAGGATCAAGGATCGCCTTGCGCAGCCGGATTGACTGCGGGGTGACTTCAACCAGCTCATCATCAGTGATGTACGACAGTGCGCGTTCCAGCGTGAGCCGGATCGGCGGCGTCAGCAGAATGGAATCGTCCTTGCCGGAAGCGCGAATGTTGGTGAGCTGCTTTGCCTTCAACACGTTGATCTCAAGGTCGTTACCGCGCGTATGCTCGCCAACGATCATGCCGGCATACACCTTGCTGCCGGGTTCGATGAACATCGGCCCGCGGTCTTCAAGCTTCCACAGGGCATAGGCAACTGCATCACCTTCGCCGTTCGACAACAGCACGCCGGTATGGCGCGACGGGATATTGCCGAGATACGGCACATATGCATGGAACAGCCGGTTCATGATCGCCGTGCCGCGCGTGTCGGTCATCAACTCGCCCTGATACCCGATCAGTCCACGCGTCGGTGCGTGGAACACCAGACGCTGACGTCCTGCCCCTGACGGGCGCATGTCCTTCAGTTCAGCGCGGCGCTCTGAGAGTTTTTGCACAACCGCACCGGAAAACTCTTCATCAACGTCGATGATGACTTCTTCCATGGGCTCGTGCCGCTGGCCGGTGGCCTCATCGATGCGGAACACCACGCGAGGCCGGCCGACGGTCAACTCGAAGCCTTCCCGGCGCATGGTTTCAATCAGGATCGAAAGCTGCAGTTCACCCCGGCCCGACACCTCGAAGGCCTCGCCGTCGAGATCGACAACCTTGAGCGCCACGTTGCCCTCGGCTTCCTTCATCAGCCGGTCACGGATGACGCGGCTCTGCACCTTGTCGCCTTCCTTGCCGGCAAGAGGGCCATCATTGATGCGGAAGGTCATCGACAGGGTCGGCGGATCTATGGGCTGGGCCATGATGGCCTCAGTTACCTCGACTGCGCACAACGTGTCAGCGACGGTCGCCTTGGTCAGCCCCGCAATGGCAACGATGTCCCCAGCCGAGACTTCGTCCACCGGCGTCCGCTCCAGCCCGCGGAATGACAATACCTTCGACACCCGGCCTTGCTCGATGAGTTTGCCATTGCGGTCCATTGCCTTGATCGCCTGGTTCGGCTTGACCGAGCCGGATCGTATGCGGCCAGTAAGGATCCGGCCAAGATACGGGTTGGCCTCGATGGTGGTGGCCAGCATCCGGAACGGGCCCGCCTCAACCGTTGGCGCCGGCACGTGCTTGACCACCAGATCAAACAGCGCCGACATGTCCTCCTGCGGACCAGCAGGATCAAGCGCCATCCAGCCTTGCTTGGCCGAGCCGTACAGGATCGGGAAGTCGAGCTGGTCATTGTCGGCATCAAGCGCGGCAAAAAGGTCGAATACCTCGTTGATGACCTCTTCGTGGCGCTCTTCCAGCTTGTCGATCTTGTTAATCGCCACGATTGGGCGCAGGCCGATCTTCAACGCTTTTTGCAGCACGAACTTGGTTTGCGGCATGGGGCCTTCGGCGGCATCCACCAGCAGGATGGCCCCGTCAACCATGTTGAGAATGCGCTCCACTTCACCACCGAAGTCGGCGTGACCGGGGGTATCGACGATGTTGATCCGGGCATCGCGCCACTCGACCGACGTGACCTTGGCAAGGATGGTGATGCCACGCTCACGCTCCAGATCGTTGGAATCCATGGCCCGTTCGGCAACGCGCTGGTTTTCACGCACGCTGCCGGATTGCGCCAGCAGACGATCGATGAGAGTGGTCTTGCCATGATCGACGTGCGCGATGATGGCGATGTTTCTGAGGGTCATGTGTCAGGTGCTTTCAGCAAAAATCAAAAAGGGTTGCGCGGCATGTAGCACGCCATGGGCTGGCACGGAATGCGCATATTGAAGCGCAAGCCAGCGTGGCTGTGTCACGCCGGCACATTCCACCGAGGAAAGGCCTGAGCACATGTTCGAGAAGAAAAGCGCCTCCAACATCACCGCTGCAACGGTTCGCATTGCCGCCCGCATCACCCTTTCCAGCGGTGATTGTCTTTCAGGCCATCTCGTTGCCGCAGGGTCTGGCCGCTTGAGCGAAGCTCTCAACGGTCCATCGCCATTCATCGAGTTTCAAACCCCCGGCGGCGAAGTGCGCCACTTCAACAAGCTGGCCATCCTCTGCGTGGATCCGGTCGACGTTCCCAATGCCAATCAGCTCGCCCGGCGCAATGCTGATTCTGCTGCCTTCGACCCCTATGCCGTGCTCGGCCTAAGCAGCGCCGCCTCGCCGGAGCAACTGCACGCCGCCTACGTCAGCCTGGCGCGGACCTATCACCCGGACCGCTATGCCGCTGCCGGGTTGCCGAGTGAGATGACAGAGTACGTCTCCGCCATGGCGAAGCGCATCAACGCGGCCTGGGAAATTGTCTCGCACAGCCAGCCGCAACCGCAGCCGGTTTAACCCTTCTGGTTGCGCTTGGCGAGCGTGCGCAGGCGCAACGCATTGAGACGGATGAAGCCTGCCGCGTCCTTTTGGTCGTAGGCGCCGTGATCATCTTCGAACGTCACCAGCTCTTCCGAGTAGAGAGACTTGTCGCTCATGCGTCCGGACACCATCACATTGCCCTTGTAGAGCTTGAGCCGCACCTTGCCTTCAACGTTCTCCTGACTCTTGTCGATGAGCGCCTGCAGCATTTCGCGCTCGGGCGAAAACCAGAAGCCGTTGTAGATCAACTCCGCATAGCGCGGCATCAGGTCGTCTTTCAGGTGCGCGGCGCCACGATCCAGCGTGATCGACTCGATGGCCCGGTGGGCCGCCAGCAGAATGGTGCCGCCGGGCGTTTCATAGACACCACGGGATTTCATGCCAACGAAACGGTTCTCGACCAGGTCGAGACGGCCGATGCCATTATCGCGGCCAAGATCGTTGAGGGCGGCAAACAGCGTGGCGGGGCTCAACTTCTTGCCATTGAGCGCAACAGCATCGCCCTTTTTGAATTCGATCTCGATCTCGGTCACCTTGTCCGGCGCATCCATCGGCGAGACGGTCCGCATGTGGACATATTCCGGCGCTTCCTGCCACGGATCCTCCAGCACCTTGCCCTCGGACGAGGAGTGCAACAGGTTGGCGTCCACCGAGAACGGCGCTTCGCCCTGCTTGTCCTTCGGCACCGGGATCTGGTGATCCTGCGCAAACTTGATCAGGTCGGTACGGGACTTGAAGGTCCAGTCCCGCCACGGCGCAATCACCTTGATGTCCGGGTTGAGGGCATAGGCCGAGAGTTCGAAGCGCACCTGGTCGTTGCCCTTGCCGGTGGCACCGTGGGCAATGGCGTCAGCGCCGGTTTGACGCGCAATCTCGACGAGATGTTTGGAAATCAACGGACGGGCAATCGAGGTACCCAGCAGATACACCCCTTCATAAAGCGCATTGGCCCGGAACATCGGGAACACGAAATCGCGGATGAATTCCTCGCGGACGTCCTCGATGTAGATTTCCTTGATGCCGAGCATCTCGGCCTTGCGCCGCGCCGGCTCCAGTTCGTCCCCTTGCCCCAGGTCGGCGGTAAAGGTCACAACCTCGGCGTCCAGTTCGGTCTGCAGCCACTTCAGTATGATCGAAGTGTCGAGCCCGCCCGAATAGGCAAGCACCACCTTCTTGACCGAACCCTTTGCAGCCATCTCACTGGTCTCCTGTCCGCTTTGATTGGTCGCGCACTCCGGCGCGCAGTTGCGCGCACCATTAAGACACGCCGCACCGCACCGCAAGCCACCGCTGCCGGAACGTGGCTAGAAGTCGCTGATAATGCCATCCTTCTCCCAGTCGCCGAACCGCGTCGGTTCCGGTCCATCCCGTCCGTCCACTTCCGTGGGCAGACTGGAAGGCTTGGCAGCCTTGCGGCGCGCCTCGGCTTCGGTCAGCGCCCGGCGGGCGGCCTCGCTGAGAGGCTTGTCGCAATTTGTCGGCTGGTTCATGGCACGCCTGGATTGAACTTGGGCACGGTCACATTCATATAGATCGCACGGATTGCGTGTTGCAACCTTATGCACTGGAGTTTCACGCCAATGAACTACATGAAGACCACGATCTTGCTGGCCGGCATGACGGCCTTGTTCCTCGCCGTTGGCTATGCCATCGGCGGCGAGGGCGGCATGCTGCTGGCCCTTGTATTCTCCGTCGGCACCAACCTGTTCGCCTACTGGAACTCGGACAAGATGGTGCTGCGCATGCATGGCGCCATGGAAGCAAGCGAGAGCCAGTTTCCCGAACTCGTGGACATGGTCAGGCGGCTGTCAGACAACGCCGGCCTGCCGATGCCGAAGGTCTACGTGATGGACAATCCGCAGCCCAATGCCTTCGCCACCGGCCGCAACCCGGAAAACGCAGCCGTGGCCGCCACGACCGGCTTGCTGCAATCCCTCACCTATGAAGAAGTCGAGGGCGTCATGGCGCACGAACTGGCGCACATCCAGAACCGCGACACGCTGATCATGACGGTAACAGCCACCATTGCCGGTGCGGTCTCCATGCTGGCGCAGTTCGGCATGTTCTTCGGCGGCCGCAGCCGCGACAATCCGTTTGGCGCCATCGGGACAATCGCCATGGTGATCCTTGCGCCCATCGCCGCCATGCTTGTGCAGATGGCGATCAGCCGGACCCGCGAATATGCAGCTGACCGGCGCGGCGCGGAGATCTGCGGCAAGCCGATGGCCCTGGCCTCCGCATTAAACCGGATCGCCGGCTCGGCCCGTCGCATCGAGAATGATACGGCTGAGGCCAATCCTGCCACAGCCCACATGTTCATCATCAACCCGCTGTCGGGCGCGCGGATGGACAAGCTGTTCTCCACTCACCCCGATACCGGCAACCGCATCGCAGCGCTGGAACAGATGGCGGCAGAGTTCAATTCGCCAGCCGCCGGTACGTCGGCTGCCGGCCCCTGGGGCGGCTCCGGCGCCGGCACGCGGGGACCGTGGGGTTGAGCGACACTGGCAACACACCGGCATCGTCAGGTCTTGAGGCCCGTGCTGCTGCAGTCGCAGCCATTCAACAGGTGTTCAGCCGCGGCAGTTTCCTGGATGCCGCACTGGAGGAAACTTCGGCAGGCATAGGCGAATCCCGCGATCGCGCCTTTGCCCATGCCATCGCGGCAACAGTGTTCCGTCACAAGGGCCAGCTTGAACAGGTCATTGACGTGTTTCTGGAGCGCCCGCTGGACAAGTCCGGTGTACAGGCCCGGGATCTCCTGCTGTGCGGCGCAGCCCAGCTGCTGTTCATGCGCACTGAAGCACATGCAGCCATCAGTACCAGCGTTCAGCTCGCAGACGGAAACCCGAAAACGCGACGATACAAGGCGCTCGTCAATGCCGTACTGAGGCGCATCGCTGACAATCAGGAGGCCATCCTTCGGGACCTTCCACCGGCCTTGTCGAGCCTGCCGCCATGGTTGCAGAAGAAACTGCGCGCCGACCTCGGTCCACAGGTCGCAGACGAATGCGCCCAAGCACTGTTGACCCAGGCAGATCTCGACCTCAGCCTGAAAGACGAGAGCTTCCGCCAGCCGCTGGAAGCAGCGGGCGGCACAACCTTGCCAACCGGCTCGATCCGGTTTTCTGCCCCCTATCCGGCAATTCCGTCCTTGCCGGGGTTCGATGAGGGGGGCTGGTGGGTGCAGGATGCTGCGGCTGCATTGCCGGCCAGGCTTCTGGGTGACGTCGATGCACTGTCGGTTCTCGACATGTGCGCTGCTCCCGGTGGCAAGACGCTGCAGCTTGCCGCAAGCGGTGCGCAGGTAACCGCACTCGACATATCACCCGTACGCCTCGAAGTGGTTCGAACCAATCTTGACCGTACCGGCCTGGCTGCAGAACTGATCGCCATTGACGTGCTCGATTTCCATCCCGGCATGAAATTCGACGCCATTCTGCTTGACGCGCCGTGCTCGGCAACCGGCACCATCCGGCGCCACCCGGAACTGCCTTGGTTGCGCGGCGCGCAGGAGGTGAAGCATCTCGCCGCCGTGCAGCGGGCGCTGCTGCGCAAGGCGGCAGGCCTGCTCAAGCCGGGTGGAACGCTTGTCTATGCGGTGTGCTCACTGCTGGCTGAGGAAGGCGGCAAGCAGGTGCAGTCCTTCCTCAATGAACATCGCAACTTCCAGCGCCGCCCCGTGGAAGCCGAATCGCTTGGGCTGACCGCGGATTTCACGACCAGGCAGGGCGATCTGCGGACCTTGCCCCACTTCAGGCTTGGTGGCAGCACTGGCATGGACGGCTTCCATGCGGCCCGGCTGGTCAAGGTTGCGGACTGAGACAGAAAATTATCATTTCGTTAACGATCTCCGGGCTTCAATGCCGGGTGCACAGGATGCAGGTCCGGAAGGCCATGCATCCTTGCGAACCACCGTCACTGACCCCCGGCCCCTCGTTCAACCATGCCGTTCGCCGCCTCCGACCTGACAACGATAGCCAACCTGACCGGCCGCGAACTGGCCAGCCGGATGATGCGGCTGGCGGCGCCGCGCCTGCCTGGCTTGCAGATGGCGAAATGCACCGGCCTCGGGCTGGACCTGCCAGCGCTGGTTGAGGGAGATGCCTCCAGGGCGCCTGAACTTTACCGGGGCAGCTTTGAGCTGGCGGGGTGCCGCGTCGTGCTCCGCGGCGGTTCCGTCTTCGCCCTGCAAGAGCCCAGACCCGGCAGTTTCGATGCGGCCCTGCACGGTTTCGCCTATCTGCATGATCTGAAAGCCGGGCAAGGCCAGCTTCACCGCGTATTCGCCCGAGGGTTGATTGCCGAGTGGTTCGAGCATCGCGCCTGGCGTCAACCGGTAGCGCGCCGCACACAAACCGCCTCATGGCGTATGATCAACTGGGTACAATGCGCGCCGTTCCTGCTGAACGGTGCGAGCAGAAGCTTCGAGCTTGCCTACTTTAACAGCTTGACTGCACAGGTCCGCGCACTGCTGCGCAAGGGCTGTTCGGCAGGGCTGCCACAGGACAGGCTGCTTGCCGCCATTGCGCTGGCTTATGGCGTTTTTGGCACCTCAGGCCTTGAAAGCCTCCAGAAGTCAGCGCTGCAGCGGCTGGGGTTCGAACTGGACAACCAGATCCTTGCCGACGGCGGCCACATCTCGCGCAATGCCGAAGTTCTCTGCATGCTGCTGGCATTGCTGGTGCCGCTGCGCGAGGCGATGCAAGCGGCCTACATGGCAGTACCGGCGCCGGTGAACGCCGCCATTGAACGCATGTTGCCGATGCTTCGCTTTCTATGCCACAGCGACGGGCGGCTGGCGGTCTTCCAGGGCGTATCACGCACCCATTCAGGCCGTGTCAGGGCCATTCTCGCCACAGACAGGATTGGTGGAAAACCCCTTTCGCACGCCCAGATATCGGGCTTTGCAAGGCTTTCACATGGTCAGACCAGCTTGATCATGGACACCGGGCAACCGGCCCTGCCAGCTGACAGCACGACATCTGCAGCTTCGCCACTGGCGCTGGAATTCTGTGATGGACCCCACCGCATCGTTGTCAATTGCGGCAACCGCCCTGTTGAAGACAGTGAATGGCAGCTTGCGGCACGGCTGACCTCGGCTCACTCGACCATTTGCCTGGGCGACACCGACACAAGCCGTGTCGCCGACGGGCCGCTGCTTCGCAGGCTGTTCGGAACTCCGGCAATGCTGCAGCGGGGCGGCGTGGAAGCAGAGGTCAATGCCGATGCGCCCGGCAGCGTTATCACGGCGCGGCACAGTTGCTATGAAGGTTCATTTGGCCTGATCTGCCAGCGCCGGCTGTTCCTCAGCGCAGACGGACACGACCTTCGCGGCGAGGACGTCTTCCTGCCGGTTGACGCCATGGACGCAAAAGCCCTGGATCCGCAGTTCCGCATCCGCTTCCACCTGCATCCTTCGGTAAAGGCGACCTTGTCGCGCGATGGCGCCAGCATCATGATGGTGTTGCCCAACAAGACCGGCTGGAAGTTCTCCGCACGTGGCGGCCAGCTTTGTCTCGAATCCAGCCTCTATCTTCCTGACGTGCGGGCCCCCCGTCCCACCCAGCAGATCGTCATCTATGGCATTGCCGGCCGGCCTGACCGGGTGCAATGGGCTTTCAAGCGCATTCACAAGGCAACGAATCGCCCTGTCACATCGTGTCGGGACGATGCCCCCGAGCTACCATTGGACGCGGGATAAAGCCGAACGTCGATATTCAGATTGCGGCACGTGCGTGTTAACGCTGACCGGACTCATGCATCCAGTAGCGGAGACCCCAACAATGAGCGCTATTCGCCGTGCTCTCCTGTCCGTATCCGACAAGACCGGATTGATCGATTTCGCCCGCGCCCTTGCCGCCATGGGAGTTGAAATCATTTCCACCGGCGGCACCGCCCGGACCCTCTCGGATGCAGGCCTCGCCATCATCGACATCCCGGACTGGACGGGGTTTCCCGAGATCATGGACGGCCGGGTGAAAACCCTTCACCCCAAGGTGCATGGCGGACTTCTGGCAGTGCGCGCCAGCAAGGCTCACCAGCAGGCCATGCAAGACCATGGCATCGGCGCAATCGACCTGCTGGCCGTCAACCTCTATCCGTTCGAGCAGACCTTGGCGGCCGGCGGCAGCTATGCCGAGCTTGTCGAGAACATCGACATCGGCGGACCCGCCATGACGCGCGCAGCGGCAAAGAACCATGCCGATGTCACCACCGTGGTGGACCCGGCGGACTATGGCTCGGTGATCGCCGAAATGCAGGCCAATGACGGCGCCACACTGGCAGCGACACGGCGCCGGCTCGCCGCGAAGGCATTCGCCCGGACTGCTGCCTATGATTCGGTGGTGAGCACCTGGCTGCTCGGCCAGGCTGAAGAAACAACGCCTGCGTATCGCGCACTTGGCGGCAGCCTGATCCAGCCATTGCGCTACGGCGAGAACCCGCACCAGCACGCGGCCTTCTACGGTACCGGGGAAAGTCGCGAGGGCGTTGCCACCGCAAGGCAATTGCAGGGCAAGGAACTGTCCTACAACAACATCAACGACACCGACGCGGCGTTCGAATGCGTCAGTGAGTTTGACCCGTCAGAAGCTTCCGCCTGCGTGATCGTCAAGCATGCAAACCCGTGCGGCGTGGCTGTTGCTGAGTCTCCGCTGGAAGCCTACCAGCTTGCCTTGCGCTGCGACCCCGTGAGCGCATTTGGCGGCATCGTGGCATTCAACCGTCCGATTGACGAGGCAACGGCAAAGGCCCTTGCAGGTATCTTCACCGAAGTGATCATCGCACCGGGCATTGAGCAGAGTGCGCTTGATGTTTTCGCCACGAAGAAGAACCTGCGAATCCTGACCACGGGAGGTCTCGCAGATCCGGCCCAGGCAGGTCTTGCATTCAAGACCGTGGCAGGGGGCTTCCTGGTTCAATCCCGCGACAATGGCCGGGTCAGCCTGCAGGATCTCAAGGTCGTGACCAAGCGCCATCCTGGCGAGCAGGAGCTGCGCGACATGCTGTTTGCGTTCCGCGTGGCCAAGCACGTCAAGTCCAACGCCATCATCTATGCAAGGGACGGCGCGACGGTGGGCATTGGCGCCGGCCAGATGTCCCGCGTCGATTCAAGCCGCATCGCTGCCCGCAAGGCGGCGGAAGCCGCACAGGCAGCGGGCGTCGGCAAGAGCCTTGCCGAGGGAAGTGTCGTCGCGTCGGACGCATTTTTTCCGTTTGCCGATGGCCTGCTGCAGGCGGCCGAGGCCGGTGCCACCGCGGTCATACAACCTGGCGGGTCAATGCGCGATGACGAGGTGATTGCCGCAGCCAACGAGAAAAATCTGGCCATGGTATTCACCGGAATGAGACACTTCCGTCATTGAATCTGATAGAATCACTGTCACCGGTTTCAATCCTTACGGGAGCACTCATCCATGCTTGTCACGACGACCAACAACATCGAGGGCCGCCGCATCGTCGCCTACAAGGGGCTGGTGGCTGGCGAAGCCATTCTGGGCGCCAACCTGTTCCGTGACCTGTTTGCCTCGATCCGTGACATCGTCGGCGGCCGTTCGGGCGCCTATGAACGGGTGCTGAACGATGCCCGTGAAACTGCAGTCGCCGAGATGACCGACAAGGCGGCAGCCCTCGGTGGAAATGCCGTGATCGGTGTCGACATCGACTACGAGACGGTTGGCCAGAACGGTTCCATGCTGATGGTCACCGCCGCAGGCACCGCCGTGATCGTGGAGTAGTCGAGCAGGCAGGCCGCAACAGCAGCACTTGTTCAGGTCTTGACCAGGCCATTGATGTGGCTGGCGATAACAGCGAACTTGGCGAGCGTGAAATCAGGCTCCTCGGAAATGCGCCGCACTTCGGCGCCTGTCAGGATAATGTGGTCATTGTCGGCCTTGCCGAGGCGGCCGGACACGGCATCCATGGTAATCGCGCGCATGGCTCTTTGCACCGTCTGGCTGATACCATCGACCGCCTGACGGTCATAGTCGCTGCCAGACGCCAGGCCTTCGGCGCCAGCGAGAATCCGGTCAAGGCCGAGATTGCCAGCAAGAGAGAAATAGACATCGGCAACCTTGTGCGTCGTCGCCCTCGTCGAGCGTGAAATCCGCACGACTTCCAGGCCTCGAACAAGGTGACGGACGCCGGCAATGCGCCTGCCGGCGCTGTCATCCACGCCCAAGCCCGAAAGTTCCTGTTCTTCGGCCTGCAGATCAGTTGCCTGCTGGTCTGGCAACAGACCAGGCAACCGGACTGCAATCTCGTCAAGGCCGTCACCATAGGTCTTCACCAGTCCTGTCAACCCAACCGTCAGGTCTTCATTTGCGGCAAACCACGCAGCTGCATCACTCAGGCCAGCCTGCAGTTTTGCGTACAGTTCAAGTTGGCGGCTGCCGTCCATCCGGCAATCCAGCGCATCCACGGCCTCGTTCATGCCGACAAAACCGAAACTGTCACGGGCCAGAACATAGCTCAGCGCTGCCGTCGCAGGCGTAACGCCGCTGTCTTGCACAAGGTCAAAGAGAAACTGTGGCCCACATCGATTGACGATACTATTGGCAAGAAGCGTACAGACGATCTCTCCGCGCAGCTTGTGCCCCCGGATTTCATCCGAGAAAGGCTTGACCATGCGCGATGGAAAATACCGGAAAAGTTCATGTTCAAGATAGGCATCGTCAGCCACCTTGCCGGACAGCAGATCGTTGAACAGCACGATCTTCGCATAGGCCACCAGCACAGCCAGTTCAGGCCGGGTAAGCGCCCCGCCTGCCGAGAGCCTGTCGTGCAGCTGATCCTGCGATGGAAGGAATTCTATCTGCCTGTCGAGGCCACCGCGGGTCTCAAGCACGCGGAACAGCCGCGTCAGCCCCGCCCTGTCCGCCGCAAACCCCCGCTGCGCCAGTGACAGACACAGGGTCTGCAGATAGTTGTTGCGCAGCACCAGCGAGGCAACCTCGTCCGTCATTGCGGCAAGCAGCTTGTTGCGGCGGCTCCTCGTCAGCTTTCCGGACGCCTCGGCAGCGCCAAGGGCAATCTTCAGGTTTACTTCCAGGTCCGATGAGTTCACGCCGCCGGAATTGTCGATCGCGTCCGTATTGATGCGCCCGCCATGCACGGCGTACTCGATACGGGCAGGCTGGGTCATCCCGAGATTGGCTCCCTCGCCAACCACTTTCACCCTCAGCTGCAGGGCCGTAATGCGAAGCGCATCATTGGCCTTGTCACCCGCATCGGCATTG
>JAZBOA010000084.1:0-3880 GCA_036350935.1 Anderseniella sp. | reverse complement strand
GATGCCATGAAGGGCCTTGAGGTGCCGTCCTCGCCGTCGGGCCCGTTCATCTACCGGGCGCAGGATCACCAGGCCACCATGGGGGCATGGGTCGGCAAGACCGATGTCCAGGACGGCAAGGGCGTGATGGTTGACTGGTACTACGCCCACGGCGCCGACTTCCAGCCGAGCGATGAGGAAGTCGCGAAGATGCGTCCGGCCGAGTAGGCCAGCCTGCTTGCGCAGAACAACAAGACGGACGAGGAGCGGGATCAACTGCACCCGTCCGCACTGCAAGCCGGGCGCTGCTCAATCGGGCTTGTGGCTGCGGCACTGACCTGAACGGCTTGCGAGGGGGCCTGCATGAGCTTCTATTTCGCCCAGTTCCTTACCGGGCTTTCAAGCGCCTCGTCGCTGTTCCTGGTGGCATGTGGCCTGTCGCTCATTTTCGGCGTTACCCGCATCGTCAATTTCGCCCACGGCTCGTTCTACATGCTGGGCGCCTACATGGCGTACACGCTGGTGCAGTACGTCCCGGGTTCCATCCTCGGCTTCTGGGGGTCGGTGCTGGCGGCCGCGCTCATCGTCGCGCTGGTCGGCGTGGTCATTGAAATGGTCGTGCTGCGCCGCATCTACAACGCGCCCGAACTGTACCAGCTTGTCGCCACCTTCGGCATCGTGCTGATCGTTCAGGACGCCGTGCTGTGGATCTTCGGCAGCGAGGACCGGCTCGGACCCCGCGCCCCCGGTCTCGACGGCGTGGTGCGCATCTTCGGCGAGCCCATCCCGCAATACGACCTCGTGCTCATTGCCCTGGGGCCTGCGGTGCTTGCCCTGATGTGGCTGCTGTTGAACCGCACCCGCTGGGGCGTGCTGGTGCGAGCCGCCACGCTGGACCGCGAGATGGTGGCAAGCCTCGGTGTCAACCAGTCGTGGCTGTTCACCAGCGTCTTCTTTCTCGGCTCGTTTCTGGCCGGTCTTGGTGGCGCCCTGCAGGTGCCGCGCGTGTCGATCAACCTGCTGATGGACCTGTCCATCATCGCCGAGGCGTTCGTTGTCGTGGTGATCGGCGGCATGGGCTCCATTCCCGGCGCCTTCGTCGCGGCCCTGCTGATCGGCGAGCTCAATGCCTTCGGCGTGCTGGTGCTGCCGGAGGCCACCATCGTGCTGGCCTTCGTGGTGATGGCGGTGGTGCTGGTGATCCGCCCCTACGGGCTGTTCGGCAAGCAGGAGGCAGCCGCCCACGCCGCAGGCCAGGTGGAAGCGCCCATCCGCCCGGCCAGCCCGCTGAAGCGGGCGGTTGCGCTGGCGCTGCTGGCCTTCATGGTGGTGCTGCCGTTCATCATGGGCGAGTTCGCCATGGTGCTGGCCACCGACATACTGATTTTCGCCCTGTTCGCCGCCAGCCTGCACTTCATCATGGGCAATGGCGGCATGGTGTCCTTCGGCCACGCAGCCTATTTCGCGCTCGGCTGTTACGGCGCAGCCTTCCTGGTGAAGTACTTCGGCGGCTCGATGGAGCTGGCTCTGGTGGCGGGGCCGCTGTTCGCAGGCCTTGGCGCGCTTGTTTTCGGCTGGTTCTGCGTGCGCCTGTCGGGCGTCTACATGGCCATGCTGACGCTGGCCGCCGCCCAGATCGTCTGGTCCACCGCCTTCCAGTGGCAGGACCTGACCGGCGGCGATGACGGGCTGCTCGGCATCTGGCCGTCTGACTGGGCGCGGTCCAAGACGGCGTTCTACTACCTCTCCTTGGCACTGTGCGGCGGCGGCATCCTGCTGCTGCGCCGGATGATCTTCTCGCCGTTCGGCTATGCGCTGCGCGGCGGGCGTGACAACCCCAACCGGACCGAATCCATCGGCATCGACCTGCGTGCCCACCAGTGGGCGGCGTTCGTCACCGCCGGGGTGTTTGCCGGCGTCGCCGGTGGCGTCTACGTGTTCTCCAAGGGCTCGATCTTTCCCGACGAGGCGGCGATTCCGCGCTCCGTCGACGCGCTGGTCATGGTGCTGCTGGGCGGCGTTCAGACGCTGTCCGGACCGGTCGTTGGAGCCGGTGTGTTCCGGTTGCTGGAAGACGAGATATCGCGGCTCGACTACTGGCGTGCCATCCTCGGCGGCATCATCGTCACCATCGTCATCATTGCGCCGGAGGGCATTGCCGGCTTCATCAAGCGGATAGCCATCAAGATCGGGCTGGAGCGTGACGGGGAGGCGGCGCGATGAGCACGCCTGTCCTTTCCGTGCGCAACCTGAGCAAATCGTTCGGCGGGCTGAAAGCGGTGTCGGATGTCTCGTTCGATCTTGGCGCCGGCGAACTGCTGGCGCTCATCGGCCCCAATGGTGCGGGCAAGACCACCTGCTTCAACATGCTCAACGGCCAGCTGAAGGCGGACTCGGGCGAGGTCAGGCTGAATGGCGAAAGCATTCTGGGTCTTCCCCCCCGCCGCATCTGGCGCAAGGGAGTGGGCCGCACCTTCCAGATCACCGCCACCTACCCGTCCATGACCGTGCGCGAGAACGTGCAGATGGCGCTGATCTCCAGCGCCCGCCAGACCTGGAACCTGTGGACCAGGGCGGCCAGCCTTCATGTGGAAGAAGCAATGCGCTTGCTCGACCTCGTTGGCATGGCAGGGCAGGCTGACCGCGCTGCCGCCATTCTGGCCTATGGCGACCTGAAGCGGCTGGAGCTTGCCATTGCGCTGGCGCACCGGCCCAGACTTCTTCTGATGGATGAGCCCACCGCGGGCATGGCGCCGAAGGAGCGGGTGCGGCTGATGCAGCTGACCGCGGAAATCGTGCGGGAGCAGGGCATCTCGGTGCTGTTCACCGAACACGACATGGACGTGGTGTTCGCCCATGCCCACCGCATCATGGTCCTCAACCGGGGCGAGCTGATCGCCAGCGGCAGCGTTGACGAGATTCGCAACGATGCCCGCGTGCAGGAGGTCTACCTTGGCGGCGGCCGGCTGTTCGAGGAGAAGGCTCAAGGCCATGGCTGATCCGCTGCTTGTCCTCGACCAGGTAAATAGCTTCTACGGCAAGGCCCATATCCTGCACGGGCTGTCGTTCTCCATCGGCGCGGGCGAGGTGGTGGCGCTGCTGGGCCGCAACGGGGCCGGCAAGACCACCACCATGCGCTCGATCATGCAGCTGGTGCGCCCAACCTCTGGCACGGTGAGCTTTGAGGGGGCGGACATCACCCGCTGGCCGACCCACAAGGTGGCCCGCGCCGGCATCGGCTACGTGCCGGAGGAACGCCGCATCTTCGCCGACCTTACGGTCATGGAAAATCTCGAGGTGGGCCGGCAGCCGCACCGCGCAGGCTATCCGGACTGGTCCGTGGAGCACCTGTTCGAACTGTTCCCCAACCTGGCGGAGCGCCGCAACAACCGTGGCAAGCAGCTGTCGGGCGGCGAACAGCAGATGCTCACCATCGCCCGGACGCTGATGGGCAACCCCAAGCTGCTCCTGCTGGATGAACCATCGGAAGGCATCGCACCGGTCATCGTCGAGCAGATGGCCGAGACGCTGCTGGAGATCAAGGCCAAGGGGCTGACCGTGCTGCTGTCGGAGCAGAACCTGCATTTCGCCCGCATCGTGGCGGACCGGGCCGTCATCATCGAAAGCGGTACGGCGGTATTCGACGGCTCATTTGCCGAACTGGAGAGTCAGCCGGAAATCCGCGACCAGTATCTCAGTGTCTAGATGTGAGCTTTCAATCGGCTGTCCATCCGGGCTTGAACCGGTGTACATCTTCCAGCAGCTCGATGAACCCGGCTGACTGGTGGGCAATCACGGCCCGCCCCTTGTCAGCGGTGGCGGCAGCTGCGTTGCCGGTAACGCCGTGGCGGTTGAGGTCGTGCATCATCCAGCCAAACCGGTGCGGACCGTAGGCGCGCAG
>JAZBOA010000083.1:0-3870 GCA_036350935.1 Anderseniella sp. | reverse complement strand
CTTCCAGCAGAAAGTCCTCTTCGCCGGTCTCGAGCTCTTCGCCATTTACAACATAAGACATGTTTTCTCCTTTCGGTTGGTTTGAAAAATTTACCGGATCGGCCCGGCAGGTGGTTCTAAAGAATCGCCGGAACAGCCGGCAGCGGGTTTAATGGTTTACCGGCATCACCGGTGCAATGGATTTGTGCGGGATAAAAATCCCGCAGCCCAACAAACGGTTGCGCCCCAGCCCTTCGTCCTGCAGTTGCAGGGATTTGTGCGGAGGCACGTCGTGCAGCATCAGGCTATAGCCATATAAGGTGCCTGAGGTGCTTTGCAAGGTTTGCTGCTTGCCGCAGATAAAGCCGCAACGCAACTTGAAATGGCCGTCCAGTTCGCGCATCACATCCTGCACGAATTGTTCTTCAGTGGCGCTGCCGGTGTCAACGAAATGCGCGTAGATATTGGCGAAGGCGGTGAATTCCCGGGTCTTGAAACTGCCGACCTGCAGTGCGTGACCAGCGAGGTCGAGGGTCTTGCCGACGATCTTTTGCATGTCGTCGACTCGGGCCTTGGGCACCCGCAGGAAGAGCTTGGTGCGGCGGTTGATATTGAGGGAGGCGTCCCCGCTGTTGGTTTCGGCACCTTTCAGGTGCTGGATGCCAGTGCCCTTGTCTTCGCTCAGCCAGGGCAGCAGATCCTGCAGCGCATCGGACAATAGTTGTGCGTTTTCTGCCGGGATGGTTGTGCCGACCAGATCGAACTGCAGATCGATCATGTGCGGAACATACTCTTCAGGCTTGTTTTCCGGCCAACTCCAGCTCACGGTGCGTCTCCGGCGTTTTCCTTTGCCCAGGCCTGCATCAGGTCGGCCCATTTCTGGGCGCTGACCGGGTCGACGTCGAAAATGGTGAAGCGCTTGTTTTCGCGGATACGAATGCGCAGAAAGGGAACACCACCGGACTCGTGTGTCAGGTGCTGGAACTCGACTTCCTGGCCGCCGAAAGGCAGGCGCATCTTATCTAATGGGGTGATTTCAGGCATGCAATCTCGATCCGTGTCGCAAGTCGATTTAATGGGTCAGGCCCGATGCCGGCAAGCGTCATCGGGGCGTCCGTGATGTGATGGGGGCATCACGCGCTATTTCAACCCTGCCGGGGTCAAGGACTTGCGTCCGCAACAATATTTTAATACTCTTATGGATTCTCGTGGACGGCCCATAATGTCGCACCGTTCGTGCAGATGGGGCATTACCACTTTGGGCAAATTGCACTACTCCTTTTGGGTAGGTAATGGCCTACCGCGATGGGGTATCCGTTTTACCCATGAGAATGATGGTGATGCGGCCATCAACTCAATAGGATGTTGCAATACCGTTGAGCTGTGAGCTGAGCGGGCATTTCGAAATGATCTAGGAGAGAAAACTATGGCAAAGAAGATGGTTGATACGCCCAATCTGGACGAGCTCGAGAAAGGCCCGTGGCCCAGCTTCGTGACCGGCCTGAAGCGTCTGGCAAAAGACAATGACATGATGGTTGACCTGATGGGTCAGCTGGAAACCTCCTACAAGACCAAGTTCGGTTACTGGAAGGGTGGTACGGTTGGCGTGTTCGGCTACGGCGGCGGCGTGATCCCCCGTTTCACCGAACTCAAGGATGAGAACCACCAGCCCCTCTTCCCCGAAGCTGCAGAATTCCACACCCTGCGCGTGCAGCCGCCCGCAGGCATGCATTACACCTCTGACCTGCTGCGCAAGATGTGCGACGTCTGGTCGGCTACCGGTGGTTCGGGCCTGATCGCCTTCCATGGCCAGTCCGGCGACATCATGTTCCAGGGCATCAAGACCGAGAACGTCCAGAAGGCCTTCGACGAGTTCAACGAAATGGGCTTCGACCTCGGTGGTGCCGGTCCCGCTCTGCGTACCTCGATGTCCTGCGTCGGCGCCGCTCGCTGCGAAATGTCCTGCTACGACGAAGCCAAGGCACTGCGCACCGTCATCAACAACAACCTGGACGACATGCACCGTCCGTCCCTGCCCTACAAGTTCAAGTTCAAGTTCTCCGGTTGCCCGAACGACTGCGTCAACGCCATCCAGCGTTCGGACATGGCCACCATCGGCACCTGGCGCGACAACATCCGCGTCAACGAAGCCCAGGTTCAGGACTATATGAAGGCCCACGGCATGAACGATCTCGTCAACGACGTGATCAGCAAGTGCCCGACCAAGGCCATTACCCTCGTTGAAACCGGCAAGTTCGCCGCCAGCGAGCACGTTTCCGCTGCCAACCTCGGCAACGGCCAGACCATGTGCATCGACAACAAGAACTGTGTCCGCTGCATGCACTGCCTGAACGTCATTCCCGGCGGCCTGCTGCCCGGCAACGACAAGGGCGTGTCCATCCTGGTGGGCGGCAAGGGCGTGCTGAAGATCGGTGCGACCATGGGTACCGTGGTGATCCCGTTCATGAAGCTCGAGTCCGACGAAGACTTCGAAAAACTGAACGAACTGGCTCGCAACATCCTCGACTTCTTCGCTGAAAACGCGCTGGAGCACGAGCGTACCGGTGAAATGATCGAGCGTATCGGCCTGACCAACTTCCTCGAAGGTCTGGACATTCCGGTCGACCCCAACATGATCAAAGAGCCGCGTTCCAACCCGTACTTCCGTTCCGACGACTGGGACGAGCAAGTCGAGAAGTGGAACGAGTACAAGCAGTCCGCCGCTTAAGTTTCGCTTAACCCCGGGCCCCAGAGTGATCTGGGACCGGCGCATTAAATCAGAGTTGGAGATATAAAATGGCTGAACTACGTCCGCCCATCGAATCCGGCGCACCCGATCCGATGCCCTACATGCACCCCGTCATGGTGAAGAACTATGGTAAGTGGGCTTTCCATAGCCATCCGAAGCCGGGCGTCCTGTATCACCGCGCCGAGTCCGGCGACGAGATCTGGACCGTCAAAGCGGGTACCCAGCGTCAGATGGACCACTACACCATTCGCGAACTGGCCGACATCGCCGACCAGTACGGCGACGGTTTCGTGCGTTTCACCGCGCGTTCCAACATCGAATACATGGTTGCCGACGGTTCCAAGGTCGAGCCGCTGATCAAGGCGCTGAACGACAAAGGCTACCCCATCGGTGGTACCGCCAACTCGGTGTCCATGATTGCCCACACCCAGGGCTGGCTGCACTGCGATATCCCCGGCACCGACGCTTCCGGCGTGGTGAAGGCGCTGATGGACGAACTGTACGACGACTTCGTCAAGTGCGAGATGCCCAACCGCGTCAAGCTGTCCACCTCCTGCTGCGAAATCAACTGCGGCGGCCAGGCCGACATCGCCATCATCGTTCAGCACACCAAGCCGCCGAAGATCAACCACGATCTGGTCGCCAACGTCTGTGAGCGTCCCTCCGTCGTGGCACGTTGCCCGGTGGCTGCGATCCGTCCCGCTCTGGTGAACGGCAAGCCGTCGCTGGAAGTCGACGAGAAGAAGTGCATCTGCTGCGGTGCCTGCTTCCCGCCCTGCCCGCCGATGCAGATCAACGATCCCGAGCACTCCAAGATTGCGATCTGGGTGGGCGGCAAGAACTCCAATGCCCGTTCCAAGCCGACCTTCCACAAGCTGGTCGCCGCTGGCCTGCCGAACAACGCACCGCGTTGGCCGGAAGTGGGCGAAGTGGTCAAGAAGATCCTCGCCACCTACAAGGAAGACGGCAAGCCGTGGGAGCGCATGATCGACTGGATCGACCGCATTGGCTGGCCCGCGTTCTTCGAGAAGACCGGTCTGCCCTTCACCAAGTATCACATCGATAACTGGCGTGGTGGTCGTGCCAACCTGAACGCTTCTGCCCACATCCGCTTCTAAGGGTGTGTCTTCCCGTCGCGCCTG
>JAZBOA010000082.1:0-10701 GCA_036350935.1 Anderseniella sp. | reverse complement strand
CCACACCCGGTAGTTCTTCATCCACTTCCACTGAGCGATCACGCTTTCGTCGAGGGTAACGTCCGGCTCAAGTCCCATCAGGCAGCGCTGCACAAAAAGCTGCACCGAACTGATGGCCTGCTTGATGCGCGAGGTCATCTGGCAGGCGCTCATCTCGACATCGATCAACAGATGATCGTAGAGGTCGTTGCTGTCCTTGAGGTGAGGCTTACGAGCCAGCACAGAGGCGACCAGGGCGGAACGTTGCTGTTCGCGCAGCGTGTTTCTGAGGGGTTTGGCTACCTCTAGCCAGAGCGCATCGTCATACCTGGACTTCAGTGCATTCTTGATGGCCTGTGCCTGCTGTTGAGCCTGTTGCCCATCCTCAGGATAAGCGCACCAGTCCTTCAGTGTTGTGGTATCAACTCCCAGCCGATGACTGAGAGCCAACTGGTCACGGAGCCTGATCAGGCGCACTTCATTGCTGAGATCGTCCGCCGTCAAGGCCGAGAGTTCCCCGATATCCCAACCCGTGGCATCGGCCAGTGTCTGCTTTGCCGCATCCGGTGATGAGGCCTGGGCGAATACATCCGTCAAACCGACCTTGGTGCTGGCCACACCATCTCTCAGACTCACATAATCATAGAGACGCTGCCACAGCTTGAAGAGACTGGGCGCTGCGGATGAGGCAACCGGCTCCAAGGGGAATTGATTGAGATCAAAGCCAGCAAAATCAGTGCTGTTTTTCGACAAATACGCAATTTCCTCCATACTCAGTCCGAAGCGGGAAACAAGCACACTCGCCTTCCAGAGTCGGAGGTACGATTTCTTGAAGGTATCGGAGATGGGCGCTTGCTGTTCTTCCTCTCCTAAGCCCAGAAAATCATCGATCACATACCGTTCAGAAGTGCCGGTATTTGTCTGCGACAGGAGCACGGAATCGACCAAGAGTGTAGTAACAGATTTATCCAGTTTCAGGGTTTCACTAAGAATCTGTTTGATCGTGGTACGTGAATGCTGGTTGCACAGATAGGCGGAAAGATAGGGCAAGAGATAAGCGATGGCCTGATCCCTGATTTCCTGCTTTTTCGCTGCATCTTCGGTTTTCTCGGGTGCCAAGAGCTTTGTATAGTCGGGTTCTTCGGGGAGGAACAGACCGAAGTGTTCGGTGATGGATTTCTGATTTTCACTTGTATTTTCCGGACACGTATCAAGGAAATCGAAGGCTTCGACTAGCTCTTCTTCGCTTAGCACAGTGGCCAGGTGGGTTCTGAACAGATCTTCAGAGGGTGCATCGAAACGGGTGGCAAGCGCGATCCGGTTCAGTTCGTTCCTGAGCTTTTCCGCCACTTCGGACAAGTCTGCATCTGACGGCCCAACCCCTTTGCTGGGATTGTCAATGTGGAGGAAAAGGTAATTCAGTTCTTGAAGCGAAAACCCGGCCAGGCGGATCTGTTGCAAGGCCTCTGCAAACAAGAGCGTGTTTTCCGTGTGTTCAGGAGCAAATGGATCAATGCCGGTCAACGTTTTGCAGACGATCAATTCTGGGAGCTTAAGCTTTAATGCCTTTGACAGAATGGCATGCCGGTACAGCGCCGACAAACTCTCCAAGCTGAGGTAATCCGGCAAGCCCAATTGTTCTTGAAGCAGGGTGAGGTCGGCGCTGCTGATGCGCAGAATGGCTGTCAATATTGCCCCATGCTCGCTGAAGGATGCGGAAGAGAGGTTATTGAGGGCGAAAGCCTGCATATCTTCCTTGCTGTCCCCCAGGAGCGTTTTGTTTTGAAAGAGCCTTTCGTACAAGGACGGTTTTCTTTCCCCCTTTGCCGATTCATAAGAGACGGCATCAAGGGTGCTCCAGAAGCTGAGAATCTGCACGATTGGTAACTTCAATGTGGTGCGCAGACGCTCGATATGCGACAACTGGAGCAAAAAGATCGGTGTGGGCATCGGAACGCCGTGGTCGTCCACAGGCCGCAAGGCGGTGAAGGCCTGATCAAGCTCCACCATTGTCCATCCCAGGTTTCGTTGCAGGCGGATGAAGCGATGCATTCTGTCCAGCCTGTCCTGGGTGACATTGTTCTGGGGATGCAGGCTCATATCGTCCAGACGGCAGGCATCTTGCGGGGAGATATCAAGAACCCTTTGCTTCGGAGCTGGATTGACAAAGCGCGTGGTCAACAACTCCAGCAGTTCCGGATGGCTGAGACCGGATTTTTCCAGAAATACCGGCAAATGCGCGACTTCCTCAAGCCAATTCGCTGAACTGAGATAGCCCCAGTATTCCCAGTTTTGAATGGCCCCCAGACCCGATGGCTGCTCTGCTCCGATGATCACGTCCCACTCAGGCGGATTCAACCCTAGATATTCACGAGCGATCTCGCGGTCGGTCAGAGTCTCGGCACGAGTGCGGTTGCTGAAGACTTCCATTATTTCGACGCGTTTCGCGCACAGTTGGCCGAGGTAGATCCGGCATTGCGTGGCCCAGCAGTCAAAGGGCAAACTCCAGGGATATACCTGTCTCCTCAATCGGTTGTACGCCTCTGCATTGACATGTTCGGGGTTGGCGGCGATTTCTCCTGCTGTATCCCGGGTCTGCTGCGGATAGTTGGTGCTTGGGGCTACCGTGTTTTCCAGAATCTCATTGACCAGGTCGATATAGGGTACGGGCGTGTTGGTGTTGACACAGGACAATTCAATCTTGCCGATGTCGCCTCGCCTTTTGAACAGGATATCTTTGGCACTTTCGTTGGGCATCTTCGCTGGACATCTTGTGTGCAGGAAATGCAGGACATCAACCAGATACGCTGCCGGGCTGTATACCGACTGGCAATGCGGGCAGGCACAGAAATCAAGCGAGCCAAAAAGTGATGGCCAATCGGGTATTGCGGCGAGATCTTCGTCAGAAAGCTGAGGGACACTCGGAACAACCTCCAGCTTCACGCCGTTAAACAGCGATCCATATTTGAGCAGTACCGCCATGGACATGGCATTCTGCTGTTCGGCCTTGTCATAGAGTTCGACGGCCCGCTCCTCATCACCCAACTGCCCCGCAAAGCGTTTGACGAACTGATCGGCGCCAAGGCGGACGATACCCTGTGCGGAATGCAAGCCACTCTGAAGCAGCGGTTTCATTTCGTTATAAGAGGGCGTGACCTTAAACAGTCGTTGCATGCCTTTGAGCCGCTGATACAAGGCCTGCCGGTCGGGCACATCAGCCAGCAGGGTGTCGGCATGATCGTTAAGATAGCGATCGATGTCCGTCCTCGCAAAATCGAACTCAGGAATATCAGGATTGAGGTTCTCACGGTCGATAATGCTGCGCTTGAAAAACGTTGTCAGCTCCTGCCGACCGGGAAGTTCATCCCGCTCCACCCGATAGGCGACACTCAGGGTTGGGAATGCGTTTTCAAGCTGCTCACTGATCTGGCGGGCATAGGTGCTAATTTTTTCGTCCTCGGTATCCCCGCTTATGTCCTGAGGTACGACCGGTGCATGTTCATCCCTCGATTGCCGGATCAGACGCATCCATTCTTCAGGTGTCAGGCGGGCCAACTCGCGAAACGAACTGAGCCGATTCGCTTTGCGCATCGCGTGCAACGTTTGGACCAGAGGCCCATGGTTTTGCGTCAGATTGCCGATCTGCAACGTCAGCTTCAGATCCTCCACCTGGCTTGCTTGTTGAAACTCTGGGAGCCTGCTCACGGTATCCCAAAGATCATCAACCCTTTCTTCAGGTCGCAGATAGAGTTTGAGAAAGGCTTTTTTCTGGTTGCGGGACAGGGGAAGAAGACCGGAGTTCAGGAGACTGCTGACAGAGGGTCTTGCCAGATCATCTGGTTCGTTGAGGGCGGTCTCAGCCAGAGCATCCTGAAGAGCATCTAAGACAGCATCGATTGCTTCTGCCGTGAGCGGAGCGATCCGCTTGTTTCTGATTGCTGCATCCAGTGCATGGCGTTGTGAGCTGCGGCTCTGCTGCAAGAGGGAAGCAAGGTCTGCCGGTAGGCCTTCACGGAGCATCCCATAATGGGCACTCAACACGATATGGGTGGCCGAAGACAGTT
Source organism: Anderseniella sp. (assembly GCA_036350935.1). Lineage (GTDB taxonomy): Bacteria > Pseudomonadota > Alphaproteobacteria > Rhizobiales > Aestuariivirgaceae > Anderseniella. The sequence goes on along the minus strand of JAZBOA010000082.1, from coordinate 6,658 downwards.
TTGCGGCAGATGCCAGGTTGTGGATCAACTGCTGGTCAATACCCGTCTCCCCGGTGAGAAAAGCAACATCCTCCGAGGTCAATTCGGCCAGCGGTACGCCGTCCAGCAATGGCGCCAGTTCGCTGTCGATGCGCTCGAACTCCGAGGCAGGCCGCAGCACGTCTTCAGCGATGACCAGATCCACAGTGGCCGATTCCGGCGCATTGAAGAGGATCTCGGAGGCCGCCAGCACGCCGCCGTCCGGGCCGAGCACCCGGACGATCAAATCGGCCCGGCCTTTCTCGGCCCGCTGAAATTGCCGCTCTGAATAGCGGATGTGATAGCCACCATTGCGGCCAGTCGGCGCCTCGCCGAGGGCTTGCTCACGCCGCAGGTCACGGTCTACCGCCATCACCTTCAGCCCAGCCGCCGGCGACCCATCCGCCAGACTCACCCGTCCCCGCACCTCGAAGCCCGGCTGCTCCGGGCGTGGCTCTTCCAGCAGCAGGCCGAGTTCCCTGAGCAGGGCATTGAGGGCGTTGGCGGTGCGTTCATCGACCGCGCCGGTTGCTTCCAAGCGTTTTTCCTGCTGGAACTGCCGTACCAGGCGGTTGGTGGTGCTGCCGTAGCTCTGTTCAGCCCGCTCGCGACGCAGCGCGACGAGGAGGCGGGCGCGGTTCAGATCCGATTCAGCGGCAAGCAGAATCCCCCGACCGACGAGTTCCAGCAGCGCGTCCTGAAGATCGGCTGCCGCTGGGCTGCTGTCGCCTTGGTTCAAGGGAAATGTAATCTTGTTCATTGGTGTCCTCCTTCAGGGGCGGCGGGGTCGTCCGTGGGGTTCTGGGTTAAGTCAATTTTGGCAGCGGTGGTTGTCTTCATGGGCTCCGTGGCTGCGGTTTCATTGTTAATCGTGATCTGACAATGATTGTTCGATTCGCTTATTTTGCATTTTCTCGCCAATCAATTGAGATAGCCTACGGCTCGGGCTTAAAAGGGTCAAAACATATAGCGCACTTAAGTAGAGGAATTTTCACGCCAACGGAAGGTGAGCCAAAAGACAATGCGTACTCCCCCCAATGAGACCGTTCTTTCTGTACTACTGAAAGGTAATCAAGTGCATCATCTGATAGGCTTAATGGTCCAAGCTGCCAAGTGAGCTTAGTTGGATCCGTAGGCATATCTGCCCAAGTTGGCGTTGTTTCCAATAAGTCGCCTCCAATTACGATTGCAGTACTAGAGCTAATACCAGGATTTGACGTTGTGACCGGAATTCTTACCCTGCCGACTAAACAAAAACGCAGGCGATCATTTCCCTCCTGTTCAGGATCGTCCAAAGCAACATGCCCCTCAATAGCGACACCTAATCCGAGGGTCATTGGCAAAACACTAGAAACTGGCACCGATCCTCTTATCTCGCCTCGCACTCCAACATGGCGGCCAGATTTATCCGGCTTTGGAACTATAAGCGACCCACAAAGTGGCGGTTCGCAGCGAACTCCTTCGAGATCTTTTTCGTAGTTTCTCCGGTTTTCTTCGTTGATACGAAGAGTTTCAGAATAAGCAGCGGCGGGATCAGTTGCCATTAGATACTGCATGTATTCTTTCGCCTGCGCAGCTTTCATCTCTTCATTGGTCATATTCAGATATCTACCGGGTGAGCCGCGACTTTCTTTGGATGGTGAAGGTTTTGAGCTAGATTGAATCCCCACCTCGGGTAGTGTATGGGTCGTGCCAAAGCCGTACCGATTCAAGTTAGCTTGAAGGCGTATCGCAAATTTTCCGGTGGCTTCCTGCTGTATCCGACCTCTCTCTTCTGCTGATATGTTTTTTAGGTACCCGTGTAGCTGTGCGTCAGTCTTCGTCATGATCGTGTAGTCTGCCGTACCAGGCCTGGCCCGAGTTCCTCCTGAATCTGACAAGCCAACAGGGCTATTCCTAGAATAAATGTACAGATTTAGCCCATCCCGGATCCCAATCGGATCACAACTCGCCCACCTCCCCAGCCACGGTGCGTAATACCTTGCCGTGTGATAGTTCAACCCGGTCTCGTCATCCCGCTCCATGCCGGTGTAGCGGTAGCGTTTGGGGGTTTCGGTGTCCACGGCCTGGTAGGTAGTGCTGCCGTAGGGGCTGTATTCCTCGTAGGAGAGGATACGGGCCTGTGCGTCCAGCTCCAGGCTGGCGGAGCCGAGGTGGTTGCCGTGCTGGTAGCGGATCAGTTGCCGGGGGGCGGGGGCGCTGCCCTGGGTGCGAGTCTCCACCAGGGCGATGCGCTGGCGGTCGTCCATGAGGTGCAGGCTTTCCCGTTCCAGTTGCACCGTTTCGCCGTCGTGCTCGTATTCGCGGTAGACCTCGAAGCCGCCGAGGTAGAGGCGTTCCTTGCGGCGGGTCGGCGAGTTGCCCGCTGCTGCCTGGCGCTCGGTGACCTTGCGCACCCGCTGGCCGCTTGCGTCGCAGACGTACCAGGTGATCTCCGGTGTGCCGCCGTTGTTGACCACCTGCCGGGAGCTGGCCCGAAGCTGGTCGTGGTAGTCCCATTGCATCAGCGGCAGGTGGGGCATCCGGGTCATGTTGCCGTGGACGTCGTAGTGGTAGGGTTCTTCGACCGTATGGCCAAGCCGGGTCAGGCTCTGGCGGTTGCTGACCTTGCCCGGCTCCAGCAGGCTGGCTTCGTTGTATTCATAGGCGCGTGTCCAACCCGCTGCCGATGGGCCACCTCGGTGCTGCATATGTAAGAAGTTACCGACGGCGTCGTAGATGTAACGCTCGGTGTAGGTGCCCATGGCGTTGCCGTCGCCGGGATGCGCCAGCCCGACCCTGAGTTCGTCATCGGGGGAATGGGGGATCGGTTGCCCGTTTTGCCCCAGGTGTTCGCGCCCCGTGGCCTCGATCAGCCGGTAGAGGGCGTCGTAGGTGTAGTCGTTGCTCGGTTCCACCCGCTGGTTTTTGAAATAGATCGTCTGCTGGGCGTCATCCTGGATGTGGGTGATGTTGCCCGCCGGGTCGTAGGTGTAACGCAGGTTCTGTATGCCGCACGCCTTGCCTCCGGACGGTATTGCGGGCGCAGGGATGGTCTCCGGGGGCGGGTTTGGGTTGTCGCAGTCTTCGGGGAAGGCCAGACCTTGCGCGGTCTCCGGGTGTACGCCCCGGCGGGTGTAGAGATGCGTGAGGCGGAAGGTCTCGGGGTCGTAGGTGTAGGTCGTGCGGATGACCGTCGCCCCCGTGGTCTTGTAGTCAATGAGCGTGCGCTGACCCTTGGCATCGTAGTCGATGTTGAGTACGCCGACCGGCGAAGGGGCCTCGGTGATCGGGTTCAGCAGGAGTGTTGGCTCGGTGGAACGCTCCAGCCACACGTCCAGCCGCTCCAGCAGGTTGGCTTCGTTGAAGACCGGCTGGATGACATCGGACCGGTCGGGGCGGCTGTGCGGGGCGACGGACTGGATGGGACGGTTGAGGGCATCAAAACGGGTGCTGGCCGCGAAGGTCTCGGCCTCCAAAGGCGGTGACTGCGCCCAATCGGGGGTGTCCTTGTAATGCCGAACCAGTTGGCGCGTGCTGTGCAGAGGGTTGCCCTTGAAGTCATAGGCCTCCATGGGTTCACCATTGGCATCGAGCCGGGCGTTGGTGACGATGCCGGCGTTGTCGTGTTGCCGGTAGATGCGGGTGCGCAGATTCAGCTCCGCTGCATTGGCAAGGGATTCGCCGTATTCGATCCGGTCGGTCACCAGGGTGCGGCCCAGGGTGCGCGGGTCGGATTCACTCGTCGTACCGCGAACCGTCTGGGCGGTCGGGCGGCGCAGGGTGTCGTAGGTGTGGGTAAAGTCGTGGCCGCGGCTGTCCCAGGCGCGAATGGGGTTGCCGGCGACATCGCCCAGCATCCAGCGCTCGCCCGCCTCCTGGCTGGCCTGATGGATGCGGTTCCCGAGCAGGTCGTAGGCGTAGCGCATGACGATGCGCTGCTCGATGGCTCCTTTCGGCAGGTGGTCGGCATCGGGAAGCCGTCGCTCGTCGCGTATTTCGCGTTGGTTGCCTTCGATGTCGAGTACAACGCGGGTGGCGAAGCGCTCGTCAGTGCCATCGAGTTTGTGGCCCTCGCAGACCACGCGGTTGTGGGCGATGGTCAGGAAGGGGCGACCGAGCGTGTCGAAGTGGGCCGTGGTCGGCGTGTCGGCATGGGCTGCGGCGCGGGTGGCGGCGGTCTGCTCATGCGTGCCAAGGGCTCCGCCGTTGCGCTGGGCCTGCCAGGTCTGCCAATCGTCCGGCTGGGTCGCGAAGTAGGCGGCGACATAGCCACCGATGTCGGGGTCGGTGCGCGGGTCGCCGGTCTGCTGGTTGCGCGGCGCACAGGTGTCGTTGACGTCGTAGCTGGTCTGCTGCCAGGGATCGAAGACGACCTTCTCATAGGTATGGTTCGGGTGCAGCGTGGCGATGACGCGCTCAAGCGGGTCATAGAAGAGCACCGGGCTGACGCCGTGGATGGCGGCAACCTTGAAGGCGTGGGTGTCGTCGAAAAACGGTTCATACTGACGGACAGGCTTGCCCTTGTTGTTGAAGATCGTCCAGCCGCTGCCGACCCAGCGGGGATTGACCAGCGGGCCACCTTCCTGCAACGGCCCCGGCTCGGCCTGAACCTTCTGCTGGATCTCGCGGCCGAAGCCGTCGGAGTAGCTGAAGCTGATCTGCAGCTTGCTCTTTTCGCCGTTCTTCAGATCGCTGACGTGGGTCTCACGGGCAATGGTCGCGGCAAAGGGCGGCTCGCCGCTGCGCATGAAGCGGTCGAGGTCGTAGACGATTCGTGTCGTTGCCCCGGCGAGCAACTCGTGGGCCACCGCAGTCGCCTCGCCCGTGTTGGGCTGGCTGGCCGAGGCTTGCCGGGGTTCGGCGAAGAAGGCATCCCGTTGGGCCGCGGTGGGCTCCGGCGCGAAGCCGGCCAGCGAGTCACCTTCCTTCTCGACTTCCTCCTCACCTTCTTCGAGGGGCTTGCCCATCGCCGCCGTGCCGACCACCAGCCCCAGGGTGTCGAAGGCTACCTCGGTCTGGTTGCGGTTGGGATCGCTGACCAGGCGCGGTTGCAGCACGCGGTAGTCGTTGGCCTCCACGGTCATGCGGTTGCCGAGGGCGTCGCGGGTCTCGACCATCAGCAGGTCGTGGTCGTCGAAAGCGACGAAGGCGTGCTGGCCGAAGGGATCACGGTAGCGGCGTGGCAGGAAGAAGTGCGCGCGGGCCTCGGCCAGTTCAGCCTCGGGACTGGCGTTTGGGTCGGGGCTGAAAAAGGCTTGGCCCGAGCGGATCCACCAGTGACTGGTGCCGTCGAGATCGACATAGCCGCCCTGATCACTGTCCGTTCCGGCCGACACCGAAGGTGCATCCGGTAGCAGTGAAGTATCGTCGCGTCGGAAGACACTGTCGAGCAGGCCGGGGGTGAAGGCGAGCCGGTAGCTTTCACCGGCCAGGGCCAGCGACTGAAGTTCGCCAAGCGGCAATAGGCCAGTTATGTCGTCTCGCCAGTAAAGTGTGCGCAGCCATTCGATTGGGCGGCGGCATAGGCCCGTGCTCGGCGGTTCCTCGTAAGCGACCTGGGTCGTGAACCGGTGACGCAGACGGTCTGGTTGGGCTGGGTCGGGCTCGACCAAGTCTTCCGAGCGGTAACGCCCGGCATCACCCGTGGCCGCGTAGCCGGTCAAATCAAAGGTGAGGGCCTCGCAAGGCAGCGGGTTGCGGTGCGTGTCGGGCGATTCGATAGCGTTGGTGACGCGGTTCTCGGTGTAGGTGAGCAGCGGCGTCGTTTGCCGGTCGCGATCCCACTGCGTCGACAGCGGCGAGAGGCGGCGCCCATAGCCGATGGCCGCCTGCTTGAGGACGTTGCCGTAAGCATCCACTTCCAATGTCATCGCATGCTGGATGCGCGGATCTGCCGGGTTGCGCTCGTAGTGGTAGCTGATCGCCTCGCTGGCATGGGTGAAGAAGACGGCGTGGCGGTTGGCGCCTCGGGGCTGCAACGCGCCAATGGTGAAGTTCTGTTCGGTGACGGTGTAGGGGGTACGGGCGCGTTCGATCTGTTCGGGCGTAGCGCTCGGGCCGGCGTCATCGGCGTAGACCTCCTGCCGCAGCATGGAGCCCTTGAGGGCGCGGCAGGCTTCGCGCTCTTCTTCCAGGGTCAGGTCCGTGGGCAGCACCGTGTCCGGCAGCAGCAAGGCTCGGGCTTCAGCGTCGGTCAGGCCGGGTTCGCGAAAGTACTCGCCCTGGTCGGTGGCATTGAGCAGGCCGGCGAAGTAGTCGGAAACGTGATCACGGCCGACGTAGACACCGGTGTGGAACCAGGTCTTGGTATGGACCGGCGGCACATGCGATGCGGCCGCAATGTTGTCGGCCGGAACATCTCCATCGGCAAGGGCCGCGAACTGTTCCGTGTCCCATTGCTCGACCATGCCGAAGCCGCGGAACTCGCGCTCCTCGCCGTCGAAATAGCCGTGGTGGTAGGCGTACCGGCTGACGAAGCGGTTGCGGCTGATGTGGTCGTAGGTCGTGACCTTCTCGACCACGTGGACCGGAAAAGGAAGACGCGTGATCCAGGGTTTGCCGTCGCGCTTGTCCTGCAGGTAGAACTTGGTCGATGGTGCGTAATCGACACGGGTTTCGGCGCCCAGGTTGTTGCTGGTCTTGACCAGCAGATGCGGCT
>JAZBOA010000081.1:0-7245 GCA_036350935.1 Anderseniella sp. | reverse complement strand
GGCCATACTCAAGGTAAGGCATGTCCTCGTCCGGCACGATGCGCGACACCACACCATTGTTGCCGTGACGGCCGGCCATCTTGTCGCCTGGCTGGATCTTGCGCTTCACGGCGACAAAGACCTTGACCATCTTCATCACGCCAGGTGGCAGTTCATCGCCACGCTGAAGCTTCTCCACCTTGTCGAGGAAGCGGTTTTCAAGACGCTTCTTGGACTCGTCGTACTGCTGGCGCATGGCTTCGAGCTCGGCCAGGGCCTTCTCGTTCGACAGCGCGATCTGCCACCACTGCGAGCGCGGGATCTCATCCAGCATCGCCTCGGTGATCTTGCCTTCGATCTTGTGGCCCTTCGGACCGCCAGCGGCCTGCTTGCCCTTCAGGAAGTCAGCAAGACGGCCATAGGAGTTGCGGTCGAGGATCGCGAGTTCGTCGTCGCGGTCCTTGGCGAGGCGTTCGATTTCCTCACGTTCGATGGCGAGCGCGCGCTCGTCCTTGTCGATGCCGTGGCGGTTGAACACGCGCACTTCAACGACCGTACCGGCAACGCCGGGCGGCAGGCGCAGCGAGGTATCGCGCACGTCTGACGCCTTTTCACCGAAGATGGCGCGCAGCAGCTTTTCTTCCGGCGTCATCGGGCTTTCGCCCTTCGGCGTGATCTTGCCAACCAGGATGTCGCCCGGGTGCACTTCGGCGCCGATGTAGACGATGCCGGCTTCGTCGAGGTTCTTCAGCGCCTCTTCACCCACGTTCGGAATGTCGCGGGTGATTTCCTCCGGGCCCAGCTTGGTGTCGCGGGCCATGACGTCGAATTCCTCGATGTGGATCGAGGTGAACACGTCATCGCGGACCATGCGCTCGGAAAGCAGGATGGAGTCCTCGAAGTTGTAGCCGTTCCAGGGCATGAACGCGACCAGCACGTTCTGGCCCAGCGCCAGGTCGCCCAGATCGGTTGACGGGCCGTCTGCGATGATGTCGCCGGCCTTGATCTGGTCGCCCACCCGCACCAGCGGACGCTGGTTGATGCAGGTGTTCTGGTTGGAGCGCTGGAACTTGTACAGCGTGTAGATGTCAACGCCGGACTTGGTCGGATCGGTCTCTTCCGTGGCGCGGATAACGATGCGCTTGGCGTCAACCTGGTCGACTACGCCGGAGCGGCGTGCGGTGATCGCGGCGCCGGAGTCACGGGCCACCACGGCTTCCATGCCGGTGCCGACCAGCGGGGCGTCGGTGCGCACCAGCGGCACGGCCTGACGCTGCATGTTCGAGCCCATCAGCGCGCGGTTGGCGTCGTCGTTCTCCAGGAACGGGATCAGCGCCGCGGCAACCGACACGAGCTGCTTCGGCGACACGTCGACATAATCGACCCGGTCCGCCGGGACGGCAATCACTTCGCCGTGCTGGCGCACAGTGACGATTTCCTCAGCGAACTTGCCATCCTTGGTCAGCTCGACGTTGGCCTGGGCAATGTGCGGCTTGGATTCCTCGATGGCAGACAGGTAGACCACCTCGTCCGTCACCTTGCCGTCCTTCACCTTGCAATACGGCGTCTCGATGAAGCCATACTTGTTGACGCGGGCAAAGGTGGCCAGCGAGTTGATCAGGCCGATGTTCGGACCTTCCGGCGTTTCGATCGGGCAGATGCGGCCATAGTGCGTCGGGTGCACGTCGCGCACCTCGAAGCCGGCGCGCTCACGGGTCAGGCCGCCCGGGCCAAGCGCCGACAGGCGGCGCTTGTGGGTGATTTCCGACAGCGGGTTGGTCTGGTCCATGAACTGCGACAGCTGCGACGAGCCAAAGAACTCACGCACGGCCGCCGCCGCAGGCTTGGCGTTGATCAGGTCGTGCGGCATCACCGTGTCGATATCGACAGACGACATGCGCTCCTTGATGGCGCGCTCCATGCGCACCAGGCCCAGCCGGTACTGGTTTTCCATCAGTTCGCCCACCGAGCGCACCCGGCGGTTGCCAAGGTGGTCGATGTCGTCGATGTCGCCCTTAGAGTCACGCAGGTCGGCCAGCGTCTTGACGACGGCGAGGATATCTTCCTTGCGCAGGACGCGCATGGTGTCCGGTGCGTCGAGCTCAAGGCGCATGTTCATCTTGACGCGGCCCACCGACGACAGGTCGTAGCGCTCCTCGTCGAAGAACAGGCCCTGGAAAAGCGCCTCGGCGGTTTCCCGCGTGGGCGGCTCGCCCGGGCGCATGACGCGGTAGATATCGACCAGCGCCTGCTCGTAGCTCTCGACCTTGTCGACCATCAGCGTGTTGCGGATATAGGCGCCGGTATTGATGTGGTCGATGTCCAGCAGCCGGATTTCCTTGTAGCCGGCTTCGGTGATGACCTTGAGCAGCTTCTCGTCGATTTCCGAACCGGCTTCGGCATGGATTTCACCGGTGGCGGCGTCGACCAGTTCATCGGCGATGAAGTTGCCGAACAGGTCTTCGTCGGCGACGAGCAGTTCCTTCAGCCCCTCTTCCGCCAGCTTGCGGGCAAGGCGGGGCGTGATCTTGGTGCCGGCCTCGACCACCACCTTCTTCGATTTGGCGTCGATCAGGTCCGACGACGGCTTGGAACCACGGTACCGCTCTGCGTCGAACGGCATCCGCCAGCCATCCTTCGAGGCCGTCACGGTCACCGTCTTGTAGAACTTGTGCAGGATCTCCTCGCTGTCCATGCCGAGCGCATAGAGAAGCGTCGTCACCGGCAGCTTGCGGCGGCGGTCGATGCGCACATGGATGATGTCCTTGGCGTCGAACTCAAAGTCCAGCCAGGAACCACGATAGGGAATGATGCGGGCGGCGAACAAGAGCTTGCCGGAGGAGTGGGTCTTGCCGCGGTCATGGTCGAAGAAGACGCCAGGCGAGCGGTGCATCTGCGAGACGATAACGCGCTCGGTGCCGTTGACCACGAACGTGCCGTTCTTGGTCATCAGCGGAATGTCGCCCATGTAGACGTCTTGTTCCTTGATGTCCTTGACCGACTTCGCACCGGTATCCTCGTCCACCTCGAACACGATCAGGCGAAGCGTCACCTTGAGCGGCGCGGCAAAGGTCATGCCGCGCTGCTGGCACTCTTCAACATCGTACTTCGGATCCTCGAATTCGTAGGTCACGTACTCGAGCATCGCCTGTCCCGAGAAGTCGGTGATCGGGAACACGGACTTGAAGACGGCCTGCAGCCCTTCGTTGAGGCGGCCGCCCTGCGGCTCGGTCACCTGCAGGAACTGGTCATAGGAGTCCTTCTGCACCTCGATGAGGTTGGGCATCTCGGCAACTTCCTTGATGTTGCCGAAGAACTTGCGAATTCGTTTGCGGCCGATAAAGGTCTGCGACATCTGAGTTCCTTCGCATTTTTGGCTCTCGTACGTAGGGAGCGCGGGAGAGCAATTCAATCAAGCCAGTGCGGCGGCTTGCCGGGCAGTCCTTCGCCGCTGCATCAATCGCAGCCTGGCAGAAAGACGGCGCGGAAAACCGCCGATACGCCTCACACTGTCATCTGCCGCCGCGCATCTTGCCTTGGCAGGGACCGGGCGGGAGGCTGTTGAGCGCCCCGCCCGGCAATCTCGCTGGTCCGGAAAACCGGACCTTACTTCAGGGCCACCTTGGCGCCAGCAGCTTCGAGCTTCTTCTTGATCTCTTCTGCTTCGGCCTTCGGAGCGGCTTCCTTGACGGTCTTCGGTGCGCCTTCGACCAGGTCCTTGGCTTCCTTCAGGCCCAGGCCGGTGATGGCGCGAACTTCCTTGATGACCTCGATCTTCTTGTCGCCGGCAGCTTCCAGGACGACGTCGAAGTCGGTCTTTTCTTCAGCAGCTTCAGCAGCAGCCGGCGCGCCAGCAGCGGCCACGGCAACCGGAGCGGCAGCGGAAACGCCCCACTTCTCTTCGAGCATCTTGGACAGCTCGGCGGCTTCCAGAACGGTCAGGTTGGACAGGTCTTCAACAATCTTAGCAAGATCAGCCATTGTTTCGTCTTTCGTTTCGTCAGTTGAACCAGTTCAGTGATTGGGTGCGGCCCGTCATCAAGCCGCGGCTCCCTTGTCGGCATAAGCCTGCATGAGGCGTGCGAGCTGACCCGCAGGCGCCTGGGTGACACCCGCGATGCGGGTAGCCGGCGTCTGGATCATGCCCACAAGCTTGGCCCGCAGTTCGTCGAGCGACGGCAGGTCGGCAAGCGCCTTGACACCATTGGCATCGAGAACCTGAGATCCCAGCGTGCCGCCAAGAATGACCAGCTTGTCGTTGGTCTTGGCGAAGGTCGAGATCACCTTGGGTGCGGCGACCGGGTCGTCCGAATAGGACACCATGGTCGGCCCCGAGAACAGGTCTGCAATGCCTGCAGCGTCAGTGCCTTCAAGAGCAAGCTTGGCAAGACGGTTCTTGGCGACCTTGGTCGCCCCGCCTGCCTGGGCCATCTTGGCCCGCAGATCATTCATCTGCGGCACAGTCAGGCCGAGATTGTGGGTCACCACGACAACACCGGTCTGTTTGAAGACCGTGTTGAGCGTTGTGACGAGCTCTTTCTTCTGTGCTCTATCCACTAGCTCTCTCCAGTTTGCCCGGACTTCTACAAGACCGGGCGGTTGCACATGCCGCCGGGGGCGAAGTGCGCTGCAACCTGACTGTCAGGCCAGGAGCAACGACCCGCTTCCAGCGGCGCTCCGTGTGCCTGTCCTCGTCCCCGCTGCGATGCTGCGGTTCGGATCACTGAGGGTTCAAACCCGTGCCGGCTCCAAACGGCGCCGGCAACGTATCCGTTCCCTTGTCTCATGCGGGCTGCCGTTTCCGGCGATTAAGCTCGGGGTATTCCCCTCGCACCTGCAATCTCGGACAGGTCTGGATCAGCTTCCTGATCCAACCCCCTGATCGGATTTAGAAAAATCAGATCAGGGGTAACTCTTGTTCAGCCTTGCGGCCGGCCGATCAGTCAGCCGACAGGCTGGCCACGTCCACCTTCAGGCCGGGGCCCATGGTCGACGACACTGACACCTTCTTGATGTAGGTGCCCTTGGCGCCCGACGGCTTGGCCTTGACCACGGCGTCCACGAATGCCTTGACGTTCGCGGCAATCTTGTCTTCGGCAAAGCTTGCCTTGCCGACGCCGGCCTGGACGATGCCTGCCTTCTCGACACGGAACTCGACCGAGCCGCCCTTGGCAGCCTTGACTGCACCCGCCACGTCCGGCGTCACGGTGCCCACCTTGGGGTTCGGCATCAGGTTGCGCGGGCCCAGCACCTTGCCGAGGCGGCCTACCAGAGGCATCATGTCCGGCGTGGCAATGGCGCGGTCAAAGTTGATCTGACCACCCTGCACGGCTTCCACGAGGTCTTCGGCACCGACGATGTCGGCACCGGCGGCCCTGGCTTCGTCGGCCTTGGCGTCACGGGCAAAAACCGCCACGCGCACGTCACGGCCGGTGCCGCCGGGCAGCGTCACCACGCCACGCACCATCTGGTCTGCGTGACGCGGGTCAACGCCCAGGTTCATGGCGATCTCGACGGTCTCGTCGAACTTGGACGTCGCACGCTCCTTGACCAGCTTGATGGCTTCTCCCAGCGGATAGGCCTTGTTGCGGTCAAGCCCTTCGGCGGCGCTTGTATATCTCTTACCCTTCTTGGCCATGTCAGATTACCCCACAACTTCCAGGCCCATGGAACGGGCAGAACCAGCAATGATCTTTTCCGCGGCGTCGATGTCGCGGGCGTTCAGGTCAACCATCTTCTTCTCGGCGATTTCACGCACCTGGGCGCGAGTCACCTTGCCGATGAAGGTGCCCTTGCCAGGCTCCTTGTGGCCGGACTTGATCTTCGCCGCCTTCTTGAGGAAGAACGACGCAGGCGGCGTCTTCATCGAAAAGGTGAACGACTTGTCCTGGAACGCGGTAATGACCACCGGAATGGGCATGCCGGCTTCCATCTGCTGGGTCGCGGCGTTGAACGCCTTGCAGAATTCCATGATGTTCAGGCCGCGCTGACCGAGCGCGGGGCCGACCGGCGGGGACGGGTTTGCCTGCCCTGCCGGAATTTGCAGCTTGATGTAGCCGAGTACTTTCTTTGCCATCTTTCTTTCCCTCGCCCTTGGCATCGCTGCCGCCGGCCGTTGAGGTTAGTGGTCCGGTCCGGGTTTCCCCTCGCCTCCCACCGTTTACACGGTTACAGGCTGACAAGCCCTAGAGCTTCTCCACCTGCCCGAATTCCAGCTCGACCGGGGTTGCCCGGCCAAAAATCGATACCGCCACCTTGAGGCGGGCGCGCTCTTCGTCGACTTCTTCAACCATGCCGTTGAACGAGGCAAACGGACCTTCCGCCACGCGCACCTGCTCGCCGATCTCGAACATGATGGTCGGGCGCGGCCGCTCCACGCCTTCCTGAACCTGGCTCAGGATGCGGGTCGCCTCGGCCTCGGAAATCGGCATGGGCTTGTTGTCGTGGCCCAGGAAGCCGGTCACCTTCGGCGTATTCTTGATGAGGTGATAGGCCTCATCGGTCATTTCCATCTTCACCAGCACGTAACCGGGAAAGAAGCGGCGCTCGGACTGGACCTTGCGGCCCCGGCGCATCTCGACCACTTCCTCGGTCGGCACAAGCACTTCGTCAAACAGGTCTTCGAGCCCCTTGGCTGCGGCCTGCTCCTTGATCGACTCGGCCACCTTCTTCTCGAAATTCGAGTAGGCGTGCACGATGTACCACCGCTTTGTCATCTTGCGCTCCCGCCGATCTGCTCAATCATGACCTGAACAGGATCAGGTCGATAACCCATTTCAGGACTGCGTCCACGCCGAGGAAGAACAGCGCAGCAACAGTCGAGAGGATCAGCACCATGATCGTGGTGATGATGGTCTCGCGCCGGGTTGGCCAGGTGACCTTGCGGGTTTCCTGGCGTACCTGCTGGAAGAACTCGAACGGATTGGTCTTTGCCATGTTCCTGTTTTCATCTGCCGCCGCGGACCTGTGTTTCCGCGGGCTGTTTCGTTCCGGTGGCAGGGGCGGAGGGTCTCGAACCCCCGACCTGCGGTTTTGGAGACCGCCGCTCTACCAACTGAGCTACACCCCTAACCGGCGTGCAGGCGGGCCGGATCGCCGGTCCGCCTGCGGCTTTACTGTTGCGCCTTACTCGATGATGGAGGAGACGACGCCGGCGCCGACGGTGCGGCCCCCTTCGCGGATGGCGAAGCGCAGCTTCTCTTCCATCGCAATCGGCGTGATCAGCTCAACCTCGAACGACACGTTGTCGCCAGGCATCACCATCTC
>JAZBOA010000080.1:0-4510 GCA_036350935.1 Anderseniella sp. | reverse complement strand
GGCTGGCCATCGAGATTTTCTCGCCTGGTCATACCATCCTGGATCTCTGCCGCACATGCGACCGCCCGCACGACACTGGGGAATTCTGCCAACAGTCCGTCACCCATGCGCTTGAAAACATGCCCACCATGTTCGGCAATGGAGGGTTCGAGAACTTGGCTAAGGCAGGAATTGACAGCAGCCAGCGTTCCCGCCTCATCCGCACTCATCAGACGGCTGTACCCTGCGACATCGGCCGCAAGTATGGCTGCGAGGCGACGTTCCATTCCTCATCTCCTACTGCGGAGATTATCGATGCCAGACCTTCAATACCATTCTGAATTACAATGGGATGTCACCTAGTGGCACGTCTCGGACTATCCAGGCCGCACCGGAAGCAGGCAGTTTTACGGGGTACTGCGGACGTGCTCCGCTCCACGCCAAACCGGCCGAAGTTGACCCCAAGCGGACATCTCGTTGCACTGCAGCTAATGGCAGCAGGGAGCCCTTTGCTGTCATTAGCCGCCGTCTTGCTTGGACAAAAGATCGTTTGACGTGAAATTGGCAAAGGCGGAGGATCGTGCCTAGAGTTCTGAGCTGAGACACCAGCGAAACCACGAAGGAGTTAGCCATGGCCTTGCGGTGGTGGATGCTGTTGGTTCTCTTCCTGGTTCGCATAGCGATGGGCTACCAGTTCCAAACCATCGCCTCGAGCTCCGAACATTTGATGCAGGCTTTTGGCCTTAGTTACGCTGAGGTCGGCGCTTTGATCGGCTTCTTTCTGTTGCCTGGTGTCCTTTTTGCCATACCAAGCGGATTGGTGACCCGGGCGCTTGCAGACAAGACACTGCTGATGATTGGTGCCGTGGTGATGATCGCCGGCTCTGTGGTGATGGGATTTGCAGAGGACGTTTCCGGGCTTTACGCAGGGCGTCTTTTGACCGGCATCGGTGGCACCATCTTCAACGTTATTCTGACCAAGATGGTCACCGACTGGTTTGTTGGAGATCGCATTGTGACTGCGCTCTCCATTATGCTCACAGCATGGCCCGGGGGCATCGCTCTAGGATTGTTATCTCAAGGAGCTATTGCTGACGCTTGGGGCTGGCCTTGGGTGATGCACGCGGCCTCTCTTTTTGCTCTATCCGCACTGGTGCTGACAGTCATTTTCTATCGGGATGCCGTTGTTCCAAGAGACTCGGGAGGACCCTTACGCTTCGGGCTGCCACTTCGTGAATTCGTCCACATGAGCGTTGTTGGATTTGGTTGGTCTGTGTTTAACGCGAGCCTGATCTTGATCGTAAGCTTCGCCCCCGATCACCTCATTGCGAATGGATACAATGCGACAGCAGCCAGAACGGTGACGAGCCTCTTATTGTGGATTGCTCTCCTCGCCGTTCCTTTCGGGGGTCGTGTTGTAGAATACGTCGGGCACATAACCCTGGTAATCATATTGATGATGGGAGCTACTGGCGCATCAATGCTCCTTCTCGCGAACGAAATCAGTCCAGAGCTGACGATCTCGGCAATGGCGATAGTTTTTGCCATCCCTGCTGGTGCAGTCATGTCGCTATCTTCTGAAGCGGTCCACGCCTCCAACCGTGGTCCGGGGTTGGGCATATTCTACACTTGGTACTATGCTGGAATGGCCGCGGCACCAACGCTAGCCGGATGGACCCGAGACGTGACTGGCGATACGTCTGCGCCACTAGTTTTCGCGGCACTTCTAGCTTTCGGAGTGATCGCGACTACGCTTGTGTTCCGTGTACTGCAGCGCGCATGGCCTATATCGAATGAACAAGAGGTGCGAACGGCTTGATTATGTCTTTGAAGCCGAAACTGCCCTTTGTTGAACCGACGTTCCAGATTGTCCAATTGAACGGCCAGCGCTTCGAGATTATCCGCTGGTCTTCAGATGTTCCGAAAGCGCTTCTATTGCCCGGCGCTACGGGGGGTATCCGCGGTTACATTGCGCTGGGGACCGAACTTCAATCCCTTGGACTAGGAGTTGCGGGCATGAATCCCAGAGGATGCGGGGGCAGCCAGGCATCTCTCGAAAACCTCACACTTCGGGATTTGGCTAATGACGTGATAGACGTTTTGAGCGTTCTTTGCGACGCACCTATACTCCTAATTGGGCACGCTGGCGGGAATAGAGTGGCGCGTATGGCCGCCACTATGCGGCCCGATTTGATCACGGGGGTTGTTCTGCTGGCCGCGGGCGGGATGGTGCCGCCTGACCAGGACGCGCAAGTGGCGTTGTCTCAGATTATGTCAGGTAGTGTCGGCAGGGCAGAGAGGCACAAGCTGTACCGTACCGCGCTCTTTGCGCCCGGTAGCAAGATTCCGGATGATTATTTCGAAGTATCAGATCGTTCGGTTGAATTCGGGCGAGCATTTTCAGCGGCTTTGAAAGCCACCCCGGTGGGCGATTGGTGGGCGGGTGGAAGCTGCCCGATATTGGTCATTCAAGGCTTGCAGGATCGTATCGCTCCCCCAGCCAACGGCTATCATCTGAAAGCCGAGTTTCCCGACCGCGTCGAAGTAGTTGACCTCGACGGAGCAGGTCACGCACTTTGCAGCGAGAAACCGCGAGAGATCGCGGCTCTTATTGCAGCCTTCGCTCGACGGCTTGGGGCGGGAAAGCAGTCGTCAACTCGATGACCGCAAAATCCGAACAGCGGACCTTGGCTTGCGATGCCTGAGCCGTCTGGAATTGGCACATCTCACGCTACCCGGGTCGACCCAAAGCACGGCAGCTTTGGGGGCACAGCGGACACTCTCAGCTATTTCAAAATCCGGCCGTTGTTGACCCGGTGCGCACATTGCGGACACGATAAAACAAACTCCGAGGTCCCGGACCGGGGTACTTTAAGCCCGATCAGGAAAACCCGAAGGAACCATGCAAGCTCAGTTTGCCAACCAAGAAGCTGCAGGGGTTTCTTCACGCTGACCTGGTTCTTGTCTGCTCTTGCTCCTTCTCAATGGTGGTTTCTTTCGGCTGAAGCCATTCAGGGCGGGCTTGGTTGTCTGTTTCCCAGGTCGGATGGTCTGCGGCTTCAGCTATCTCAATTATCGTTTGCACTCGGCTTGCACAGTCCTTCAGCTCCGCGAGACTGTCGGGGCCTAGTGTCCCTCCAGACATGGCGTGCCGCTCAAGACAGGCCAACTCCTCCTGAATGGTAAGGAGGGAAAACTCGATGTCGGACATGTAGTTCAACCGGGACATGGCATCATCATCCACCTGCCTGTCATCTATGCCTGCTTCCTTCCGGTCTAGCCGTTGAAGCCGCTGACGAGGGCTATGTCGTTCTGGATGCCTGAGAGGCCGGATTGACCGGATGCGATCTCCTCGGCCAGCGCCAGGGCGCGCCTTTCGGTGACCAGCCCGTAGAGCCGGGCTCGGCCTTGCTCCACCGAGACATAGATGTGGTTGCGCTTGTCCTTGAGCTGGATCTGGCTGTTCAGCGCATTGGCGAGCCGTGACTGGATAAGCGCGTCGTTGAGCTTCTGCCGGGTTTCTTCCGTTTCTGCAAACGCCGGGTTGGCAATTGCGTCCATCAGGATAGCAGCACAGGTCTTTGGATCGACATGCGCGGTATTGAGCACCATGTCGTAGTTCAGCGGGTCCCGCCAGTCGTCGTCGAAGAACCGGAAGAAGGCACGTGCGTGCGCGGCATCACTTCTGGCGATCTCCCGGCTGGCCTCCTGCTGGCCAACGCCCAGGCGTTGCATAATCGTCCTGACCCTGAACTCCATGGGCGCGCAGACGCGAACTGAAAGCACGTTTGGGATCGATCTCAGCAGCCTGGTGGCGCCCCAGCCACGGATCAGGACATCACCTTCGAGCGCGATCTCAAAGACCTCCTGAGGCGTCAGGTAACCACCACTGGTTCGGTTGTTGCGCCACTTGTCCAGTTCCTTTTCGCTGCCTTCCAGGTAGCGATACACTTCACTTTCGTCATCACCTGAAAGCCGGCCTTCCGTGGTTTCAACAAGCTCGTGGTGCACCACGCTGACGCCCTTTCGGCGGGCAAACTCCCTTGCGACATCCTTGCCGAGCGTACCCATCTCTCTGGTCATGACGATAATCGACATTGCGGACCTCCTTTGAGGCATCTGGAGTGAAGACAGGTAACGTCTGCGGACGCTTGACCTGCATTCAGTCGCCAATGCCGCTTTCGCCATCCCGCCCTCAACGAGGGGATAGTGTGTCGGCTTTGACTGTCCCATCAGCACCTGTCGATGCCAACGAGACAGGGAAAACCATCGCAGCCGACACAAGGTAAAGTTTGACCGATAACTCGTATTTTGAAAATACAAAATTTGGCCAAGCTGTGCAGAAGCCGGTGCTTAACGTCACCTGATTCGACGAGAGAACTAAGCAGCTGGCAAGGCCGGAGATGGCACACAGCCGCCGGCTAGGGCGCTTTGATAGATAGTCCATTATCGGGTCAACGGCAGACATTCTCTGCGGCAATCAAAACCGTCTGGAGTTGACCCCTTGCAGACATTTTCCTCTCGCCGAAGC
>JAZBOA010000079.1:0-12468 GCA_036350935.1 Anderseniella sp. | reverse complement strand
GCCGGCGGGTACAGCGGAGCAACGCAAGCGCCCGGTAAAGGAGTTGGCTGGCTTCCGGGCCATCACACGCTCTTGCTGGAGCAGCAAGGCGATGACCCAGCTTTATGGAGCCAGGACACGTGGTTCTGGACGCCGGATACCCACCGTACTTCCGGCGCTATTGCCGGCAAGCCTAGAAAAACAAATTGTCTATTTAAATCAAAATGATAGGTGGCGGAGAGAGGGGGATTCGAACCCCCGGAACGCTTGCGCGCTCAACGGTTTTCGAGACCGCCCCATTCAACCACTCTGGCACCTCTCCGCGATGCTTTGGGGTGCGCCGGCAAGGCCGGGCGCCCCTCTGGGCAGGCGCTCTGATACATGAAGCCGTGCCGCCCTTCAACCCCGCTTTTGCTTGACTTCATCCGGGGTGCGATATAGGTAAGCGCCGAACCCGCTCACGAGCGTCATGCGCGTGGGCGGAAAACGCGCTGCCCTAGGTTTGCAATAACAATAAAAAATCCAAGTCTGGCAAGGCCTTGCATGGTCCACTGCCGGCACCGGAGGGCGCGGGATGAGAAAAGACAAGGACGTTTGAAATGTACGCAGTCATCAAGACCGGCGGCAAGCAGTATCGCGTTGCAGCCGAAGACGTCATCGAAATCGAGCGCACTGGCGCCAATGAAGGTGACATTGTTGAGTTTCCCGTGCTGATGCTGGCCGGCGAGGGCAATGTCGAGGTCGGCACCCCGACCGTCGATGGCGCCACCGTGGCTGGCCAGGTTACCGCGCTGACCCGGGGCCCGAAGATCATCATCTTCAAGAAGCGCCGCCGCAAGCACTACCGCCGCAAGAACGGCCACCGCCAGGACCTGATGACGGTGCAGATCACCGAAATCCTGACCGGCGGCAAGAAGCCGTCCAAGAAGGCTGCCGCCCCTGCGCCAAAGGCCGAGGCCAAGCCAGCCGTGAAGGACGATGTCGAAATCATCGGCGGCGTCGGCCCGGCCCTCAAGAAGAAGCTGGCCGCAGCCGGCGTGACCACGCTGAGCCAGATCGCCGCAATGAGCGCGGCCGACATGGCCAAGCTGGACGAAGACCTCAAGCTGGGTGGCCGCACCGAGCGCGAAGAATGGGTCGAGCAGGCCAAGGAACTCCTTGCCGGCAAGCCCGCCCGCGCCAAGGTTGACCAGGCCAAGCAGTAAGTTTCACCGGATCTGAAGGAGCAAACCCATGGCTCACAAAAAAGCAGGCGGTTCATCCCGCAACGGACGTGACAGCGAAGGCCGCCGCCTCGGCGTGAAGAAGTTCGGTGGCGAGCGCGTCATTCCGGGCAACATCATCATCCGCCAGCGTGGCACCAAGTGGCACCCCGGCACCGGCGTCGGCATCGGCAAGGACCACACAATCTTCGCCACCAGCGAAGGCCACGTGGAGTTCCGTGCACGCGCCAACGGCCGCACCTACGTGTCGGTCATGCCAATGCCGCAGGCTGCAGAGTAACGCGCGCCCGCGAACAGCATCATCCGCCGGCGCCCATCGCCCCGGTGGATTGCAGACAGGATCAGGACGGGGAGATGGAGCGCCATCTCCCCGTTTTCTTTTGGACCCTGACCATGACCCACAGCATCGAGACAGACAGGCTCCTCCTGCGCACGCCCAAACCGAGTGACGTGGAACGCATCGCCGCGATTGCCAACAGCTTCGCTGTGGCCTCGATGCTCGGGCTGATGCCGCATCCCTACACCCAGCTCGACGCCATGGACTACATCGTCAGGGTATCGAACCTGCCCGCGGACGCGGCCCAGTTCGCCGTTACGCTGAAACACGGGAATGGCCTGCTCATCGGCGCCGCCGGCTACGGTCCTGCCCTCGGCTTGCCTCGAGGCTATGGCCCTGAAACGGACTTCGGTTACTGGCTGGGCGAAGAGTACTGGGGAAAGGGATACGCCAGCGAAGCAGCTGCCGCCGTTCGCGACCACGCCTTCACGCTGGCGGGCATTGACCTGTTGTCGACCGACTACAATCTCGAAAACACAGGCTCGAAACGCGTACTGGAAAAACTGGGCTTCGAACCGGTGGGCCTCCGCAGCCGCTATTCACTGGCGCGCGGCGCTGATATGAACACCATGAACATGCACCTGACCCGCGCCCGCTGGCAGGCCATGAAAGGTAATGCCTCATGAAATTCCTTGACCAGGCCAAGGTGTACGTCCGCTCCGGCAATGGCGGCGCTGGCTGCGTGTCGTTCCGGCGCGAGAAGTTCATCGAGTACGGCGGCCCGGATGGCGGTGACGGCGGGCGAGGCGGGCACGTGTTCATTGAAGCCACCAACGGCCTCAACACGCTGATCGATTACCGCTACCAGCAGCACTTCAAGGGCGGCACCGGCGTGCACGGCATGGGCCGCAACCGCACCGGCGCGGCCGGTGACGACGTGGTGCTCAAGGTGCCCGTCGGCACCCAGGTGCTGGAAGAAGACGGCGAGACGCTGATCGCCGACCTGACCGAAGAGGGCCAGCGGGTGCGCCTGCTCAGGGGCGGCAATGGCGGCTGGGGCAATGCCCGCTTCAAGTCGTCGGTCAACCAGGCGCCACGCCATGCCAACCCCGGCGAGGAAGGCCAGGAGATGTGGGTGTGGCTGCGGCTGAAGCTGATTGCCGATGCCGGCCTCGTCGGCCTGCCCAATGCCGGCAAGTCGACGCTGCTTTCGGTCGTCTCCGCCGCCAAGCCGAAGATCGCCGACTACCCGTTCACCACGCTGGTACCGAACCTGGGCGTGGTGTCCGTAGACACTGCCTCGTTCGTGCTGGCCGACATTCCCGGCCTGATCGAAGGGGCTCATGAAGGAGTCGGACTGGGTGACCGCTTCCTCGGTCACGTCGAGCGTTGCGCCTGCCTGCTGCACCTGATCGATGCGTCCCAGGAGGACCCGGTGGATGCCTGGCGGATCGTGCGCGGCGAGATCGAAGCCTATGCGGAAGAGCTGGCGGACAAGCCGGAACTGATCGTGTTCTCCAAGGCCGACATCGTCGGGCCGGACGAACTGAAGAAGAAGCGCAAGGCGTTCGAAAAGGCCACCGGACAGGTGCCGCTGGTGATTTCCGCCGCCACCGGCCAGGGCGTGCACGCGGCCATGGGCAAGCTGCTCGAGCTGATCCGCGCCAACCGTCCGCAGCAGCAAGCGGAACAGCAACCGCATGAAGATGCGCCGGAGGACCAGCCCGGGGAGGAGCTACCGTGGCGGCCCTGAGCGACAACCTTGCCGGCGCCTCCCGGTTGGCCGTCAAGATCGGCTCGGCCATGCTGGTCAACCCGGATGGCAGCCTGCGCGCGCGCTGGCTTGAAGGCCTCGCGCTCGACATTGCCGAGGCCCAGGCCCGCGGCACACAGGTCATCGTCGTCTCGTCCGGCGCCATCGCGCTGGGCCGCCGCAAGCTGGGTCTGCCCAAGGGCAAGCTGAAACTGGAGCAGAGCCAGGCGGCGGCGGCCGTCGGCCAGATCGCACTCGCCCAGGGCTGGCAGGAAGCGCTGGGCGCACACGGCGTCGTCGCGGCCCAGGTGCTTCTGACGCTGACCGACACCGAGGATCGCCGCCGCTATCTGAACGCCCGCGCCACCCTCAACACCCTTCTGGCACGCGGCGCCGTGCCGGTGATCAACGAGAATGACACCGTTGCCACCTCGGAAATCCGCTATGGCGACAATGACCGCCTCGCCGCCCGGGTGAGCTCGATGATGTCGGCAAGCTGCCTTGTGCTGCTGTCGGACGTGGACGGACTGTACACCGCTCCGCCCGGCACACCCGGCGCTGAGTTTGTCGATCTGGTGGAGGAAGTCACCAGCGGCATTGTCTCGATGGCCGGCGCACCCGTCTCCGGCATGGGCTCCGGCGGCATGGTCACCAAGATCGAGGCCGCACGCATCGCCACCGGGGCCGGCGCCAGCATGGTCATCACCTCCGGCCACGAGGACCGTCCCCTCTCCCGCATCCTGTCCGGCGCGCGGGCTACCTGGTTCACCGCCCACGGCAACCCCGCCACCGCCCGCAAACGCTGGATCGCTGCCTCGCTTGAACCGGCGGGCCAGATTATCGTCGATGAAGGCGCGGCCAGCGCGCTGATGAAGGGCCGCAGCCTGCTGCCCGCCGGCGTCAAGCGGGTGACCGGCAATTTCAGCCGTGGCGACACCGTTGCCGTGGTAACCGAGGCCGGCGCCGAGATCGCCCGTGGCCTGATCGCCTGGGATGCAGCCGACGCCGCCGCCATTGCAGGACGCAAGTCATCCGAAATTGAGAAGCTGCTGGGCCTGACAGGACGTGATGAAATGGTGCACCGTGACGATCTGGTGATGACAGGAAAGGAACGCCCATGAACGTTGCTGCCAACGTCAAGCCGCTGGAAGCGCAGATGCTGGCGATGGGCAAGGCCGCCCGCGATGCTGCGCACCAGCTGGCCATCGCCTCGACGGACCAGAAGAACGAAGCGCTGATCGCCATGGCCGCCGCCATCCGTACCCGCAAGGCAGAACTGCTTGAAGCCAATGCCCGCGACGTGGCTCGCACGAAAGAAGCCGGCAAGCCCGCCTCGTTCATCGACCGGCTGACGCTGACACCTGAGCGCATCGAGGCGATGGCCAGGGGGCTGGAGGACGTCGCCGACCTGCCCGACCCCGTTGGCGAGGTGATCGCCCACTGGCAGCGGCCGAACGGCCTCGACCTGACCCGCATCCGCGTTCCCATCGGCGTCATCGCCATAATCTATGAAAGCCGCCCCAACGTGACCGCCGATGCCGGCGCGCTTGCCATGAAGTCCGGCAACGCCGCCATCCTGCGCGGCGGCTCCGACAGCCACGACAGCTCTTCGCTCATTGTCGAGTGCCTGCAGCAGGGCCTGCGCGAGGCAGGTCTTCCCGAGGCCGCCATCCAGATGGTGCCTACCGCTGACCGCGCCGCCGTCGGCATGATGCTGGCAGGGCTGGGCGGCGCCATCGACCTCATCGTGCCACGCGGCGGGAAGTCGCTCGTTGGACGCGTGCAGCAGGAAGCCCGCGTACCGGTCTTTGCCCACCTTGAAGGCATCTGCCACGTCTATGTCGACAAGGCTGCAGACCTCGCCATGGCGGTGGATATCGTCACCAACGCCAAGATGCGCCGCACCGGCGTTTGCGGCGCCGCCGAATGCCTGCTGATCCACGAGGACGTGGTGAAATCCCACGCGCCGGCCATCACCGCTGCGCTGCAGCAACGCGGCTGCGAGGTTCGCGCCGATGCAGCAATCGCCGCCACGGCAAGTGGCACGGTGCCGGCCACCGAGGCAGACTGGGGGCATGAGTTTCTTGACGCCGTCATTGCCGCCAGGACCGTCAGCAACCTTGATGAAGCCATGAAGCATATCGCCAGGTTCGGCTCGCAGCACACCGACTGCATCATCACGGATGATGCCCGTGCGGCGGCGCGCTTCCTCAACGAGGTGGACAGCGCCATCGTCGTCCACAATGCCTCGACGCAGTTTGCCGACGGGGGCGAGTTCGGCTTCGGCGCCGAGATCGGCATCGCCACCGGCAAGCTGCACGCGCGCGGGCCCGTCGGCCTCGAACAACTCACCACCTTCAAGTACCAGGTGAGGGGTTCGGGTCAGACCCGGCCCTGACGCCCACATTCCCCGAGCACAACCAGATGATCTCCACGCTTTATTCCGTGCCTCGCATTGCCGGCCGCCGCATCGGCTTGTTCGGCGGCTCGTTCAACCCGGCCCATGCCGGTCACGTGGCGCTGTCGGAGGAGGCCCTCAAGCGGCTGCAGCTGGACGAGGTCTGGTGGCTGGTATCACCGCAGAATCCCCTCAAGCCTACGGACGGGACAGCCGACTTCAACGAACGCCTCGCCCATGCCCGCGCCCTGGCGGCGCATCCGCGCATGTGGGTTACCGGGCTGGAGGCAAGGCTTGGCACCCGCACCACGGCGCAGACGTTCGAGGCACTGGGCCCGATGTTCGAGCTCGGGCATTTCGTCTGGATCATGGGAGCTGACAGCTTTGCCGGCCTGCACCACTGGAACGAGTGGCGCGAGATCCCGGCAACGCTGCCGCTGGCGGTGTTCGACCGGCCCGGCTGGTCGCTGAAGGCGCTGGGATCACCCACCGCGCGGCTGCTGCAGCGCTACCGGCTCGACAGTTGCGATGCACCCTTGCTGGCGTCCACGCGGGCACCTGCCTGGGTATTTCTCAACATGCCACTGAGGTATGAAAGCTCCACTGCCATCCGCGCCACCCGATCTTGATCCGTCCCGGCTTCATCCCCATGTCACACGGGCCGGGTTGAATCGTCACCGCAATGGGCGTAACGTTTGAGTCGTTTCCAGTCCACGTGTAGCGGAAGAAGGCACCAGGCACCCCGTGCAGCCAGACCGTAAACATCACAGACCTGCCAGACGGCAATGGCGTTCGTCTCGCAGTCATCATGAGGACCAAACCACTGACCACACAAGCCATGACTAGCGGCTCGCGTTCGCCAGCCGCAAAGCCTGCCCCTGCGCGCAGCCGCAGCAAGGCCAAGCCTTCCCTTGAAAAACTCATCATGTCATCGCTCGAAGACGCCAAGGCCGAGGAGATCGTGAAGATCGACCTCAACGGCAAGGCGGCGCTCGCCGACAGCATGGTCGTCGCCACCGGGCGTTCCAACCGGCACGTCGCGGCAATCGCCGACCAGTTGCACGACGCGCTGAAGGAAGCCGGCTACAAGAAAGTCTCGATCGAGGGCCTGCCCCATTGCGACTGGGTTGTGATGGATGCAGGCGACGTGATCGTCCACATCTTCCGGCCCGAAGTTCGCAGCTTCTACAATATCGAGAAGCTGTGGTCGCCGAACGCACCGGCAGACACCACGCTGGCCTGAGCCTCGCGTGAAGCTGTCCATTGCCGCAATCGGGCGGATGAAATCCGGCCCCGAGGCAGACCTGCTTGCCATCTATCTTGCCCGAGCCCGCCAGCAAGGCCGGCCTGCGGGCATCACCGCCATCACCCTTGCAGACACGGCGGAAAGCCGTAAGGACAGCGCCGGGGCCCGCAAGGCAGACGAGGCCCGCTGGCTGCTCGGCACTGCCGGACCGGCGGCCTGTCTTGTAGCTCTCGATGAACGCGGCAAGACCTTGTCCAGCGAGGAATTTGCCGGCCTCATCCGCCAGGAACTCGACGCGGGCACCAGCGAGATCGCATTCTGCCTTGGCGGCCCTGACGGCCACGGGCAGGCCCTGCGCGATGCTGCCCGGCATCTGGTCAGTTTCGGCCGCATGACGTGGCCGCACAAGCTCGCCCGCGTCATGCTGGCCGAGCAGGTTTACCGGTCAGTCACCATTTTGGTTAATCATCCGTATCACCGGGACTGATGATTCCCTTTTGCAACCGGGTGCAGCCGCCCTTGCCGGTTTCTTGCTGCGCGCCAATATGCCGGATCCGACCGATTGCCGATGCTCAACAGCATTCTCAGAAACCTCGCAGCGGCAGCCGCCGTGCCAGCCCTCTTGCTGGCGCTGGCGGGACCGGTGCAATCGGAAGAGGGAATCAGCCAGCATACTGACCAGTTGCGCACCATTGAGCGCCAGATCGAGAGCGCAAAGGCCCGCACCGCCTCGCTCAATCGCGAGCGCGAGGCGCTGGAAGCCGAAATGGCCGACGTATCGCAACGGCTGGTGGATCTGGCCGGCAACATCCAGTCGCGCGAGGCGCGCATCATGGAAAGCGAAAAGAAACTGGATAAACTGGCGGCGGAAGAAGCCGGCTTGCGCGGCAAGCTCAAGGTCCGCCGCGCCGCCCTGGCCGAGCTTCTCGCAGGCCTGCAGCGGCTGGAACGCAACCCGCCGCCGCCACTTGCCGTGAACCCGAAAGACGCCGCCAGCGCGGTTCGCGGCTCGTTGCTGTTCGGCGCGATCGTGCCCAATCTGAACGGTCAGGCCGCCCGGCTTGCCCGCGAACTGGCGGAGCTTGACGCCGTGCGCCAGCGCATCCTGTCCACCCGCACCGAACTTGATACGCATGTGGCAAACCTTGCGCCTGCCCGCGCAGAACTCGAATCCCTGCTGACGCGCAAGAAGGAACTGCTGGCACGAACCGCCAGCGAACTGGAAGCAGAACGCCAGCGCACGCAGGACCTCGCCCGCAAGGCAGACGACATTCGTGAGCTGCTGGCGAGCCTTGCTGAACAGCGCCGCATTGCCGAGGAAGAACGCCTGAAGGAAGAGGCCCGCAAGGCGGCCGAGGCAGAACAGGCGCGCCTTCAGGCCACCGCCGAGGCCGCCAGGCTGTCGGCCGAACAGCGCGAGGCCGCATTGCGCAAGGCGGAAGCCGAGCAACAGGCTCGCGACGCCGAAGAAAAACGCAAGCTCGCCGCCCTGCAGCCAGCGCCCGACCGTGAACCTGTACATTTCGCCCGGTCCGCCGGCAAGCTGTCCTTGCCCGCGCAGGGTGAGCGCGTCCGCCAGTTCGGCGACAAGGATGGCTTCGGCGGCACCTCGGAAGGCCTCTTCATCGCCACCCGCAAGCAGGCCCAGATCACTACGCCAGCCGACGGCAGCGTGGAGTTTGCCGGCGAGTTCCGCAGCTACGGCAAACTGGTCATCATCAATGTCGGTGACGGCTATCACTTGCTTCTGGCTGGCCTGGACACCATTTCGGTGTTACCCGGCCAGCAGCTGGCAGCGGGTGAACCCGTTGGAAGCATGGGTGAACACCCTGCTCGCGCAACTTTGATCGGCGACCGGATAGACGATCCCCGGCCGATCCTGTACGTAGAAGTCAGAAAAGGATCGAACGCCGTGAATTCTGCCAAGTGGTGGCAGGATTCTGCTGCCAAGGCGGCACGCCGCCCCAATAATGGCGGAAATGAAGGCTAGCGAGTTGCAGCGTAGCGGGTTACTCTTTGCCTGATCTGGCTGTCAGGCCCCTTGCGTTGCCTCGCCTTGCAAAACTGGAAGCTAAACAAACATGAACAAGACGTCCCTGAAAATCGCCAGTGCCTTCGTTCTGGGTGCCCTAGCCGCCACTGGCGGCTGGTTGTCGCTCAGCCAGGCCGTCGCCTCCAACCAGGACACCTACCGCTATCTCAACCTGTTCGGCGATGTTTTCGACCGCGTGCGTTCCGACTATGTCGAGGAACCCGACTCCGAAAAGCTCATCGATACGGCCATCAATGGCATGCTCTCCGGCCTGGACCCGCACTCCAGCTACATGAACCCGAAACGGTTCAAGGACATGCAGGTGCAGACGCGTGGCGAGTTCGGCGGCCTCGGCATCGAGGTCACCATGGAGAACGAGGTGGTCAAGGTGGTCGCCCCGATCGACGAGACACCGGCGCAGAAGGCCGGCATCCTCGCCAATGACCTGATCACCCACATCGACAGCAAGGAAGTGCGCGGCCTCAACCTCAACGAGGCCGTTGACAGGATGCGCGGCAAGGTCGGCTCGCCGATCGTGCTTACAATCGTACGCCAGGGCATGGATGCGCCGTTTGACGTCAAGATTGTCCGCGACGTCATCAAGATCCGCGCCGTCCGCTACAATCTGGAGCGCGACGATATCGGCTATATCCGCATCTCGTCCTTCAACGACCAGACCCAGGACAACCTTGAAACGGCCATTGCCAAGATCAAGGAGCAGGCCGGCGACAAGCTGAAGGGCTACGTGCTCGACCTGCGCAACAATCCGGGCGGCCTGCTCAACCAGGCGATCTCGGTGTCCGACAGTTTCCTTGATCGCGGCGTGATCGTATCGACGCGTGGCCGCAACGGCGCCGAAACCGACCGCTCCACCGCAACCAACGGTGATCTGACCGACGGCAAGAAGATTGTCGTGCTGATCAACGGCGGCTCTGCTTCGGCCTCGGAGATCGTCGCGGGGGCATTGCAGGATCACAAGCGGGCGACCGTGCTTGGCACCCGCTCGTTCGGCAAGGGCTCGGTCCAGACCATCATCCCGCTCGGTTCCGAAGGCGCAATCCGGCTGACCACGGCGCGCTACTACACGCCGTCCAACAACTCGATTCAGGCCAAGGGCATCGTGCCCGATATCAAGATCGAGCAGGAACTGCCGGAAGAGTTGAAGGCGCAAGCCAGCAGCACGACGTCGGAAGCATCCCTGCGCGGCCACCTGTCGTCGGGCGATGGCGAGGAAGCCACCGGTTCGTCGTCCTACGTCCCTGCCGAAAAGGAAAAGGACTTGCAGCTGAAGGCGGCCATTGACCTGCTGGACGGCAAGACGGTGACCGACACGCCGCAGAAGGCCGAAGCACCGGTCAAGGAAGAAGGCGCCGGAAGTTCAGCCAACTGAGCCAGCGCCAGCTGGCGCTGACGGACGTCAATCAACAGGACATCCGGACGCCACCGTCCGGATGTCTTTTTTGTTGTGCCGCCTGCCTTGAGGTTGGATGGGGGAATGCAGCGTAAATCACGCTATAGTTCCAGCCGAATCAATTGATTCGGCATTGACTTTGTCTGTCCGGCCACTGGGGTGCGGGCATTGCGGCACGGGGCAAGTTCTAGCGGCATGGAAGACGATCTGCGCCAACCACTGAAGCGGCGGTCATGGATTTCGCGCATCCTGTCATCGCGTCCATCTGCCTTGCGAGCAGCCACCGTCTCGTCCATTGCAGCGTTGGCCGCACTGGGAACCTGGGCCGTGTTCTCCCACGAGCCTTATGGCGGCCAGCCCGTGGTGCACATGCAGATCGACACATCGGACCCGATCGTGACGTCATCCGTCGACGCCCCGGCCGGAGATGCTTCCACGACTGGCGCCGCCAGCCTGGATGCAGGATCCGACGGCGATGAACCCGAACCGCAGGATCTCGGCGCCAATACCGAGGTAATCGACCTGTCCGGCCTCGGGACCCGCAGCGATGGCGGCGGGGAGACCGATCTCGAGCGCGCGCAACGCCAGCTTGCACAGAACCGCGTCCGCGACGATGCCCCCGCGGAAAGCCCACCTGGCGCATTGTCGGTGGACGAGCTTCCATTGTCACGGGACAGTCAGGGCGTGCAGCAGGAAGCTTCGATTGCCGGGCGCGAGGCAATGGCCCTGGTGCCTGCGCCGGTCAGGCGTCTGACCGCTGACGGACCGCATGGACCTCTGCCCGTCATGGCGAAGGACGGAAGCAAGGCTGCCCAGGTCTATGCCCGCCCGGTCTCCAGGGACATCATGCTGTCAGACCAGCCCAAGATCGCCTTGCTGATTGGCGGCATGGGCCTCAATGCCGAACTGACCCAGGCCGCCATTCGCGCCTTGCCGCCGGAAGTATCGCTGGCGTTCGCGCCCTACGGCGAGAACCTGCAGGAACTGGCCAACCAGGCGCGCGCCCAGGGTCACGAACTGTTCATACACCTGCCCATGGAGCCGTTTGGCTACCCCTCGGTCGACCCCGGACCGCGCACCCTGCTGACCTCGGCGCCGGTTGAACAGAACATCGACAGTCTCTACTGGCACCTCAGCAGATTTGCAGGCTACGCCGGGGTGACCAATTATCTTGGCGCGCAGTTCGCAGCCAACGAGCAGGCAATTGGCCCGGTTCTGCAGGAGTTGGGCAAGCGCGGCCTCGTCTATGTCGATGATGGCAGCAAGGGCCTGTCCCGCGCCACCGGTGTAGCAGGCAAGTTCGGACTGCCCGCACGCTCTGCTACCGTCTCGCTGGATGCCGGCGGCAATACGCCGGAAGCCGTCATGGCAGCCCTGCAGCTGCTTGAAGCCCAGGCCCAGGCCAACGGTTTTGCCATCGGTACCGGGGCGGGCCTGCCCCACACCATCGACGCGATCGAGGAGTGGGCCCGCACGCTGGCCGGCCGGCGCATTCTGCTGGTGCCCGTATCGGCTGCTTTTGCGGCCCGGCAGAGTTGACCTGACCAGCCCGGAATGGCGCACCACCATGAGTGACACGAAGCTGCCCGAGCATCTTGCCTGTCTGCCTTACCGTCCGTGTGTCGGGGTGATGCTGCTGAACCGCGAAGGCCGTGTATGGATCGGCCACCGCATTGTGCAAGAGAACGACGATGAAGCCGCCGGTGTCGGCATGTGGTGGCAGATGCCACAAGGCGGCATCGACGAGGGCGAGGACATCCAGGCGGCTGCCCTGCGCGAACTGACAGAAGAAACCGGCGTACGCTCGGCGCGTGTCCTGGAAGAAACGCCAGGATGGCTGAACTACGACCTGCCGGACCACCTCGTCGGTGTGGCCTGGAAGGGCAAGTACCGCGGCCAGAAACAGAAATGGGTGGCCTGCCGGTTCGAAGGAGACGACAGCGAGATCGACATATCCGGTGTCGGACACAAGCCCGAATTCGACGACTGGCGCTGGGCGCGCATGGACGAGCTGGAAGACCTGATCGTTCCCTTCAAGCTCGATGTCTACCGGCAGGTCATCAAGGCCTTCCGGCACCTGGGTAGTTGAGCAATGTCCATTGCACGCGTGGTCGAGATTTCGATGTATGTGTCGGGCTTCGTGCTGATG
>JAZBOA010000078.1:0-10264 GCA_036350935.1 Anderseniella sp. | reverse complement strand
GCGCCAGCCAGCGAACAGGCGGCCAGCGCCGCAACGGCAAGCCGCCGCATCAGGCTTTCACCTTCGCGGCCTTGGCCTCGTCCCACCACCAGATGGCGGGGAAGCCGAGCGAATGATCGGGCAGTTTCTCCGGACGGCCGAAACGGTTCCAGAAGGCGATACGCTCGTAGGGGATGTTCCACATCGGCACCACGTAGTGGTTCCACAGCAGCACCCGGTCGAGCGCCCGGCAGGCGGCGACCAGTTCCTCGCGGTCCTTGGCGAAGATGATCCGGTCGATCAGCTTGTCCACGGCCGGGTTCTTGATGCCGACGAAATTGCGGCTGCCCTCGCGATCCGCGGCCTCCGAACCCCAGAAGTTGCGCTGCTCGTTGCCCGGCGACAGCGACTGCCCCCAGCTGCCGACGATGCAGTCATAGTCGAACGCCTGCACCCGGCGCTCGTACTGGGCGGAGTCGATGGTGCGGACCGTGCTCTTGATGCCGAGCAGTTCAAGCTGGCTGACATAGGGCAGCACTACCCGCTCGAACAGCGGCGACACCAGCAGGAACTCGATTTCAAAGGCCTGGCCGGCGCCATTGCGCAGCATCCGGTCATTGCCAACCGACCAGCCGGCTTCCGACAGGAGCTTGGCGGCCGTGCGCAGGTTGTTCCGCTTGTCCTGCGGCGTGGCATAGGACGGGTTGGTATACTGTGCGGTGAACACTTCCGCCGGCACCTGGTCCTTCACCTCGTTGAGGATATCCAGTTCCTTGCCTTCCGGCAGGCCGGACCAGGCCAGCTCCGAATTGGCGAAATAGCTGGCGGTACGCACGTACTGGCCGAAGAACAGGTTCTGGTTGGCCCACTCGAAATCGAAGGCGAAGTTGAGCGCCTGCCGGACCTTCGCATCGGCAAACCGCTCACGGCGCGTATTGAACACGTAGGCCTGCATCCCGTCGGGGTTTTTCAGGTAGATTTCCTCCTTCAGCACGTCGCCGCGCTTGGCTGCCGGGAAGTCGTAGGAGGTTGCCCAGTCCTTGGAGGAACTCTCGGCGCGGAAGTCGTACTCGTCGCCCTTGAAGCCCTCCATTGCGATGGTGTTGTCGCGGTAATAGATGACGAAGATCTCGTCGAAATTGTTCTTGCCGCGGTTCACCGGCAGGTCAGCCGCCCAGTAGTCCTTCACCCGTTCGAGGGTGATCGACGTGCCCGGCTTCACCTCGGCGATCCGGTAGGCGCCGTTGCCCAGCGGCGCCTCGAGCGTGGTGCTGTTGATGTCGCGGGTTTCGCCCTTGTCGTTCTTGCCCGTCCACCAGGCCTTGGACAGCACCGGGATCTGGCCGACGATCTGCGGCAGTTCGCGGTTGCCGGACTGGTTGAAGCGGAACGTCACCTCGTTGCCGGCGGTCTGCTCGGTGGCGCTCACGTTGGCATAGTAGGAATTGTAGAACGGGTGTGCGCCCTTCAGCGCCTCCAGCGACCAGATCACATCTTCAGGGGTTATCGGCGTGCCATCGTGGAAGCGGGCCTGGCTGTTGATCCGGTAGGTGACCCATGAAAAATCGTCCGGCTTCTTCACCGCCTCGGCAATCAGTGCATACTCTGAGCCCGCCTCGTCGAGGGCGGCGTCCATCAGCGTGTCGAAGGTCTGCCCGACGATGCCGGCAGCGCTGCCCTTGAAGGTGAACGGGTTGAGGCTGTCAAACGAGCCGAGCGAGAATACCCGCGCCCGCCCGCCCTTGGGCGCATCGGTGTTCACATAGTCGAAGTGCTCGAAGCCTTCGGGGTATTTCAGGTTGCCGAACAGCGACAGGCCGTGGCGCCACTGCGGCTCTGCGGCCCGTGCCGCGCCGGGCGGCAGCACGTGGAGGACACCGGTTGCGGCGGTAAGCTGAAGCAGCGTTCTGCGGTCGATCACGGGTCAGGCTCCCTGAGTTGGGACAGCATGGGTCGCAGCCGTCCTCGTCAATGAAGAGTCTAGGAACTTCACGGCCAAAATAAAACACCGGCAGAGGCTGCCGGTGTTAAAAGACGGTAATTGTTTCGTGAGCGGCAACCCCGGATCCACGCTCGCGCCGGGCTTATTCGGTTGGCAGCGGCGCCGGGTTGTCAGACAGGGTGCGCAGGTAGGCCAGCAGGTCGGCGCGCCGGGCGTCATCCTTGAGGCCGCCATAGGCCATCTTGGTGCCCCTCATGTAGCCCTTCGGGTTCTTGATGAACGCATCGAGGTTTTCGAAGGTCCAGGTTTCGTTGTTCAGCCCTTTCAGCACATCCGAATAGGCAAATCCGTCGATGTGGGCCTTCTGCGCGCCAACGATGCCATAGAGGTTCGGGCCAACCTTGTTGGCGCCGCCTTCTTCAGGCGTATGGCAGGCTTGGCAGGCCTTGAATACGGCCTGGCCCCTGGTTGCGTCAGCCGAGGCCATCAGGGTGGCCAGCGACACTGCAGGCTCTTCCTCGGCGGGGGCTGCCGCCGTATCGCCTTCCGGAACGTTGATGGCGATTGCGGCTTCTTCCGGCTTTTCGGCGTGGTAGACGGCGTCCGACAGGATGTTGAGCCCCATCACCAGCAGACCGGTGCCAAGCACCGCGCCGGCGATCTTGTTTAAAGTCATCGTGTCCATTCCGAACATGCTCGCCCTCAAACCATGTGTTGTGATAGCGGTTCTGGCTCTTGGCAGCCATTTCCCGTGATTGCGGCGCGGAAACTAGTTGTTTCTCCAGGCCCGCGCAACACCTATAAGGCGGCGAGTGTCCATATGCCGCGCCGGTATTGCAAGCCCTGTCCGGGCAGGTCCTGCCGGCGCCAGAATTGAAGGTTCCTGAAGCACGATGAGCATGTCCAGACCGAAGATCGCATACCAGGGCGAGCCCGGCGCAAATTCCCATATCGCCTGCATCGAGGCCTGTCCGGATCACGAGCCAATGGCATGCCGCACCTTCGAGGACGCCTTCGCCGCCGTGGAACAGGGCGTGGCAGCGCTCGCCATGATTCCCATCGACAATACGGTGGCTGGCCGCGTCGCAGACATTCACCACCTGATGCCGAATTCGAGCCTCTACATTGTTGGCGAACATTTCCTGCGGGTGCGCCACCAGCTGCTGGTGCTGCCGGGCACCAGGCCGGAACAGCTCACGCGCATCACCAGCCATACCCATGCATTGGGCCAGTGCCGCCGGGTCATCGCCGCAATGGGCCTTGAGGCCGTGGTGGCGGTGGATACCGCCGGTGCCGCCAAGGACCTCGCCCGCAGCCAGGACCGGTCGACCGCCGTCATCGCCTCGTCCAAGGCGGCCGAGATCTATGGCCTCGAGATCATGCGCGGCGACATCGAGGACGAGGACCACAACACCACCCGCTTCGTCATCATGTCGGCCGAGCCCGACGACGCCACGCCCGACGAGGCGCCGGTCATCACCTCGTTCATCTTCACCGTGCGCAACGTGCCGGCCGCGCTGTACAAGGCGATGGGCGGCTTTGCCACCAATGGCGTCAACATGATCAAGCTGGAGTCGTACGTGGACGGCACCTTCAACGTCGCCCAGTTCTATGCCGACATCGAGGGCCATCCGCAGGACCGGCCGGTGCGGCTGGCGCTGGAGGAACTGGAGTTCTTCACCTCCAGCTTGCGCGTGCTGGGCGTCTACAAGGCCGGCGCCTACCGCGAGGAATTGGCCCGCAAGCGCGAACAGCTGGACACTACCGCCTGATCAGCCCTCGGCCTCGTCCAGCACCTTGATGATGAGATGGTGGGCGATCGAGATGGAGGGTGGAATCTCGAGACCCTCCGGGTGCCTGCCGTCGCGCATGGCGCGCACCTCGTCGAAGCTGAACCAGCGCGCATCCACCAGTTCGTCCGGGTCGATGTGAATGGTGTCGCTCAAGCCCTCGCCAACCATCCCGATCATCAGGTTGGCCGGGAACGGCCACGGCTGGCTCAGCACGTAGCGCACCGCGCCGACCTTGACGCTGGATTCTTCCTCCACCTCGCGCCGTGCCGCGTCTTCCGCCGTTTCGCCCGGCTCGACGAAACCGGCCAGGGTTGAATACATCGTCGAGGCAAACCGCGCCGAACGCCCCAGCAGCATCGACTGGCCGCGCACCACGGCAATGATCGCCACCGGGTCGGTGCGCGGAAAATGCTCCGCCTGGCATGAGCCGCAGACACGCTTGTAGCCGGCGTCGCCCGATACCGTAGCGGCGCCGCAATTGGCGCAGAAGCGGTGCCGCACGTGCCAGTTCAAAAGCCCGCGCGCCTGCGCCATGTGGCCAAGCATCCCGTCCGCCACCAGCCCCTGCAGTGCGATGGAGCGCAGGTCCACCGCCGCCTGACCTTTGGCAAGCGGCAATTCGGCAGCGCCTGCCATAACGGCAAAGTGCGCTACACCGGCATCATCGAGGCCGAGCAGCACCGGTTCCACGCCGGCCATCGTCTCGGGAAGCTCCGTCCGTCCATGCCACCAGACGCCGCCGGACCCTGCCGGGCCGGCGTGCACCACCACCTTGTCGGCCACGAACACCGCGTATCTGGTTGCCGTGTCCGCCAGCATGGCGGCAACCCGCGCCGGCTCGTTGCGGTGGCCGGACAGCCGTTCGAGCGAACCGAGCATGAAAGCGGGCGTCGTGCGGACCATGGGCGGGTCGTACCTTTGGGGCAGGCGGAAGGAAAGCTGAGGGCGGTTTGCCACGCGCTGCCGCCGCTGGCAAGAGCGCCCAAGCGCACCCTTGCATCTTGGCGCCATCCGTCCGATATAGGGGATGGGAGGTTGGCAGCAGACGTGTCGCTCGCCAACCGGGTCAGGTCCGGAAGGAAGCAGCCCCAACGAGTTGTACCCGGGTTGCCCGTCCAGCCTCCCACCTGATGTCCGGGTTCCTGGCAGCCTTCATGATCATGCGCGAACGGGGCGCGATGGCGGATAACACCTCAACAGCAGTGGAACCGCGCGTACCCTACCGGGTGCTGGCGCGCAAATACCGCCCGCAGACCTTCGAGGACCTGATCGGCCAGGAGGCGATGGTGAGAACCCTCACCAACGCCTTCGCCTCGGGCCGCATCGCGCAAGCCTACATGCTCACCGGCGTGCGCGGCATCGGCAAGACCACCACCGCCCGGCTCATTGCGCGCGCCCTCAACTACGTGCCGAAGGACGGCGAGGACACCGGTCCATCCGTAGACCTGTCGCAGAAGGGTCTGCATTGCGACGCCATCCTTGAATCGCGCCACGTGGACGTGATCGAGATGGATGCAGCCTCCCACACCGGGGTGGACAATGTCCGCGAGATCAATGACGCGGTGAAGTACAAGCCGGCATCGGCCCGCTACAAGGTCTACATCATCGACGAAGTGCACATGCTGTCCACGGCGGCCTTCAACGCGCTGCTGAAGACGCTGGAAGAGCCGCCGCCGCACGTCAAGTTCATCTTCGCCACCACCGAGATCCGCAAGGTGCCGGTCACCGTGCTGTCGCGCTGCCAGCGTTTCGACCTGCGCCGTCTCGATGCCGGGCTGCTGATACAGCACCTGGCCAATGTCTGTGCGCGCGAGAACGTCGAAGCCGAGGACGAGGCGCTGCGCATGATCGCCCGGGCGGCGGAAGGCTCGGTTCGTGACGGGCTGTCGCTGCTTGATCAGGCCATTGCCTACGGCACCGGCAAGGTGGCCGCTGCGGACGTGCAGTCCATGCTGGGCCTGTCCGACCGGGCCCGAGTCATCGACCTGTTCGAGGCGCTGATGAAGGGCGATGCCGGCAAGGCTCTCGACGAGCTTGAGCAGCAGTTCGCCCTTGGGGCCGATCCCGAGGTCATCATCGCCGATCTGGCCGGTTTCACCCACTGGGTCACCAAGCTCAAGGTGTCTGCGGCGCTGGCTGACGATGCGGCCGTTACCCAGCAGGAACGCACCCGCGGGCTTGAGTTCGCAGGTAGGCTGGCCATGCCGGTGCTGGCGCGCACCTGGCAGATGCTGCTCAAGGGTCTCGAGGAGGTATCGCGCGCCCCCAATTCGCTGATGGCGGCTGAGATGGTGCTGATCCGGCTCGCCCACGTGGCCGACATGCCCGCTCCGGAAGAACTTGCCCGTATGGTCAAGACCGGGGCAGGCCGCGATGCAGGTTCGCACGGCGTCGGCGCGGCGCAGGCGGGCGCAGGCGGTGGAAATGTCCCGGCCATGGGGTCCGGCCAGGCCGGTCCCGGAATGCCGCCCATCACCCACGCGCCCGTCATGTCCGCCGCGGTGCCGAAGCAGCATGAGCCGCAGCACCCGCCCGCCGCGCCGGCGCCGGTACAGTTCGCCAGCTTCGAGGAGCTGGTTGCGTTCGTCGCCTCCAAGCGGGACATCAAGCTGCAGTCGGACCTCGAAAAGCATGTGTCGCCGGTGTCCATGGGCAGGGGCCGGATCGAGATTGCGCTGACCGGTGCAGCGCCCCCCGGCATCGCCAACGACCTGTCGCGCCGGCTGGAAGCATGGACCGGTGAACGCTGGATCGTTTCGATCGCGTCCGTTGCCGCCGGCCCGACCCTGGCCGACCAGAAGCGCGAGCAGCGCGACAGCCTGTTCCGCCAGGTGCGCCAGAACCCGGACGTGCAGACGATCCTGTCCAGCTTCCCCGGCGCCGAGATCGTCGAGGTCAGGGACCTCGCCGCTCTTGAGCCCGTACCGCAATCTGACGGAACAGTGGAGCCGGATGGCAGCGCTGCGCCGGACACTATCGACTTTGAAGACTGATCGCCCTCTAAGGAGCAGACATCGAGCATGAAGAACCTCGGCAACATGATGAAGCAGGTGCAGGAGATGCAGGCCCGGATGGCCGACATGCAGGCGCGCCTCGACGAGCTTACGGTCACCGGTCAGGCCGGCGCCGGCATGGTGAAGCTCACCCTGAACGGCAAGAACCTGATGCAGAAGGTCGAGATCGACGACAGCCTGATGAAGCCGGAAGAGAAGGAAATCCTCGAGGACCTGCTGATGGCTGCCTACAACGAGGCCCGCGCCAAGGTGGAGCAGGCGGTGGCCGAGCAGATGAAGGACATCACCGGTGGCCTGCCGTTGCCGCCCGGCTTCAAGATGCCGGGGTTCTGACGGCCTCTCCGTTCAGCGGGAAACATGCTGCCATGTCACGCCAGGTCGTAGGAGCCGAGATCGAACGGCTGATCCAGCTGCTGTCGCGGTTGCCCGGTCTGGGGCCGCGGTCGGCGCGCCGTGCCGCGCTGCACCTGGTCAAGCATCGCGAGAAGCTGATGCAGCCGTTGTCAATGTCGCTCGCCGACGTGCTGGAAAAGGTCAGCGAGTGCAGCGTCTGCGGCAATGTCGACGTGGTCAATCCGTGCACCCTGTGCACCGACCCGCGCCGCGACCGCACGCTGATATGCGTGGTCGAGGAGGTGGGCGACCTGTGGGCGCTGGAGCGGGCAGGCGCCGTGCAGGGCCTCTATCATGTGCTCGGCGGGACCCTGTCGGCCATTGAGGGGGTGCGGCCGGAGGACCTCCGCATCGCTTCGCTGATCGAGCGGGCGCGCCCCGGAGAGGTGCGCGAGGTGATGATTGCCGTCAATGCCACGGTCGATGGCCAGACGACCGCCCATTACATCATGGACCAGCTGTCCGACACCGGCATTGCGGTGACCCGGCTTGCCCACGGCGTGCCGGTCGGCGGCGAGCTGGACTATCTTGACGAGGGCACCCTGGCGGCAGCGGTGCGCGCTCGCCGGTCTCTGTAGCTGGCTTTCTTAACCCTTTGTAAACCCTGATCCCCGGTTTCCCGGGCATAACCCGTGGCCTGGCGCGGCTGCGGCGCGGTCGTTGCTTGATCCTGAACATAGCGTTTCCGACTGTCCCGATTGGGAACAGGACGCAAGACGGCAGACACAGATGGTTCAGGGAACAGACCGATGAAGACCCGCTTCGACAGTATCATCAACAACAGCACCAGCCTGACATCCTGTTTCAGGCGGGATGAGCGCGGGGCCATTGCCCTGGCGCTGGGCCTCGTCGCCGTACCGTTTTTCCTTGCTGCCGGCATTGGCCTAGACGCCTACCGGGCAAGCGCGGCCAAGGCCGATGTGCAGGCATCGCTGGATGCGGCCGCACTGGCCGCCGCTTCCGCCAAGCCGTCTGCCACAGAGGGGCAGCGCCGCAAGATGGCTACAGACACCTTCGCTGCCAACATCGCCGGCAAGCTGGGCGGGCAGCTCAACGGATCGGCTGACGTCACCTTTGGCGGCGGTATGGTGACGGTGTCCTATGCCGGTACGCTGCCCACCACCCTGATGAAGGTTGGCGGCTTCAATTCGCTGAATGTGGCAGGCAGTTCCACTGCCACGATGCGCCTGCCGCAAAAGGCGGAAATTGTGCTTTCGCTCGACTATTCAGGATCAATGGCGGAAATATCCGCTGGTCAGGTCAAGTACGAGACCATGCGCGAGGCTGCCATCGACATGGTCGACAACCTGAGCGAGGACGGCAGCAACAAGGACATCCATTTCGGTCTCGTGCCGTTTTCGCACCACGTCTACACCACGCTGCCCGGCAGCATGGTAAAGGGTGGCGGCGGCGGCACCTGGACCGGCTGCACCCAGGACCGCCCGTTCCCGCACAACACCAATGTATCCGCGCCGGTTGCCAGCCAGGACAACACCAAGTGGGGTCAGCCGCAGGCTCCGGTGCATGCTTCATCAGGCTGTTCGGCCTATGCGCCCAACAGGCTGATCGTCCGCCCGCTTACCGATGACCACAAGGGCACCATCAACCAGCTCAAGGCCATGAAGCCGTACGCCTGGACGCACATTGCGCTTGGCGTGGAATTCGGCTGGCACCTGCTTGATTCAGGCGCGCCGTACGCAGCCCGCAATGAAAGCGACAAGACCAACAAGAAATTCCTTGTTCTTCTTACCGACGGCAAGCAGACCGAGCCTGCCTTCGGCAATGGATCGCGCACCGTGAGCGATGGCGAGAAGAACCTCGAAACGCTTTGCGCCAACGTCAAGGCTTCCGGCATCACGGTCATCACCATTGCCTTTGCGCTTGATGATGCCGGCACCGAAAACCGCCTCAAGGGCTGCTCGACCGATCCGGACAAGCATTTCTACAAGGCCGAGGATTCAAACGACCTGACCCGGGCATTCGAGGAAATCCAGAACCAGATTGCGTCCGCCATCTACCTCTCCAAGTGACCCCTGGAGGACGCAAGACACAGTAAGGCCCGCCTCCCCTGCCGGCCTACTGACCAGCAACCAGCCGTGGCGCCGCGGCTGGTTGTTTGCTGTCTGCGTCGCCGGGCTCGGCAAGTTCCAGCGCCTCGATCTTCGCCCCGCGCCGTGAAATCTTCTCCGACGACGTGACGATCTTCTCGATGTCCTTGCCGGCCATGCCGAAATGGCGCTGCAGGTCGAGCACCCGGTCATGCATGCGGCTCACGTCCTCCATCAGCCGCACCACCTCGCTCTGGATGATGACGGCCTGCTCGCGCATCCGGGCGTCCTTGAAAACGGCCTGCATGGTCTGCACCAGCAGCATCAGCACGTTGGGCGATGAAATGATGACCCTGGAGCGGTGGGCGCGCTGGATGACGTCCTCGAAGTTTTCATGCAGGTCTGCGTAGATCGACTCCGATGGCACGAACATGATCGCCGTCTCGTGCGTCTCGCCCTTGATCAGGTACTTGTCCGCGATATCCCTGATGTGCTTCGCGACGTCGGCCCGGAAGCGCTGCTGGTGCGGGCGGAGCTCTTCGTCATGCCCGCACTTCTTCAGCGCGTTATAGGCTTCAAGCGGAAACTTCGCATCGATCACCACCGCCAGCTCGTTGCCGGGAAGCCGGATCAGGCAGTCGGGCCGGGTGCCGTTCGACAGCGTGGTCTGGAACGAGTAGGCCGAGGCGTGCAGGCCGTCGCGGACGATGGCTTCCATGCGCCCCTGGCCATAGGCGCCTCGTGCCTGCTTGTTCGACAGGATGTCCTTCAGCGACAGCATTTCCGAGGAAAGCTGCGTAAGGTTCGCCTGCGCGGTGTCGATGACGGCGAGGCGTTCATTGAGCTGCTGCAGCGATTGGGTGGTGCGCTGGCTGTTCTCGCTCAGGCCCGCGCCCAGCCGCTGTGAGACCTGCTCCAGACGCTGGTCGAGGGTTTGCGTCAGGTGGGCCTGCGTGGAAGCGGAGTGCTCGGCAAGCCCGCGCAGCTGACCCGACATTTCAGCCAGCTTGGTTTCAAGCTCGGCCGCGCGGCGCATGGCCTCGATGGTTTGCGCCTGGCTGCCGCTGCCGGCCCGCCACGCCAGGATGACAGCTG
>JAZBOA010000077.1:0-19228 GCA_036350935.1 Anderseniella sp. | reverse complement strand
GACGCCGCAACTGCAGCAGGCTATCAAGCTGCTGCAGATGTCGAATTTCGAGCTGCAGGCATTCGTCGAGAGCGAGCTGGAATCCAACCCGCTGCTCGAGCGTGATGAACGCGACGAAGCGGGCCGCGACATCATGGCCGATGAGGGCTTCGAGGGCCGCGAGGCGGCCACCACCGGCGGAACCGGCGATCCACGTGACGTGACCGACGCACTGGCGACGCCGGGCGAGACGTCCTCCAGCATCGACAATCTGGATACCGGCCTTGAGAACGTCTACGCAGACGAAGCCAGGGCCGACACCATCAACCGGGAAGCGGCCGAGCCTGCCGGGATGACCGACTCCGGCTGGCAGGTGGCCAGCTCATCAGGCGGGTCAGGCGGCAGCTTTGACGGCGAGATGGCGTTTGACGCAACGCTGGCCAGCGAAAGCACCCTGAGCGACTACCTGACCGAGCAGATGCACCTTGCCTTGGCAGATCCGGCGATGCGCATGATCGGCGCTCACCTGATCGGGCTGGTGAACGAGGCGGGCTACCTGTCGGGTGACATCGAAACCGTTGCCGACACGCTTGGCGCACCGCTGGAACTGGTCGAACAGACGCTGGCCGTCCTGCAGACCTTCGATCCGCCCGGCGTGATGGCGCGCAATCTCAAGGAATGCCTGGCGATCCAGCTCAAGGAGCGCGACCGGCTTGACCCGGCAATGCAGACCTTCATCGACAACCTGGAACTGCTGGCCAGGCATGACCTTGCCCGGCTCAAGGCGCTGTGCAAGGTCGACATGGACGACCTGCGCGACATGGCGGCGGAAGTGCGCGCGCTGAACCCCAAGCCCGGCAACATGTTCGGCTCGGTGGTGGTGCAGCCCGTGGTGCCGGATGTCATCGTCAGGCCTGCCCCGGACGGCACCTGGGCGGTTGAGCTGAATACCGAAACGCTGCCGCGGGTGCTGGTCAACAACCAGTATTTCGCCAAGGTGGCGAGCGGCACGACCCGCGACAGCGACAAGCTTTACCTTTCGGAATGCATGTCCAACGCCACCTGGCTGGTAAAGAGCCTCGACCAGCGGGCGCGCACGATCCTGGCCGTGGCGCGCGAGATCGTACGCCAGCAGGACGCGTTTCTGGTGCACGGAGTCGAGCATCTTCGCCCCCTGAACCTGAAGACGGTGGCGGACGCGATCTCGATGCATGAATCAACCATCAGCCGGGTGACCTCGAACAAGTATTTCGAGACGCCCCGCGGCGTGTTCGAGCTGAAATATTTCTTCACCACGGCGATCTCTTCATCGGCTGGCGGCGAAGACCATTCCGCCGAATCAGTGCGCCACAAGATCCGTAACATGATCGATTCCGAATCAGCCTCGGCTATCCTTTCCGACGACCAGATCGTCGACAAGTTGTGCGCAGAAGGCATTGAAATTGCACGAAGAACCGTCGCCAAATATCGAGAGGCCATGAACATACCCTCGTCGGTGATGCGGCGGCGCGAGAAGCGGATGCGGCAGGCGGGCTGACCCCGCGGCCGTGCACCCTTGCATCCCTGCAGCCCGGAGCGATGTGGCCTCAAAGCCCGATTGACAATGCAGTGAGGCCTTCATAGGGTCCGCCCGCATCCAGAACGACGTCCCGTTATGGAGAAAGTCCGGGACTGAGAGGCCGAATGCAGGTCCCGGTGCAACAGTCAATCTTGAAAATGCCGTCAGGCTTCGACAGACTCAGGCCGAACATCAGGGGTGCATGCGGAAAATGCAAATTCAGATTACCGGCAAGAATCTCGACATTGGTGACGCATTGCGCGAGCACGTCGAGGCCCGGCTTAGCGGCGACGTCGCCAAATACTTCGACGGCATCGTCAGAGCGCTCGTGGTGGTGGAGAAGCAGAAAACCGGTTTCGAGTGCGAAATCACCCTGCACCTGACCACGGGCCTGACGCTGAACGGGCAGGGTAGCGCGGGCGATGCACACGGCGCCGTCGATACCGCCTCGGGGCACCTGGAAAAGCGGCTCAGGCGCTACAAGCGCCGGCTGAAGAATCATCACCGCAGCCGCAGCGAGCCGATTGCAGCCATGGCGGCAACCTCGTATGTACTGCAGGCGGACGAGAGCGAGGAGGCAGAAGAACCAGCCGATCTCAATCCCGTCATCATCGCCGAATCGTCGGCAACTATCCCGGAACTGTCGGTGGGCGAGGCCGTCATGCAGCTGGATTTCACCAGGGACCAGTTCGTGCTGTTCCGCAATGGCAAGAACGGCAGCCTGAATATCGTCTACAAGCGCCGGGACGGCAACGTCGGCTGGGTCGACCCGGGCGGCAACTAGAAAGTCGGGGTGCGCTTGCCCCCGGCCCGAAAGCCGGCAAGGCAGGTTATGGCACTGCAAGATAAACAGATGTGAATGGAGAGTACTCCAGTCATGCAATTGTCCGAGATCATCAACAGCGGGTCGGTCTTGCCAAGCCTCAAGGCTTCAAGCAAGCGCCAGCTGCTCCAGGAACTCGCCAATGAAGGCGCGCGGATCACCGGTATCGATGCCCAGGTGATCTTCGAAACCCTGCTGCGGCGCGAGAAGCTCGGCTCCACCGGCCTGGGCCAGGGAATCGCCATTCCTCACGGCAAGTTTGCCGCGCTGGACCGGGTTCACGGGGTATTTG
Source organism: Anderseniella sp. (assembly GCA_036350935.1). Taxonomy (GTDB): domain Bacteria; phylum Pseudomonadota; class Alphaproteobacteria; order Rhizobiales; family Aestuariivirgaceae; genus Anderseniella. The sequence continues at coordinate 16,576 of JAZBOA010000077.1, read as the reverse complement.
CGCGGCTTGCGGCGCCGGTGAAATTCGAGTCTGTCGACGACAACCCGGTCGACCTGGTGTTCCTGCTGCTGGCGCCGGAGAGCGCGGGCGCGGATCACCTGAAGGCGCTGGCCCGCATATCAAGGCTGCTGCGCGACCCCGGCGTCGTTGAAAAGCTGCGCGGCACCGACAATGCCGCCGGGCTTTACGCCATACTCACCGAACCATCGGCCTCGGCGCCCCACGCGGCATAAGGCGACGGCTGCTGATGCCATGCGTGCATGGTCAGTGGACGCTGATTGCGGCCAGGTCGTGCTCGAAGGCATTGGCGATCGCAGCCTCGCGGCTGTCGGACACCGCCATCGGCGTACCGTCCGCCATGTACAGGCAGTACAGTGGCTTTGCAGGGTCGGAAACGATCTTCTGGCCGGTCATGCGCTCCACGTCGCGCGGTGTTACCTTGCGCACGTAGGCGACCTCGCCAAGCCCCAGGCTCGCCAGGTTGATTTCGCTCTCAGGCACCTGAGGCAGACGGGCGTTGTTCTTGTTGTTTGTCATGCTTGTTCTCCTCGGCCGCAAATCCGGCTCAATATCAGCTGCCACGCTGGGTAATCTCGATGCGGCGCACCAGGCGCTGCGGCTCGGGCCGCACCAGGTCGATCACCAGCAATCCGTCTTCGAGGCTGGCCGCCGCCACCTCCATGCCGTCAGCCAGCACGAAAGTGCGCCGGAACTGGCGTGCAGCGATGCCGCGATGCAGGAACTCGCGTTGCAGATCATCCTGCTGGCGGCCGGCGATAACCAGTTCGCTGTCCTCGAGCGTCAGCTCGAGCTCGGCAGCCGTAAATCCTGCCACCGCGAGCGTGATCCGAAGCCGCTCACCCTGACCAGCTTCAGATGGCAGTTTCTCCACATTGTACGGTGGATAGCCATCGGACGCGGTTTTCGACACCCGGTCCATGAGGCGCTCGATCTCGTCAAAGCCGACGAAAAACGGCGAGGGGAACGCGGTATTGCGCATGATCAGTCAAGCCCTTGAAAAAGCAGCTCAATTACACGGCCAACCAGGATTCGCAGCCCGCCTGTAGCAGCACCGCAAGCCCTTGAGGGCCTTACATGGCAAGATATTGGGTGCGCGCGGCCAAACGTCAAGCGTTCGGCCCGCAGGTTCTGCCCTCAGGCAGCAACCACTTCGTCAAAATGGAAAACAGAGAGTTTGGTGGAGCCAGGCGGAATCGAACCGCCGACCTCTACAATGCCATTGTAGCGCTCTCCCAACTGAGCTATGACCCCGAAATCCAAACAGGAAACCGGCTTGGGAACCGGCTGTCAGGTGACCGGACAGCCTGATCGGCAGTCCGGACAAGCGGCGTGATACCGGCACCTCGACGTGATGTCAATCAGGTCTTGCGGGCGCCGGCAGGCTATTCTCAGACTTCGTCGTCACCCGGCTTGGCCGAACCGCCGCCGATGATGTCCACCACACCGGCGCCGCCTTCTTCCTCTTCTTCCTCGAGGAACACGTCGCCATCGTCGTCGTCGCCGTCATCGCCGAGGTCAACGTCCTCGATGCCCGCGGTTTCGTCGTCGGCATCATCACCGTCCTCGTCGAGATCGTCGAGGCTGACCAGGGTGCCGGTGTCTTCCAGATCATCCTCGTCGTCATCCCGCTCGACTGGCTTGGGCACGCTTTTCGGCTTGGCCACCGGGCCATCGGCCTTGGATGGAAGCAGCGGTTCTGCAACGAAGGCCTGGGCGCACTTCGGGCAGGTGATCGGATCCTTGTTCAAGTCGTAGAAGCGGGCGCCACAGCTGGGGCAAGTGCGCTTCGTGCCAAGTTCGTCGCTGACCACGGGTTCAACGTCCCTTTTACTGATGACAGGCGGTGTGGTGATTTGCGGGTTCCCATGCCACGAGCAGCGCGCCGTGTCAAAAGCCAAATTGCACCTGCCTGAAATCTGGCATACCGGCAAACTGTGTGATAGCTAGCCCGCTTGAGCGGCGACCCTGCCGCACGATCCCAGCTCTGGAAAGCCAATCTTGTCCGAAACCCCGCCCCAGCCTCTCAGATCGCTTGCCTCGCCTGGCCTGTCCGGCCGGGTTACGGTGCCGGGCGACAAGTCGATTTCGCACCGCTCGCTGATGTTCGGCGCGCTGGCGCTTGGCGAAACGGTGATCACCGGCCTGCTGGAAGGCGAGGACGTGCTCAATACCGCCAAGGCCATGGCGGCGATGGGTGCCCGGGTGGAACGCTGGAACGACGACGACAGCTGGCATGTGACCGGCGTTGGCCTCGGCGGCTTCCAGGCGCCGGTCCAGACAATCGACTTCGGCAACTCGGGCACCGGGGCACGCCTCGTGATGGGGCTCATCGCCACCACGCCAATCCGCGCCCGGATGTCTGGCGATGCATCGCTGCGTTCGCGGCCGATGGGGCGCATCGTGACGCCGCTGGAGAAGTTCGGCGCCCGCTTCGAAACGTCCGAGGGCGGACGCATGCCGCTCACCGTGCACGGGGCGCGCGAACCGGTGCCGGTCGAGTACCGGCTGCCGGTGGCGTCTGCGCAGGTGAAATCGGCAGTGCTGCTCGCCGGCCTCAATGCGCCGGGCGAGACTACCGTCATCGAGCCGGAGGCCACCCGCGACCACACTGAAAAGATGCTGCAGGGCTTCGGGGCAACCTTGCGCTTCGGCGAGGCGGACGACGGAGCCCGGACCATCACAGTCAAGGGCCACGTAGAGCTCAAGGGCCAGCGCATCGAGGTCCCGGGCGACCCGTCCTCCGCGGCATTCGCGCTGGTGGCGGCGCTGATCGTGCCGGATAGCGAGGTGACGGTCGAGAACGTGCTGCTGAACGAGACCCGCACCGGGTTGATCGCCACGCTCAGGGAGATGGGCGCCGACATCACAATCGCCAACGAACGCGTCTCCGGCGGCGAACCGGTGGGCGATGTAACCGCCCGCTCCAGCCGGTTGAAGGGCGTGAAAGTACCGGCAGGCCGGGCGCCGTCGATGATCGACGAGTATCCCGTACTGGCCGTCGCTGCCGCCTTCGCCGACGGCACGACCCGCATGGAGGGCCTGCACGAACTGCGGGTGAAGGAAAGCGACCGGCTTGCCGCCGTGGCCGCCGGCCTGAAAGCCAATGGCGTGACCTGCGAGACCGGCGAGGACTGGCTGGAGGTCACCGGCGGCGGCGGCAAGGCTGCCGGCGGCGGCACGGTCATCACCCATCTCGACCATCGCATCGCCATGTCGTTCCTGGTCATGGGGCTGGCCAGCACCGAGCCGGTCACCGTAGACGACGGCAACGTGATGGCGACGAGCTTCCCCGGCTTCCGGCGGTTCATGGAAGGACTGGGCGCCCGCTTCGAGGATGCCGGCTGATGGTGCAGCCGGGCAAACCACTGGTCATCGCGGTGGACGGGCCGGCCGCATCAGGCAAGGGCACGCTGGCGCGCCGGCTGGCGGCGCATTACGGCCTTGCCTATCTCGACACCGGCTCGTTGTACCGGGCAACCGGGCTGGCGGTGATGGCTGCCGGGGCTGATCCGTCAGATGAGGCAGCCGCCGTCGAGGCCGCCGCCGATCTCGATCCTGAACGCTATGACGACGAAGAGCTGCGCTCACCGGGCGCCGGCGAGGCGGCCTCAAAAGTTGCCGCCATTCCTGCGGTGCGCGCCGCCCTGCTCGACCTGCAGCGCGACGTGGCTGCAACCCCGCCCGGCGCGGTGCTGGACGGGCGCGACATCGGCACAGTCGTGTGTCCCGGCGCGGACGCCAAGCTGTTCGTGACGGCGCGGCCCGAGACCCGCGCCCAGCGCCGCCACCTGGAACATGCCGGGCGCGGCGAGGACATCACCTATGACGAGGTGCTCGCCGACATCCGCCGCCGCGACGAGCGCGACTCCGGCCGGGCCGTGGCGCCGCTGCTCCCGGCTGCGGACGCTCACTTGCTCGATACGACGGAATTGGGTATAGAAGCCGCGTTCCAGGCTGCTCTTGACCTAGTCGAGAGCGTACTACGTGAGCGGGGGCGTTCCGCCTGACGGCGGAAAGGCCCCTTCAATTGTTTCTGGACCGGCCGCACGCGACATCGATTTCGCCCGGAGCCTGGAGATCAGGGGCGATGCCGCATGCGGAAGGCCGCAGAAGCAAGCAACCCGTGTTTGGTGCCCGTGCTGCCCAACCCAGCCTGCCATTTCCGGCAAGGCCATAAGCGCAAGGCGGGACGTCCTGCGGTCATTTCCGTGGGCCAAGCATATTTGTTGATGAAAGAAGGTATGTGAATGGCTGAGACCAGCACTCTTAACCCCTCCCGCGATGACTTCGCGGCCATGCTCGATGCGAGCTTCAACGAAGAAACCAACGCCGAAGGCAGCGTCGTCAAGGGCAAGATCATTGCCATCGAGAACGACCTGGCCATCATCGACGTGGGCCTCAAGACCGAAGGCCGGGTGCCGCTGCGCGAGTTCCGCTCGCCGGGCCAGGACAACGACCTGAAGGTCGGCGACTCCGTCGAAGTGTTCCTCGACCGTATCGAGAACGCCATGGGCGAAGCGGTACTGTCGCGCGACAAGGCGCGCCGCGAGGAAGCCTGGGTGCGGCTTGAAAAGTCGTTCGAGGACAATGACCGCGTCGATGGCGTGATCTTTGGCCGCGTCAAGGGTGGCTTCACCGTGGATCTCGGCGGCGCCGTGGCGTTCCTGCCGGGCTCGCAGGTCGACATCCGCCCGGTGCGCGATGTCACGCCGCTGATGAACATGACCCAGCAGTTCCAGATCCTCAAGATGGACAAGCGCCGCGGCAACATCGTCGTGTCGCGCCGCGCCATCATGGAAGAAACCCGCGCCGAACAGCGTTCGGAACTGGTCCAGAACCTCGCCGAAGGCCAGGTCGTGGAAGGCGTAGTCAAGAACATCACCGACTACGGCGCATTCGTGGACCTGGGCGGCATCGACGGCCTGCTGCACGTCACCGACATTTCCTGGAAGCGTGTCAACCACCCGACCGACGTTCTGTCGGTGGGCCAGACCGTCAAGGTGCAGATCGTCAAGATCAACCCGGAAACCCAGCGCATCAGCCTCGGCATGAAGCAGCTGGAGAGCGATCCGTGGGATGGTGTTGAAGCCAAGTACCCGGTCGGCATGCGGGTCAAGGGCCGCGTCACCAACATCACCGACTACGGCGCATTCGTCGAGCTGGAAGAAGGCATCGAAGGCCTTGTCCACGTGTCGGAGATGAGCTGGACCAAGAAGAACGTCCACCCCGGCAAGATCGTGTCGACCTCGGAAGAGATCGAAGTCGAGGTGCTCGAAGTGGATCCGGCAAAGCGGCGCGTGTCGCTCGGCCTCAAGCAGACCACCGAGAACCCGTGGGCCTCGTTCGCCGACCGTTACCCGGCCGGCACGCTGGTGGAAGGCGAGATCAAGAACATCACCGAGTTCGGCCTGTTCATCGGTCTCGAAGGCGACGTCGATGGCATGGTTCACCTGTCCGACCTGGACTGGAACCGTTCCGGCGAGGAAGTCATCCAGGAATACTCCAAGGGCGATGTCGTCAAGGCGGTCGTGCTGGACGTGGACCAGGACAAGGAGCGCATCTCGCTGGGCATCAAGCAGCTCGGCGGCTCGCCTGCCGAAACTGCGTCTGCCGGCGGCATTCGCAAGAACGCCACCGTCACCTGCGAAGTGACCGAGGTGCAGGAAAACGGCATCGAGGTGAAGGTTGCAGGCACCGACCTGACCGCCTTCATCCGCCGCTCCGACCTGGCCCGCGACCGCTCCGAGCAGCGGCCCGAGCGCTTTGCCGTTGGTGAAAAGGTGGACGCCCGCGTCACCCAGTTCGACAAGAACTCGGGCAAGGTCGGCCTGTCGATCAAGGCGCTGGAAATTGCCGAGGAGAAGGCCGCCGTCGAGCAGTACGGCTCGTCCGACTCGGGCGCCTCGCTCGGCGACATTCTGGGCGCTGCCCTGAACAAGGCCAAGGAAGATGGCGGCGACAAGTAGAAGCCGCACTGCCTGACTGCACAACATCTTGCCGGCCGGCGCCTGGAGACAGGTTGCCGGCCGGTTTCATTTTGCCGCCACGAATTCACCCGATATAAGACGGGAAAGACAGTTCGCGCCGGCTGATGCCCGGCCCGGCCAATTTCAAACGGAGCCGCCATGCCATTCGACGCAGACACCCTCATTGCCCGGCGCAGGATGCGCAGCCGCCTCAGCTTCTGGCGCGCGCTGGCGCTGGTGCTTGGCGGGATTACGCTGATCGCCATCACCTGGGCAGCCGGTTCCGGCGGCGGGTTCGATCTGGGCAAGCAGTCCGATCACGTGGCGCGCATCCGCATCGAGGGCATGATCACCGGCAACACCAGCACGCTGAAGATGCTGAAAGAACTTGAGGAAGCCAAGCACGCCAAGGCGCTGATGGTGCACGTCGACAGCCCTGGCGGCACCACCGCCGGATCGGAGGCCATCTACGAACGCCTGCGCGCCATTGCCAAGGACCGGCCGGTGGTAGCGGTGATGGACACGGTTGCGGCATCGGGCGGCTACATCACCGCCATCGGGGCTGACCATATCGTGGCGCGCGGCAACACCATCACCGGTTCGATCGGCGTGATCTTCCAGTGGGCCCAGGTCAAGGACCTGCTGGCGACGCTGGGGGTGAAGTTCCAGGAGCGCAAGTCCGGCGAGCTGAAGGCCGAGCCCAACATGTTCGATGAGCCGAGCGAAAAGACGCTGGCGGTCACCGACGCAATGATCCGTGACAGCTTCAACTGGTTCACCGGCCTGGTGCAGGAACGCCGCGGTCTCAACCCGCAGCAGATGGCGCTGATCTCGGACGGCAGGGTGTTCACCGGCCGGCAGGCGCTTGACGTGAAACTGATCGACGCCATAGGTGGCGAGGAAGAAGCCCGGGCATGGCTCGAGCAGGAGCACAAGATTTCGATCAAGATGAAAGTTGTGGACTGGAAGCCGGAAGCCGAAGGTCCAGCCGGCAATCTCGGCATTCTTGGTCTCCGGATGATCGGCGGATGGCTGGGTTTTCCGGGGCTTGCAGAGAGTATTTCGCGCGAAACTGTAAGGCTTGACGGACTATTGGCGCTTTGGCACCCTGATCTGCGATAGAGAGGGCGTGGCATCTGGCAGTTTACCTTCGGGCGGGAAGGCAAGCCGTGCTGGCATCTGCGCGAAGACGCAGCCACGTATGAGGGGCGGAGACGGTATGATCAAGTCCGAATTAATTCAGGAAATCGCCATGCGGCATCCGCATTTGTTCCAGCGCGATGTAGAGAGGATCGTCAACACGATCTTCGAGGAAATCACCAACGCCATGGCAGAGGGCAACCGGGTGGAACTGCGGGGCTTCGGCGCATTTTCCATCAAGCAGCGAGATGCCCGGATGGGCCGCAACCCGCGCACCGGCGATCCGGTTCCGGTCGATGCCAAGCGGGTGCCTTTCTTCAAGACCGGCAAGGAACTTCGCGACCGGCTGAACGGTGGCGGGGACATTGGTAGCAGCGAGTGAAAACCAAACGCATAATGTCCTGGGCAATCGGTGCGCCTGTGGCCATCGTGCTGATTGCATTCGCCGTCGCCAACCGGCACTGGATCACGGTGTCACTTGACCCGATCAGCAAGGACAACCCGTGGCTGGCCCTGTCCATGCCAGCCTTCATGCTGCTGTTCACCGGCATATTCATCGGCCTGATCGTCGGCGGCGTGGTGGTATGGCTGCGGCAGGGCAAGTGGCGCAAGCAGGCCCGTCAGGCCCAGTCGCACTCAAGCCCGGCGCCATCGGGCCCGGCTCACGGCAGCGGCGAATCCAGCGGCCTCACCCGGTTGCCCGGGCCTGCCAGCTGACAAGGCGCGCGCCTGCCGGCTGCAACCGGGTTGCATCCCATGCCAAGCCGGGCCATATCGTAGCCAGCTTCCCTGCCACCGGCCAAATCTGACGGAGCAATCATGTTCACCAACCCGATCTGCGTGGCGCTGGACACGCCGGACGCCGCCCGCGCCGCGCAACTCGCGCGAACCCTGCGCGGCAGGGTGGGGTTGGTGAAAGTCGGCATGGAACAGTTCTACGCGCAAGGCCGTGAAGGCTACGCAAGGGTCGCGGCAGAGGGCGTGCCGGTGTTTCTCGACCTGAAGCTGCACGACATTCCCAACACCGTGGCGCAGGGGCTGACCTCCCTGCTCAGCCTTAAGCCCGCGCCAGCCATCGTCAACGTCCATGCTTCGGGCGGTCCGGCAATGCTGGAAGCCGCGGCAAGGGCCGTCGACGGGCGGGCGAAGCTCATCGCCGTGACCGTGCTCACCAGCCTGTCCGATGCAGACATTCACGCCGCCGGGTATGATCCGGCTGCCGGTACAGCCGCCACCGCCCTCACGATGGCGCGGCTGTCGCAAGACTGCGGACTGGACGGGGTGGTGTGCTCGCCGCACGACATCGCTGCCATCAAGGATGCTTGCGGAGCGGATTTTCTGACCGTCGTCCCCGGGGTGCGGCCTGCCGGGGCGGATGTGCAGGACCAGAAACGCATCGCCACGCCTGAGGCGGCCCGGGCCGCCGGCGCGGACGTGCTGGTGATCGGGCGGCCCATCACCCAGGCTGAAAATCCTGCAGCGGCTGCCGATGCTATTGCGGCAAGTCTCGGGTCCGCGGCATGAGCAAGGCAGTTGCCGTCAAGATCTGCGGATTGTCGGAGCCGCAGCACGTGCGGGCCGCCGTCGAGGCCGGCGCCGACTATGTCGGCTTCGTGTTCTATGGCCCGAGCCCGCGCAACGTCTCCATTCCGGTAGCGCAGGCGCTGGCGACGGAAGCCCGCGGGCGCTCCAGGGTTGTGGCGCTGGTGGTGGATGCCGATGACGCGCTGATCGATGCAATCAATACCGGGGTGAAGCCAGATTTCTTCCAGGCGCATGGATCGGAAACGCCCGAGCGGGTGGCGGAGATTACCCGGCGCACCGGCGTACCGGTGATCAAGGCGATCAAGGTGCGCGATGCCTCAGACGTGGAAACCGCCCGCGCCTTTGCGGATGTGGCGGCAATGATCCTGTTCGATGCCAAGGCGCCGGAGACGCTTGAGGGCGCGCTGCCCGGCGGAAACGGCATTGCCTTCGACTGGACGCTGCTCTCAGCCGATGGCGCGCCACACGATTTCATGCTGTCGGGCGGGCTTGATGCCGGCAACGTGGCCCGGGCGATCGAGATGACCGGAGCGCCGATCGTCGACGTGTCGTCGGGCGTCGAGCAGGCCCCGGGACGCAAGGATGCCGCAGCCATCATCAAATTCATTGAGGCCGTGCGGCAGCGGCGGTAGAACAGGTCCTGAATTACCGGGAAATCCCGCACTGAACCCGGTTGAATGTGTGTAAGGAAAGCGAGATTCAATGACATCCCCAGCCCCCAACTCGTTCCGGACAGGGCCTGACGAGACCGGCCATTTCGGCATTTTCGGCGGCCGCTTCGTCGCCGAGACGCTGATGCCCAACATCCTCGAGCTTGAGCAGGCTTATGAGGCAGCACGCAAGGACCCGGCCTACACGGCTGAACTGAACGACTTTCTCGAGCACTATGTGGGCCGGCCGTCGCCACTGTACTTTGCCGAACGGCTGACCGAGCATCTGGGCGGCGCCAAGATCTACATGAAGCGCGACGAGCTGAACCATACCGGCGCGCACAAGATCAACAACGTGATGGGCCAGATCCTGCTGGCGCGGCGCATGGGCAAGTCCCGCATCATCGCCGAGACAGGCGCGGGCCAGCACGGCGTGGCGACGGCGACCGCGTGCGCGCGCTTCGGACTTGAATGCATCGTCTACATGGGCGCGACCGACGTGGAGCGCCAGGCACCCAACGTGTTCCGCATGAAGCTGCTGGGCGCCGAAGTGGTGCCCGTCACATCTGGCCGGTCGACGCTCAAGGACGCGATGAACGAAGCGCTGCGCGACTGGGTGTCGAACGTGGAGAACACCTTCTACTGCATCGGTACCGTGGCAGGTCCGCACCCGTACCCGGCCATGGTCCGCGACTTCCAGTCCGTCATCGGCGAAGAGACGAAGCGCCAGATGCAGGAGCGCGAGGGCCGTCTGCCGGACTCGCTGGTGGCAGCCATCGGCGGGGGCTCCAACGCGATGGGCCTGTTCCACCCGTTCCTCGACGACAAGTCGGTGGAGATCTACGGGGTCGAAGCAGCCGGCAAGGGCGTTACCACGCATGAACACGCCGCGTCGATCACCGGCGGCCGCCCCGGCGTGCTGCACGGCAACCGCACCTACCTGCTGATGGACGATGACGGCCAGATCGAGGAAGCCCACTCAATCTCTGCCGGTCTCGACTATCCCGGCATCGGGCCGGAGCACTCCTGGCTGCACGATGTTGGACGGGTCAACTACCTGTCCGCCACCGACGACGAGGCGCTGGACGCCTTCAAGCTGTGCTGCAAGCTGGAAGGCATCATTCCGGCGCTTGAACCAAGTCATGCACTGGCCAAGGTGATCGAGCTGGCGCCCAAAATGCCGAAGGACCACCTGATGGTGATGAACATGTGCGGCCGCGGCGACAAGGACATCTTCACCGTGGCGCATCACCTGGGGGTGAAGCTGTGAGTGCTGCAACCCGCATCGAGACGCGCTTCGCCGGCCTGAAGCAGCAAGGCCGCGCGGCGCTGGTCACCTTCGTCACCGCCGGCGACCCGGACTATGACACCTCGCTCGCCATTCTCAAGGCGCTGCCGGGCGCAGGTGCCGACGTGATCGAACTGGGCATGCCGTTCACCGACCCGATGGCGGACGGCCCGGCCATCCAGGCCTCCAGCTTGCGCGCGCTCAATGCCGGGCAGAACATGATCAAGACCCTGAAGATGGTCACTGAATTTCGCGCCGGGGATGACACGACGCCAATCGTGCTCATGGGCTACTACAACCCGATCTACATCTATGGCGTGGACCGCTTCCTGGAAGACGCGAAAAAGGCCGGTGTGGACGGGCTGATCGTGGTGGACCTGCCGCCGGAGGAAGACCACGAGTTGTGCATCCCGGCGCTGGATGCCGGGCTCAACTTCATCCGTCTTGCCACGCCCACAACCGATGACAAGCGGCTGCCGAAGGTGCTCACCAATACCTCGGGCTTCGTGTATTATGTGTCGGTGACCGGCATAACCGGCTCCAAGGCGCCGGACATCAGCCGGGTAACGGAGGCGGTGGGCCGCATCAAGAAGCACACCAGCCTGCCTGTGGCCGTCGGCTTCGGGGTGAAGACCGCCGAACAGGCCGCCGGCATCGCCGCCGGCGCCGATGGCGTGGTGGTGGGATCGGCCATCGTGAGCACCGTGCTTGCGAGCCTCGACAAGAACGGCAAGGCAACAGGCAAGACGGTGAGCGACGTGACCACGCTGGTCAGCGATCTTGCTGCCGGCGTGCGCAAGGGCAGCGCCAGGGCGTAATCAGATGAACTGGATCAAGAACTTCGTCCGTCCGAAAATCCGCGGCATCCTCGGCTCACGCCGGGATGTGCCGGAGAACATGTGGATCAAGTGTCCCGAGACCGGCGAGATGGTGTTCTACAAGGACCTGGAGGCGAACCAGTTCGTCATTCCCGGGTCAGGCCATCACATGCGCATGGCGCCGGAGGTGCGGCTCAAGCACACCTTCGACGATGGCGAGTACACCGGGATCGAGTTGCCGGATGTCGCCACGGACCCGCTGAAGTTCCGCGACGAGCGCAAGTATGGGGACCGGCTCAAGGAAGCCCGCGCCAAGACCAGCCGCCGCGACGCCATCGTCGCCGCCCATGGCAAGGTCGACGGGCTGGAGACCATGGCGGTGGTGCAGGACTTCGCCTTCATGGGCGGGTCGCTGGGCATGGCGGCGGGCGAGGGCATTGTGACTGCGATGTTCGAGGCGGCAGACAGGAACATGCCGCTGGTGCTCTATGCGGCCTCGGGGGGCGCGCGCATGCAGGAAGGCATCCTGTCGCTCATGCAGTTGCCGCGCACCACGGTTGGCGTGCAGCGGCTGCGCGAGGCGGGCCTGCCCTACATCGTGGTTCTGACCCACCCGACGACGGGCGGGGTGACAGCTTCCTACGCCATGCTGGGCGACGTGCACATTGCCGAACCGGGCGCGCTGATCGGCTTTGCCGGGCCGCGCGTGATCGAGCAGACCATCCGCGAGAAACTGCCTGAAGGCTTCCAGCGCTCCGAGTACCTGCTGGATCATGGCATGGTGGACATGGTGGTGCACCGGCACGAGCTGCGGGCCACGCTGTCGCGGCTGCTGCACATGCTGATGAAGCAGCCCGCACCGGCGGCAAGGCAGGCAACCGCGCCGGAACAGTTGCCGGCGCCCGCCGCTCAGGCCCCGGCCGAAGCCTCCGAAGGCTGACATCATGGCCGTCAGCGACGCCATCCTGATGCGGCTGCTGGAGCTGCACCCCAAGATCATCGACCTGTCGCTTGACCGCATGTGGCGGTTGCTCGACAGGCTGGACAACCCGCAGGACAAGCTGCCGCCGGTCGTTCATATTGCCGGCACCAACGGCAAGGGATCGACGCTGGCCTATGCCCGCACCATGATCGCGGCGGCGGGCCTTGCCGCCCATGCCTATACCTCGCCGCACCTGGTCAAGTTCCACGAGCGCATCCGGCTGGGCACCCCGGGCGGCGGCGAGCTTATCCCCGAGGCCATGCTTGTCGACCTGCTGGAGGAATGCGAACAGGCCAATGGCGGCGAGCCGATCACGTTCTTCGAGATTACCACCGCAGCCGCCATGCTGGCGTTCTCTCGCCACAAGGCAGACTACCTGCTGCTGGAAGTGGGGCTCGGCGGCAGGCTGGATGCCACCAACGTCATTGCCCGTCCTGCCGTGACGGTGATCACGCCGGTGGACATGGACCACGAGCAATACCTTGGCGACACGCTGGGCAAGATCGCCTTCGAGAAGGCCGGCATCCTGAAGGCGGGCGTACCCGGCGTTATCGGAGTACAGCACGAGGAAGCCCGCGATGCCATCGAAAGGCAAGGCAACAAGGTTGGCGCGGTGATGTCCTTCGCCAACCAGGATTTCCAGTGCTTCGAGCAATATGGCCGCATGGTCTACCAGGACGAAACCGCGCTCATCGATCTTGATCTGCCGCCCTTGCCGGGCCGCTTCCAGATCGACAATGCGGGGCTGGCGATTGCCGCGGTGCGGGCGCTGAAGGATGAGCGCATCGGCCATGAACACATCGCGGCAGGCATTGCCGGCACCCGCTGGACGGCCCGCATGGAATTGCTGGAGCCCGGCTACCTGCACACGCTGGTGCCCGAGGGCACGGAACTGTGGCTGGACGGCGGGCACAACCCGTCTGCCGGGCGCGCCGTTTCAGCCGCGCTGGCGGATCTCGATGAGCGCAGCCCGCGGCCGCTGGTGCTGGTCACCGGCCTGCTGAACACCAAGCGTGCTGACGGGTATCTGAAGCCGTTCGCCGGGCTGGTTCAGAAGGTGCTCACCATTGCGATACCCGGTGAGGAAAACACCATTCCCGCAGCCGATCTTGCCCGGCAGGCACAAGCCGTGGGTCTTGATGCGCAAGTCTGCAGGGGACTGGAAGAAGCCATCCGGCTGGCAGGCCAGGTGACGGGACAGGGCAACCCGGCACGGGTGGTGATCGGCGGATCGCTTTACCTTGCCGGCAACGTGCTGGCGCTGCACCGGGGCCAGACGCCCAGCCAGGTTTCGGGCACTGCGCGGCGCTGAAATGCAGAACGGCCCCGCACTTTGGTGCGAGGCCGCCTGGCAAAAATCCGGGATGATCAGAGCGAGGACTTGATCCAGTCGGCGATCTTGCCCTTCGGGTTGGCGCCAACCTGGGTGGCCGCCACCTGGCCGCCCTTGAACACCATCAGGGTCGGGATGCCGCGCACGCCATACTTCGACGGGGTGGACGGGTTTTCATCGATGTTGATCTTGACGATCTTCACGTTGCCGCCGAATTCGTCGGAGAGTTCTTCCAGCGACGGACCGATCATCTTGCAAGGGCCGCACCATTCAGCCCAGAAGTCGACGACCACGGGGGTGTCGGACTTGAGCACATCATCTTCGAAGGATGCGTCGGTAACAGGGTTTGTGGCCATGCGGAGTAACCTTTCATTGGTGAATGCCGTGCGTGATGACCAATAAGTAGGAACTGGCCTTGAACCGGTCAAGCCGGATCAGCAGCCGGTTGCGGGCTTGTGAACAGGCTCGCCTGCCAGGCGCGGTCCAGCATGGCTTGCGGAATGACCATCAGTTCCGGCGCGTCGGTCCACAGCAAGGCGCACTCGATCTTGCGATCCGGATAGATCCGGGCCAGCACGTGGGCATAGGCGGCCAGCTGGCGCAGGTAGCCCTCCGGCACCTGAGAGACATCGGCCGGCGGCGGCCGGTTGGTCTTGAAGTCCACCACCAGAACCCGGGCGTCCGTCACCAGCAGGCGGTCGATCTGGCCGGACAGGCCGAAGCGGCCCGCCTGCGGCGGATCAACCAGACCGGCGATCGACACCTCCGCCTGCGCTTCGCCGGAGAACACCCCGGCAAAGCGTTCATCGGTGAACAGCCTTATGATCTCGGCCACGGTGGCGGACAGTTCCGGCTCGACGATGCCGTTGCGGGAAAGATAGCGGCGGGCGGCTGCTTCGCGCTGCGCGGGCGCCAGGCCGGGCAAGGTCTGCAGCAGCCGGTGCACCAGCTCGCCGCGCCGGAACCGGGTCTCGTCAAGCCTTGGCGCCAGCGGCGACAGGGCCACCTCACCGGACCAGCCATCCTCGCCCTGCGGGCCTTCGGCAAGTTTCGACGGCGCGAGCCAGCGTTCGGGCCGGGCAACCGGTGAAGCCGGCGTGCCGGCCCACGTTGGCAACTGCCTGGATGCATCCGGGGTTCTGATTGCGGCCGGCTTCAGGTCACCGATGACACCAGAGCCGTACCGCCACACCTTGCGTCCGTCCTCCACGGTTTCCCGGGCGCTGCCAGCCTCGTCCACCAGCGCCCGTCGAATGGCATGATACCAGGTGCCTTCATCCGGCTCGTCGGCCTCCCAGTCATCCTTTCTCGATTTCTTGAAGCCGCATACATAGAGCCGGTCGCGGGCGCGGGTCATGGCCACGTAGAGAAGCCGGTTGTATTCCTGCGTCAGCTTGTCGAGCGCAGCGTCCTTGAGCTGTTTCGTATAACCGACCTCGAAATCCTGCTTCAGCCGCCAGACCGGCAGCGGCTCATCGCCGCTGGCATCGAACACGATGCTGCCCACCTTCTTGCCATCCGGCCTGGAACATGTGTCGGGCAGAATGACGATGGGGGCCTCAAGGCCCTTGGCGCCGTGCACGGTCATCACCCGTACTTCATCTGCGCCCTGCTCCATGTCGCGTTTCAGGCTGGCGGACGTGGCCTCGAGCCATGCAAGGAAACCGGCCAGGGTGGAGGGGCCTTCGCGTTCATATTCGAGGCACTGCTGCAGGAAGGCATCGACCGGCTCTCCGGCCTCATGGCCGACAGCCTTGAGGAAGGCGGCCCGGCCTCCATCACGCGACAGCACGCCCGCGTAGAACCGGTACACGCCCGCACGCCCGGCCTCGGCCCGCCACGCCTCAAGTCTTGCCAGCGCCTGCCCATAGGGCCTGCCACGTGCAACGGCCTCGTGCAGCCGCCCCCACAATGAGGACATGCCGCGCGCGTGGGCGAGCGGGAAAATGTCATCGTCATCGTTGAACCGCTCGCCGTCATCGCGGGCCAGCAGCGAGCTCTTGAGCAGGCTTGCCAGCGAAAGGTCATCCTCGGGCAGGATGACGAAGCGGCCCAGCGCCATCAGGTCCTGGGCGGTGATGTGCTCCAGCAGGCGCAGCCGGTCGGCGCCGGCCACCGGCACCTGCTGGTCCTTCAGCGCGCGCACGATGGCTTCCATCAGGCTGGCGCGCTCGCGCACCAGAATGAGAATGTGGTCCGGGCGCACCGGCACACCTTCGCCAAGCAGTTCCGGATTTTCCTTGTCGAGCCAACCCTTGATGGTGCGGGCGATGCGCTGGGCGAGGCGCACATTGGCCGGCTCAGCAGGGGCGGCGGCGGCACCGGTCTCGCCCGCCTCGCCGTCCTGCCATGGGTCAGCGCGGGTTGTCTTCGGCTGGCGTTCGATCTCCCAGATTTCCACCAGCCCGTCGGCGTCGAGGCGGCTGGGCGTATGGCTGACCGGGTCACCCCCGGCAGGAATGACCCCCTTCGCCGTATCGTCGAACGCAAACACCCGGTCCACCGCCGCCAGCACGGCCTTCGACGAGCGGAACGAGGTGAGCAGGCCGACATCCTCGAACTCGCCATTGGCGGCCTCTACCCTGGTCCGGTAACCGGCAAGGCGGGCTTCGAACATGTCCGGGTCAGCGCCCTGGAAGGAATAGATCGACTGCTTGCGGTCGCCCACGGCAAACATGGTGCGCGGCGCGTCACGGGCGCCTTCACCGGCGAAGAACTCCTCGGCAATGGCGCCGATGATCTCCCACTGGTCCGGACTGGTGTCCTGGGCCTCGTCGATGAGGATGTGGTCTATGCCCCGGTCGAGCTTGTACAGCACCCACGCTGCCGCTTC
>JAZBOA010000076.1:0-15190 GCA_036350935.1 Anderseniella sp. | reverse complement strand
TCGGTAGCGCGCGAAAACATGATCGAATCGCAGGTGCGGCCCAATGGCATCACCGACCGGCGGCTCATTGACGCCATGTCGACGGTGCCGCGCGAGCAGTTTCTGCCCGCACACCTCAAGACGCTTGCCTACATGGATGAGGATATTGCGTTGCCGGTCGGCGAAGGCGGGGCGCGGCGCTATCTGCTCGAGCCCATGGCTTATGCCCGCATGGTGCAGGCGGCGCGCATCGAGGCGGGCGACCTTGTGCTCGATATCGGTGGCGGACCCGGCTATTCGGCAGCCGTGTTGAGCCATCTGGCGCAGATGGTGGTGGCGGTGGAAAGCGATCCGGTCCTCGCGCAGGCCGCCAACGAGAACCTGCAGCGGCTGGAAGTGTCCAACGTGGCGGTGGTGGAAGCGCCGCTCAAGGACGGACATCCCGCAGAAGCGCCTTACAACGCGGTCATCATCAATGGCCGGGTCGAGGACGTGCCGCAGAGTTTGCTGACGCAGCTGGCAGATGGCGGGCGGCTGGTCGCCGTGGTTGGCTCCACGGATGTGTCGCGGGCCTGCGTCTTCACCCGTTCAGGCAACCAGTTTGCCGAGCGCGACGTTTTTGATGCGAGCGTTCCCGCACTTGCAGAATTCGCCCGCCCACAGCAAGGCTTTACGTTCTGAATTGTCAGGCAGCCGCATTGCCGCGGTGTTCGGTTCGCGGGCCGGGCATGGGGGTTTTCCCCCGCTAGTTGTGGCATCTTGCCGGTTTTCGCGGTTTGATGCTTGATTTGAGACTGCCGGTTAGGGCTTCATTAACCATGACGGGGCCATCAATGACGTACTGGCAGAAACAGGGGATTCTCGGGTGCAGCCACGGCGAATGAATGCGTTCGGGCAATCAGTCCTGCGGACAGCCGCGGCGCTGGCCGTCGCGACCATGGCGGTCGCGTGGTCCTTGCCGGCACATGCCGAGACCATCGCCGGCGCCCTTGCCAAGGCTTATTCCGGCAACCCGCAGCTGAAAGCGGAAGAGGCCCGCCAGCGCGCCACCGACGAACGTGTGCCACAGGCCAAGTCCGGCTGGCGCCCGCAGGTCGAGGCGCAGGCCGGGGTAACCCGCAACTGGCAGGGATCGCGCCTGAATGGTGCGCCTGTGACCAGTGAGCGCGACTTCACCAACCGCAATTTCACCATCACGCTGAACCAGCCGGTGTTCGACGGATTTCGCACCGAGAATGCCGTGCGCGAGGCTGAAGCAGCCGTGGCGGCCGGCAACCAGAACCTGCTGGCCGTCGAGCAGGAAGTGCTGCTCAACGCCGCTACGGCCTATATGAACGTGCTGCGCGACCGCGAGATCATCGGCTACCGCCAAAGGTCGCTCGAGTTCTTCGACGAAGAGGTGCGAGCCTCGCAGGCCCGGTTCAATGTGGGCGAAATCACCCGGACCGACGTGGCGCAGGCGCGCGCCCGGGCGTCCGAGGCACGCGGCAACCTTGCCGTCGCTGTCGGCAATCTTGAATCATCGGTTGCAAATTACATTCGGGTGATCGGCGAGACGCCCGGCAAGCTGAAGTATCCGGGACTGTCGCCACGGGTTCCCAAGACCCTTCGCGATGCCATTGACATTGCATCGCAGACCAACCCGCAGATTCTGGCCGCCGCCTACAACGAGGAAGCCGCCATTGCCAATATCGGCGTACGCAAGGCGGACCTGCTGCCGCAGCTTGGTTTCCAGGCACAGTACTCCACTGCGGCAGAACCCAGTTCGACAATTGATGATTCTGAATCGGCCAGCATCGGGGGCGTGCTGTCGATTCCCATTTATGATGGTGGCAGCACCTATTCGCGCATCCGCGAGGCCAAGCAGACTGCGAGCCAACGCCGCCTGCAGGTGCTCGATGCGAACCGGCAGGTACGCGAATCCGTCGTACGTGCCTGGCACCTGCTGAAAGCAGCAACCGCCACCATCAAGGCCGCCGAAGATGCGGTTGCAGCACAGCGAATTGCGCTTGAAGGCGTGCGCGAAGAGGCAAGGGTCGGCACCCGCACCACGCTGGACGTGCTGAATGCGGCCAATGAGCTGGTATTTGCATCAATCGCGCTGGCCAATGCCAAGCGCGACCGCATCGTCGCCGGGTATCAGCTTGTAGCGTCCACGGGCCGGATGACGGCGGATGACCTGCGGTTGTCGGTGTCACTGTATGATCCCAGCGTCAATTATGACGATGTACGTGACAAGGCATTCGGCGCCCGTATTCTCGATCAGGACTGACGCGGGCGTCAAACAAGCTGTCGACAAAGCAGCGAATCATCACCAACTAACCTTGTGGCTTTGCTTTCGCCACCCGATAGTGGGGGTGCGGAGGGCTGTCCGGGTTTCGGACAGGGTGTAGTGGTGCATGGGTAAGCCGGAAAGTGGCCCGCCAAGCGGGCAAAGCGTCGAGCAGTTGCTGTCCTCGATCCGTCAGGCGATCGAGGCTGACAGTCGGCTTGATGCTGCGACCCGCCCGCCACAGCCTGCGCCGGGAACCGCGCCTGCCGCGCCGGCAGTTCATCCCATGCAGGCAGCGGAACCTGTCCGCCCACCGTCAGCGCCCGGCTCAGCGCCCCAGGCAGCTGCGCCCGCGCGGGTGAGCGTCTCAACGGTCATGAAGCCGCAGTTTGCGCCAAAAACGCCCGAACCAGCTGCGGTTGAACAGCAACAGCCTGCTGCACCTGCCAGTACCGGGGAAATGGATGACGTGGCGGCGTCTCAGCGCTATAGTTCGGGAAACCCATACCGTTTCCGCTATTCGCTGGAGGGATCGCAGACCTACATGTCGTTGAGAAACAGGCTGTCCTCGCTTAGCGCGCGCACCAGGGCAGATACGGGCAGGTCGATGGCTTCGCTGCTGGGCGGTGACGTCCGCAAGGAGGAGGCTCGCGCGCGGCAATACCGCCAGCCCGAGGCTGAGCGGGCGGAAGAACCACCCGTGCTGCGCAGTTCGCTGGCGCCCGAAGATGCCTATGTCGAGGAATATGCCGCTGCAGAACTGGCCTCGGGTTCGGTGAGTTACTCTCCCGATTATCACGAATGGTCGATGGAGCAGACGTTCGAGGAGTATGGCCAGCCGGTTTCCCTGCCAGGGACGGGGCCGCAACACGAGCAGTTTTCCGCGGACGCGGCACCGCACTACGAGGCAGCCGGGCCGCAATATGCGCAGGTGCAGCCTGCTGACGGATTTTACGCAGAGGCAGAACCGGAAATCGTCTACGAACCGGCGCAGCAGCCTGAACCGGTGTTTCCAGCCGAACCTGAACAGGACGCACAAGACGGCGGCCAGCTTCAGCTTGACGCCATGATCCGCGCCGTCATCGAGCCCGAACTTGCGGAGTGGTTCGACGTCCACATGCCGGATCACGTAGCCCGCGCCATGCCGGACGAGGAAGCCTTCATCGCCATGATCCGTCCGCTTATCGAGGACTGGCTTGAAGACAATCTCGCCCCCATCGTCGAGCGGGCGGTGAAGGACGAGATCGCCCGCATCACGGGTCTCAAGCGCTAGTTTCGCCGCACTCTTCGCCTCAACCGTTGCAACGGCGCGTGCAGTGGTGTTTAACCCACGCCCATCACTCCATTTCCTGACCGAGTCCGTGACCTGCCATGCTCGACAAGCATTACAACCCGGCTGACATCGAAACCCGCCTGTACGACGCCTGGGAGGCGTCCGGCGCGTTCAAGGCGAACCAGCGTCCCGAAGGCGATCCGTTCTGCATCGTCATTCCGCCGCCGAACGTCACCGGCAGCCTGCACATGGGCCATGCGCTCAACAACACCATCCAGGACATCCTGTGCCGGTTCGAGCGGATGCGGGGCAGGGACGTGCTGTGGCAGCCGGGTCTCGACCATGCCGGCATCGCCACCCAGATGGTGGTCGAGCGGCAGATGGCCGAGCGCCAGGAACCGGGCCGCCGCGACATCGGCCGTGAGGCGTTCCTCGAAAAAGTGTGGACCTGGAAGGCGGAAAGCGGCGGCACCATCGTCGGCCAGCTGCGCCGTCTGGGCGCGTCCTGCGACTGGTCGCGCGAACGCTTCACCATGGACGACGGGCTGTCGGCCGCCGTGCTCAAGGTGTTCGTGCAGCTTTACCGCGAAGGCCTGATCTACAAGGACAAGCGGCTGGTCAACTGGGACCCGAAGCTGCTGACCGCCATTTCCGACCTTGAGGTGGTGCAGGTCGAGACGCAGGGCAACCTGTGGCACTTCAAGTACCCCATCGAGGGCGAAGCGGGCCGCTTCATCACCGTCGCCACCACGCGTCCGGAGACTATGCTGGGTGATACGGGCGTGGCTGTTCACCCGGACGACGAGCGCTACAGGGACCTGATCGGCAAGCACGTCATCCTTCCGCTGGTGGGCCGGCGCATCCCCATCGTGGCCGACGACTATGCAGACCCCGAGGCAGGTTCGGGCGCGGTCAAGATCACGCCGGCGCACGACTTCAACGACTTCGAGGTTGGCAAGCGCAACGACCTTGCGCAGATCAACATCATGGAGCGCGATGCCTCCATCGTGCTGGACGGCAACGAGGACTTCCTGTCAGGCGTGCCCGCGTCGGACGAACTCAAGGCCACCATCGCCGCCATTCACGGGCTCGACCGTTTCGAGGCCCGCAAAGTGGTCGTGGCGATGATGGAAGAGCGCGGCCTGCTGGAAAAGATCGAGCCGCACAAGCACATGGTGCCGCATGGCGACCGCGGCGGCGTGCCGATTGAACCCTTCCTCACCGACCAGTGGTACGTTGACGCTGCCACGCTGGCGAAGCCCGCCATCGCCGCTGTCGAGACCGGCGACACGGTGTTCGTGCCGAAGCAGTGGGAAAAGACCTATTACGAGTGGATGCGCAACATCCAGCCCTGGTGCATTTCGCGCCAGCTGTGGTGGGGCCACCAGATCCCGGCATGGTACGGGCCGGACGGGCGGGTGTTCGTCGCCGAAACCGAGAACCTGGCGCTGGAAGAGGCGGAGAGCCTCTATGGCTCGCGCGTCATGCTGACCCGCGACGAGGACGTGCTCGACACCTGGTTCTCGTCAGCCCTGTGGCCGTTCTCCACGCTCGGCTGGCCGGAGAATACGCACGAGCTGCAGCGGTATTACCCCACCAACGTGCTGGTGACCGGCTTCGACATCATCTTCTTCTGGGTGGCCCGCATGATGATGATGGGCCTGCACTTCATGAAGAAGGAAGACGGAAGCCCCCAGGTGCCGTTCGACACGGTGTACATCCACGCCCTCGTCCGCGACGAAAAGGGGCAGAAGATGTCGAAGTCGAAGGGCAACGTCATCGACCCGCTGGAGCTGATCGACCAGTTCGGGGCGGACGCACTGCGCTTTACGCTTGCCGCCATGGCCGCGCAGGGGCGCGACATCAAGCTCGCCACGAGCCGCGTCGAGGGCTATCGCAATTTCGGCACCAAGCTGTGGAACGCCGCCCGCTTTGCCGAGATGAACGGCGCGGCCCGTGTTGACGGCTTCGACCCGGCCTCGGCGAAAGTCACGCTCAACCGGTGGATTGCCGGCGAGGCCGCGCGCACCCGTGATGCCGTCACGAAGGCCATCGAGGAACACCGCTATAACGAGGCGGCGGGCGCGCTCTACAGCTTCATCTGGCACACCTTCTGCGACTGGTACGTGGAGCTGTCGAAGCCCATCCTCAATGGCACGGACGAGGCCGCACTTGCCGAGACCCGCGCCATGACCGCGTGGACGCTCGACCAGATCCTGCTGCTGCTGCATCCGTTCATGCCCTACATCACCGAGGAACTGTGGCAGAAGACCGCCGGGGACGAGGGCAGGGACACCATGCTGGTCACCGCCCGATGGCCGTCCTACGAGGGGCTGGGCGATGCCGCCGCCGACGCCGAAATGGCATTCGTCATCCGCCTGATCACCGAAATCCGCTCGGTGCGCGCCGAGATGAACGTGCCGGCAGGCGCGAAGATACCGTGCGTGCTGGCGCACCCGTCGGACGAGTCGTCCGCCCGCGCCAAACGCTGGGAGGCAGAGATTTCCCGCCTTGCGCGGCTGGAAAGCCTGATCGTGGCGGACGCCGTGCCGGAGGCATCAGCCCAGATCGTCATGGACGAGACGGTGGTGGCGCTGCCGCTGGCCGGCGTCATCGACTTCGCAGCGGAAAAGGCGCGGTTGAACAAGGAACTCGACAAGACGGCCAGGGACATCTCGGCAATCGAGGGCCGGCTGAACAATCCCGGCTTCGTCGCCAAGGCCCCGCCGGAGGTGATCGAGGAAGCGAAGGAACGCCGCGAGGAACTCACCGCCCGCGCCGGTCAGGTCAAGGACGCGCTGGGCCGCCTGGCGGCGCTGGGGTAGGGTAACCTTCAGTGTCATCTCCGGTTTGACGCGCCCTTGTCATCCCCCGGCTTGACCGGGGGACCCAGTAGCCGCGGCGCCAGTGATGTGCGGTAACAGATCGGACCAGTGCGGATTGAGCTCCTCGATGAGGGCGATCTTCCAATGACGCTCCCACTTCTTCAGCCGCTTTTCTCGCCGTATAGCCGCTTCGATGTCGGTATGGGCTTCGTACCAGACAAGCCTCAGAACGGCATACTGCCGTGTGAATTTCGATGCTTCACCAGTCCGGTGCTCGCTGACCCTGCGTTCGAGGTCATTCGTTACGCCGACATACAATGTTCCGCCAATCTTGCTGGCCAGCATGTAGACGTAATAGTTGTGGTGTCGCGTCATCCCTCGACTGTTGCGGTCACTGGGTCCCCCGGTCAAGCCGGGGGATGACAGTTGTGGGGTCAAGACGGGGGGCGGCAGATATGGCGGCGCCATTCACACCTTCACTTTCCCCATTGCCAAACCGCGCGTTCTCTCCATCAATATCCGCTCAGCGCCAACTCTGCCGGAGCCTCGCTGCCCATGCCACACGCCGCTGAAGACCTGATCGATCTTGTCCGCTATCCCATTCACGAAGACGGCCCGGCGCGGCAGGCGTTGCTGGACCATGTGCAGCGCGAACTGGCCGATGACGGCTGCGCGGTGCTGAAGGGGTTCCTCACGCCGGCCGGCATTGCGGCGTTGACCGCAGAGGCTGAGGGCGTCTCGGCCCATGGCCACCGCTCGTTCAACCGCACCAATGTCTACTTCACGGCGGACGACCCGTCCTTGCCTCAGGATCACCCGAAGCGGCAGTTCTTCGACCGGTCCAACAGTTTCATTCCGGCCGACAACTTTGCCAAGTCCGGCCCCTTGCGCACGGTGCACGACTTTCCCGCCTTCGACCCGTTCATCCGCGATTGCCTGCAGGAGCAGAAATTCTTCCGCTATGCCGACCCGCTGGCCGACGTGATCGTCAACATGGCGGAGGAGGGCAACGGCTTCCCGTGGCACTTCGACACCAACAACTTCACCGTCACCATCGCGCTGCAGAACGCCGAGGGTGGCGGTGAATTCGAATATGCGCCGAACATCCGCCAGGGCGGGGAGAACTTCGACGAGGTGTCGCGGGTGCTGAACGGCACCTCGGACAAGGTGAAGGTGCTCAAGCTCGAGCCGGGCGACCTGCAACTGTTTCGCGGGCGCTATTCGCTGCACCGGGTGGCGCCGCTGAAAGGCGCCAGGCCGCGCTTCGTCGCCATCATCTCCTATGTCGAGGAGCCGGGCATGGTAGCCACGCCGGAACGCTGCAAGCAGCTTTATGGCAGGGTGCTGCCCGTTCACTACGAACGCGCAGGCATGAGGGCGGATGCCTATATTGATTGAGGTGGCGTGCTATTCGCCCTTGTCGCCCATGGTGAGCATGTCGCCCATGCTCCAGTATATGGCCTGGAAGCAAAGTTGCGCGCCCGCGCCGCCGCACCACCCACCGTCGCGGGCCAGCAGCAGGATCGGGCGGCCGTCCCAGTCGATCATTCGCCAGCCTTCGGCCTGGAATGAGTTCTTCTTTTCGCCGACAACGGTGTGCAACATGCAGCCGCCGCTGCCGCAATATAACGAGGCGGCGGACGAGCAGGAAAACTTGCTCTCGTCGATGACCGTGTCGAGGGCGCCGTCGGCGTCCAGATCGACTTGCTGGACCGCATCGCCGGCATCGAACTTGCCATTACCGAAACCTTCGCAGACCTTGCGGGCTTCGGCGACAACGTAGTCAGCCAGGCCCGCGGAATGGGCGGGCAGGGCGGTCGCGGCATATGCGATGGCGGCAAGGGCGGGCAAGATGCGGGTGACTGAACGGATCATGGCGCGGTTCTCCGGTGAACACTGAGCGCAGCATACACATGCATGGTCAAGCTTGCAGCGGCGTGCGTCAGATCAAGCTCAGTCCTCGTTGTGCCAGGTGGTTGAAACGTACGACGCGTCCTTCTGGCCGGCGCGTTCGAAGTTGAGAAAATCCCAGTAGCCGCAGGTCTTGCCGGGAAAGTCGCGGCAGGTGGAGGGCCGCACCTCGTAGATGGTGCAGTTGCGTTGATCGGTGTCGAAGAACTGGCAGATGCGGCCGAAATGTTCGTCCTTCTGGCGCTTCATCAGCCGCTTGTAGCCGTGGTCAGCGCGGAAGAAGCGGCGTTCGGCCTGGGCAAGGGTGATGCCAAAGAACCTGGCGATGCGTTCGGCATCGCGCTTGGTCACCTGGATGACCGGGTAGGAGCAGCAATAGCCGGGGCACTTGCCGCAGTCATACTTGGGATCACTCATTTATTTGCCGCCGGCTGCCTTGAGCTTGTCGAACTGGTTTTGCGTCTTGCGGATCTCGGTGCTGAGCCACTGGCGGAAGGCAAGACCTGCCGCATTCAGCTTCAACCCCTTGCCCCAGACCAGCCAGTAGCCCTCATCCTCTTCCTGAACGTAATCGAACGGCCTGACGAGCCTGCCGTCAAGCAGCGCGTCCGTGGCGTTGAGCTGGTCGGCAAGGGCGAAGCCCTGTCCGGCCTCCGCCGCCTGGATGGCCAGGTAGTTCTGGAACAGTGGCCCGGACCAGGCCAGGTCGGGGTCCTTGCTGCCGGCCTTGCGCAGCCAGTCGGCCCACCACTGGCGGGAATTTTCATGCAGCAGGGTGTAGTTGGCCAGGTCATCGGGCTTCCTCGGCGGGTTGGCGGCGATCAGCCCCGGTGCGCATACGGGAAAAATCTTCGCCTTGCACAGCAGTTCCGCCTCCACTTCCGGCCAACCGCCCACACCGTAGCGGATGGCGATGTCATCCTCGCCGCGATAGAAATCGGAAATGTACTCGCCGGGGCTGACGGACAGCTCGATCTCCGGATGGGCAGCGTTGAACTTGCCCAGCCGCGGCACCAGCCAGCGCGAGGCGAAGGCGCCGTCGGGCGCCACTGTCAGATTGGAGCTGTCGCCCTCGATCATGGCATCGCGCGTCGCCTCGGCGATTGCGTCGAAAATGGGGGTGAGGCGGGCAGCATAGCGTTTGCCGGCGTCGGTCAGCACCACGCCGCGCCCGGTGCGTACGAACAGCGGCGTGCCCAGCCACTCCTCCAGCTCGCGGACATGGCGCGAAACGGCGGCGTGGGTGACGAAAAGCTCTTCCGCCGCCTTGGAGAAACTCTGCGGACGGGCGGCGGCCTCGAAGGCGCGGAGCTGGTTCAATGAGGGCAAACGGCGGCGCATGGGGTGGTGTTTCCGTCGAACATGTCAAAACTGTTACGATTCATCACACAATATATGTGATATTTCCTTACATGTCAGGTCAGTATTTGCCGTTTGCGCTGCACAATGGAAATCCACATATTGCAATCACGAGATACCCAACCACTCACCGAGGAGAACGGACATGAGCTGGATTTTTGAAGCTTACGCAAATGTTTACAGCGCCGCCCTGTTCGGTGGCAACACCCCGCGCGGCAATGCTGCAACTGCGAAGTCGCGCGCTGCCGCCGAAGGTGCACGGACCGCGTCCTATCTGGCGTCATTCCGCTAAGGCGTTCGCCGGCAAGGTTTGCCGGCACCTGAAAGACTCCCTGAGATGCGCCCGCCTGTGCTGAGCAATCAGCCGGCGGGCGCTTCTGCTATCACGGCCACCTCGACCACCCAGTCAGGGTTGGCGAGGCCGGATATGATCAGCAGGGTGGAGGCCGCCTCGTGACCGTCCATCACCTGGTCGCGTACTTCCCGATACAGCGGCACGCCGTCAGCATCGGTGATGTAAACGGTCATCTCGATGATATCCTTCGGACCGAGCCCCTGGTCGGCCAGGATGGCCAGCACGTTGTGCCAGGCCTGGATGTGCTGCCCGCGCGGGCTGTCAGCCATCTTGCCGTTGATATCAACTCCGACCTGTCCCGAAACGAATACCAGATCACGCCCGGCAGATACGCGCATTGCCTGGGCATAGCGCGAGAACGGTGGCGGAGCCTTGCTGGTGGATACTTTGGTGGCCATTGGGCTGATCTCCTCACAAGGGTTGTGTCACGCACGGAAACTTAGTAGAACAAAAAACGAACAAAGGTGTTTGTGCACCGGTTCCGGCCCTGTGGACAAGGCAGGTGTCAGGCTGGCAGGCGGCGTCCACAAAGTCTAGTGTCTGCCCAACTGAAGTATCGAGGAGTGAGCAATCATGGCAGGTTCGGTCAACAAGGTGATCCTGATCGGCAATCTTGGCGCGGATCCGGAGATCCGCCACACGCAGGACGGCCGGCCCATTGCCAACCTCCGCATCGCCACAAGTGAAAGCTGGCGCGACCGCAACAGCGGCGAGCGCAAGGAAAAGACCGAGTGGCACACGGTGGTGATCTTCTCCGAAGGCCTGTGCAAGGTGGCAGAGCAGTACCTGCGCAAGGGCAGCAAGGTTTACCTTGAAGGCCAGTTGCAAACCCGCAAGTGGCAGGACCGCGACGGCAACGACCGCTACAGCACCGAAGTCGTGCTGCAGGGCTTCAACGCGACGCTGGTGATGCTCGACGGCAGGCAGGGTCAAGGCGGTGGCGCGGGCGATTCCGGCGGCTACAATCAGGACAGCGGTGATTTTGGCCGGGCCAGCCCGATGCAGCGCCCGCAAGGCGGCGGCAGCAGCCGCGGCGGGGAGGGCGGGCCATCGTTCGCCCGCGACGACCTCGACGACGAAGTGCCGTTCTGAGGACTGTGCCTCGGTACCGGTTGATTCCCGCCAGCCATGGGCTGGCCAAGACGGTGGTCCGCATTCACGGTTTACTAACCGTCTTCACCTAAAAGACGCTTAAAGTTGTACGCATTTGGTGCGGTGCGGCATGTTGTTCGCTGCAGCGCCACATTGTAGGCAAGATTCAGGGGCAGACCTACAAGCGTGCATGACAGGTTAGTGACAGAGGACTTGCCGCTGCGGCCCCCAGCCGTCAGAGGTCAACAATCCGGGGAATTATCGACATGAAGAAGTTTGTTCTGGCGGCCATTTGCGCCGCATCGGCCGGTTTCGGTTTTGTGGCGCCTGCGGCAGCCGGAGAAGTTCTCAAATCTCACGAGATCAAGAAGTTCGTTCCTGGCAGCGCGTCCGCGCAGATCATGGGCTCGAATGTCAGCATCTCGATGAGCCGCTCAGGCCGTCTTTCTGCGAAGTGGGATGGCGATCGCGACACCGGCACATGGCGCGTTTCGGGCGACCAGTTGTGCATCCGCTTCAACAAGTGGATGAATGGCGCCACCCGTTGCTCGGCTGTCACCAAGGCTGGCAACTCCTATCGCGTCGCCGGCGTGACCTTTTCCAAGAACTGATCGCTGCAAAGGGCCGCCACGGCGGTCCGGCCAACTTTCCATCAACCCGCCGGACTGCCGGCGGGTTTTGCTGTTTCTCTGGCCTGCTGCCGCTCCCGCTGACGTGAGTTGCGTGTGAGCGAACCGTCCTGCAGGCTTGCGTGCACAGTTCGGGAGACGCCCCAATGCAGCCAGATCGACTGATCGCCATATCCATCTTGATCGCAGCAGCGATCTTGCCCGCTGTGGCAGGCGAGGCGGACGTTGAGGCGGTCACTGCCACGCGCGCCAGCGATGGTACGTGGGCGTTCGAGGTAACGGTCCGCCACGCCGACGAGGGCTGGGGCCATTATGCCAACAGGTGGGACGTTGTGGCCCCTGATGGCACCGTTCTCGGCACGCGTACGTTGCATCATCCGCATGAAAACGAACAACCGTTCACCCGTTCGATGGCCGGCGTGTCGGTTCCCGGCGGGGTGAAAACAGTGACGATTCGCGCCCATGACTCCGTCCATGGCGAAGGTGGTCGGGAGTTTACCGTCGCATTGCCGGACTAGCTCAATTTCATTGCGCATTATCAATGGCTTGCAGGGACTGATTCAGACGGGTCCGGCGCGTGGGCAAATTTGCTTATGGGGGCCGGATTTGCTAGTTTGACATGCAGGGATTCGCGTGTGCAGGCGCCGCATGTGGCGGTACTTTCCGCAGCACGCGAAGCAGGGGTATTTGGCCCGCGTGAAGCGGTGCCTGGCCGGCAACAAGGAGCCGCCGCTTGAGCGATGACAACGAGATGATGACACCGCCTCCGCCGCCACCGGAGGAGAGCGGGATCAGCACCATTACCATCGAAGACGAGATGCGGCGCAGCTATCTCGATTACGCCATGAGCGTGATCGTCAGCCGCGCGCTGCCGGACGTGCGCGACGGCCTGAAGCCGGTGCATCGGCGCATCCTGCATTCGATGAACGAGAACGGCTACGACTGGAACAAGCCCTACCGCAAGTCCGCCCGCGTGGTCGGCGACGTGATCGGTAAGTATCACCCGCATGGCGACCAGTCGATCTATGACGCGCTGGTGCGCATGGCGCAGGATTTCTCCATGCGCCTGCCGCTGCTCGACGGGCAGGGCAATTTCGGCTCGGTCGATGGCGATCCGCCAGCCGCCATGCGTTACACCGAAGTGCGCATGGGCAAGCCGGCGCATGCGCTGCTGGAAGACATCGACAAGGACACGGTCGATTTCCAGGACAACTATGACAACTCCGAGCGCGAGCCGAAGGTGCTGCCGGCGAGGTTTCCCAACCTGCTGGTGAACGGGGCTGGCGGCATTGCTGTCGGCATGGCGACCAACATTCCACCGCACAACCTCGGCGAGGTCGTGGATGCCACCATCGCTTTGATGGAAAACCCGGCGATCGGCTTCGAGGAACTGAACCAGATCGTGCCGGGGCCGGATTTCCCGACTGGCGGCATCATCCTTGGCCGTGCCGGCATCCGTGCGGCGCAAAGCACCGGCCGCGGTTCTGTCGTCATGCGCGGCAGGGTGACGGTCGAGGAGGTTCGCAAGGACCGCGAAGCGATCATCATCCACGAAATCCCGTACCAGGTGAACAAGGCGTCGATGATCGAGAAGATCGCCGAACTGGTTCGCGAGAAACGCGTCGAGGGCATTTCCGACATCCGCGACGAGTCCGACCGGCACGGCATGCGCGTGGTCATCGAGATCAAGCGCGATGCGGTGGCCGACGTGGTGCTGAACCAGATCTACAAGTTCTCGCAGCTGCAAACCTCGTTCGGCGTCAACTCGGTGGCGCTGACCGGCGGGCGGCCCGAAATGATGACG
This sequence comes from Anderseniella sp., assembly GCA_036350935.1. Taxonomy (GTDB): domain Bacteria; phylum Pseudomonadota; class Alphaproteobacteria; order Rhizobiales; family Aestuariivirgaceae; genus Anderseniella. The sequence goes on along the minus strand of JAZBOA010000076.1, from coordinate 1,691 downwards.
CTCAAGGACATGCTGGAAGCGTTCGTGGCGTTCCGCGAGGAAGTGGTCACGCGGCGCACCAAGTTCCTGCTCAACAAGGCCCGCGACCGGGCCCATATCCTCGTGGGCCTGGCCATTGCCGTGGCCAACATCGACGAAGTGATCTACCTGATCCGGCATGCGCCCGACCCGGCAACTGCGCGCGAGCAGCTGATGGGCCGCGACTGGCCGGCCAAGGACATGGCGCCGCTGATCCGGCTGATCGCGGACCCGCGTCACCAGCTCAAGGATGATGGCGGCTACCGGCTGTCGGAAGAACAGGCCCGGGCCATCCTCGACCTGCGCCTGCAACGGCTGACGGCGCTTGGCCGCGATGAAATCGGTGAAGAGCTGGAGAAGCTGGGCGCCGAGATCAGGGATTACCTGGACATCCTTGGCTCAAGGTCACGGGTGCAGCAGATCATCCGCGACGAGCTGTCTGCGGTGAAGGCCGAGTTCGCCACGCCGCGGCGCACCGAGATTGCCGATTATCTGGGCGACGTCGACGACGAGGACCTGATTGCCCAGGAAGACATGGTGGTGACCGTGTCGCACACCGGCTACATCAAGCGGGTGCCGCTGACCACCTACCGGGCGCAACGGCGCGGCGGCAAGGGCCGCTCCGGCATGCAGACCAAGGACGAGGATTTCGTCACCCGGCTGTTCGTTGCCGATACGCACACACCGGTGCTGTTCTTCTCGTCGCGCGGCATGGCCTACAAGATGAAGGTCTGGCGGCTGCCGCTGTCGGCGCCGCAGGCGCGCGGCAAGGCGCTGGTCAACCTGCTGCCGCTGGAAGAGGGCGAGCGCATCACCACCATCATGCCGCTACCGGCCGAGGAAGAGACCTGGGCCGAGCTGGACGTGATGTTCGCCACCACGCGCGGCACGGTGCGGCGCAACAAGCTGTCCGACTTCGTTGAGGTGCGCCAGAACGGCAAGATTGCGATGAAGCTCGACGAGGGCGACAGCATCGCCGGGGTGGAAACCTGCACCGACGCCGATGACGTGCTGCTGACCACTGCAAAGGGCCAGGCAATCCGCTTCAGGGTGACGGATGTACGGGTGTTTGCGGGCCGCAACTCGGTGGGGGTACGCGGCATTACGCTGGCCGAAGGCGACGAGGTCATCTCGATGACCGTGCTGCGCGGGTTCGAGGCCACGGCAGACGAGCGCGCAGCCTACATCAAGATGCGCCGTGCCATGGAAGGCGAAGATGCCGAGGCAGCGGAGGGCGACGACGAAGGCAGCGCCGATGCCGGCATCAGCCAGCAGCGCTATATCGAAATGGGCGCTGCCGAGCAGTTCATCCTGACGCTTTCCGAAAACGGCTTCGGCAAGCGCTCTTCCGCCTACGAGTACCGGGTTACCGGCCGGGGCGGCAAGGGCATCACGGCAATGACCGTCAATGATCGCAACGGGGACATCGTGGCGTCGTTCCCGGTGGAGGAAACCGACCAGATCATGCTGGTGACCGATGGTGGCCAGTTGATCCGTTGCCCGGTCAACGATATCCGCGTTGCCGGGCGCTCGACGCAGGGCGTGACGGTGTTCCGCACCGCACAGGACGAGACCGTTGTGTCCGTCAGCCGCATCTCGGAAGAGGTGAATGGCGACATTGAGGATGAAGACGGCGAAGCCGGCGGAGCGCCTGAGGCCTGATCCTGGCGGTC
>JAZBOA010000075.1:0-4752 GCA_036350935.1 Anderseniella sp. | reverse complement strand
CATGCAGCTCGATCAGCTCCATGCCGATGCGATCAGCGCGCCGGGCCGCGTCCACGAACAGGCCGATGACGCGGGCAATGTCATCGTGGCTCATCTCGCGCGGCACCAGCCAGCCGTCGCCTGCCGGAATGGGGCTTGGACCGATGACCTCCCATGGAAGTTCGCCACGCGCGGCATCGGTCTCGTCAAGCGCGGCATTGCCATGCCATGGCCGCTGGATCGAGGCCTTGCGGCCGGCATGGCCAAGCTGGATGCCGGGCACCACACCCTGTCCCTTGATAAAGTCGACAATCGGCTTGATGGCGTCGGCGTGAGCCTCGTCCCAGATGCCGAGACAGCCATGGGTGATGCGGCCGATGTCCTCAACGGCGGTTGCCTCGAGGATGATGGCGCCGGGCCGGCCCAATGCATACTTCGAATAATTGGCGAAGTGCCAGCCGGCGAACATGCCATCCTTCGCCGAGTACTGGCACATCGGCGCGATGACGATGCGGTTGGAAAGCGTCACGTCCTTGAGGACGAGAGGGGTGAAGAGCTTCGGCAATTGCTTCATGGGAACATGGTCACTTGTTCAAGGCCGGCGGTTTCGGCCAGGCCAAACATCAGGTTGAAGTTCTGCACCGCCTGGCCGGCGGAGCCCTTGACCAGGTTGTCGAGCGTCGACATCAGGATCACCCGGCCCGGCACCCGGTCAGGCACCACGCCCAGCATCACCCGGTTGGAACCGCGCACATATTGCGTGGCCGGCAGCACGCCCTTCGGCGCCAGATGCACGAACGGCTCATCCTTGTAGCGGCTGGTCAGTTCGGCCTCGCAGTCGGCAGCGGTCTTGCCCGGGGCAAGTCTGGCATAAGCCGTGATGAACTCGCCGCGGCTCATCGGGATGAGATGCGGGGTGAAGTTGACAATGACGTCCTTGCCAGCAGCGAGGCTGAGTTCCTGCTCGATCTCGGGTGCGTGGCGGTGCTTGCCGACAGAATATGGCCCCATGCCCTCGCCCGCCTCGCAGAACAGGGTGTTCTGCTTGAGCGAGCGGCCTGCGCCCGACACGCCCGACTTGGCATCGATGATCAGATCGGTCGCGTCGATCAGGCCGGCGCTCACCAGCGGCAAGAGCAGCATCAGCACGGCGGTCGGGTAGCAGCCCGGGCAGGCCACCAGCCGGGTCTTCGCGATGTCGTTGCGGTAGTGCTCGGTCAAGCCGTAGACAGCCTGTTTCTGCAGGTCCAGCGCGATGTGCTCGTTGCCGTACCATTGCTTGTAGACGGCCGGGTCGCGCAGCCGGAAGTCAGCCGACATGTCGATCACCTTGACGCTCCCGGGCAGGGTGACGATCACCTGCTGACTGGTGGCGTGCGGCAAGCCGCAGAAAGCGGCGTCAACCTGTGCCCAGTCCACCTCCTCGTTCTTCACCATGGCTGGCAAGCCCAGGCCGGCAAGGTGCGGGTAGACCGTTTCCACCGGCTGGCCGGCATGGGAGTTGGCGGTCAGCGCCACGATTTCCATGTTCGGGTGCACCACGGCAAGGCGAATGAGGTCGGCGCCTGTATAGCCGGATGCGCCGATGACGGCGATGCGAACCTTCTTGCTGCTCATGGGGCACCCCTCCTGATGACGATGGCGCCATGCCATAGCCGGTTTGATGGATTTGCGCAAAGCCCGCGCGTGGCATAGACAACAATCCAGCCGTCACCTTTCCGCATACCGGACCGAAAGACCTTCAACCCATGCGCCTCCTGTTCATCTCCACGGCTGGTCATTTCGGCGGCACCGAGCGCTGGGCCTCCATGGCGATCGCCGAGCTCGCCGCGCGCGGGCACGAGGTGTGGATGGCCTGCCCGGACCTGCCGCACGCCGGCCAGTTCATCGCGGCGGACCGGCTGTGGCATGACGGCCCCGCGGGCATGTTCGATACGGCGGGCAAGGCAAGGCTGGAGGCGTTCTGCCGCGAGCACGCAATCGATGCGCTGATACCGGTCAGCCAGCGGGCCTACTTTCCGGCGGGCCAGGTGGCGCGCAAGCTCGGGATGGCGTGTGTGCTGCGGCTGGGCATCGTGCGGCTGCCGTGGCGGCCGGTGGTGGACTGGTACGGCTATGGCATCTATCCGCACGCCATCATCGTCAACACGCAGCGTATCAGGCAGGTGCTGGCCTGGGCGCCGTTCGTGAAGCCGTCGCGCATTCACGTCATTTACAACGGCATCGTGCGCAAACAGCTTGAGCCGGTGGAGCGCGAGCCTGATCGTTTCACCATCACCAGTGTCGGCACGCTGTCTTACCGCAAGGGCCAGGAGCACCTGATCCGCGCCGTGGCGCTGTTACCCGATGCGCTGAAGGCAAGGGTTCATCTCAAGCTGATCGGCGATGGCCCTGCCCGGCACAAGCTTGAAGCGCTGGTGCGCAGGCTCGGGCTTGGGGACAGCGTGACATTTACCGGCCACCTCGACCGGCCGGTCGATCATGTGGCGGCAAGCGGCCTGTTCGTGCTGCTGTCGTCGCAGGAGGGCATTTCAAACGCCCTGCTGGAGGCGATGGACGCGGGCGTGCCGGCCTATGCCACGCTGGTGGGCGGGCATGGCGAGTTCATCGTGGATGGCGAGAATGCCTGGGCTGCCCAGTCGCGCCGGCCGGCGGCGGTGGCGGCAGACCTTGCCCGGATCATCGCGGCGCCTGACCAGGGCGAGGTGGCGGCGCGGGGACAGCAGACGGTGCGCGAGCGGTTTTCGATGCAAGCCATGGGCGACCGGCTGGAACAGGTCATTGGCGCGGCGATTGACGCTGTCCGGAAACAAACGGACCCGGACGCCTGATCGGGCAATCCGGGTCCGCACAGTCTGGTTGCGGAGGCGTTGGAGCCTCCGGCGTCAAGACTTACTTGGCGAGCGTGGCGAACTCGTCAGCATCCAGCTGGCCGTCGCCATTGGCGTCGGCAGCGGTGAATGCGTCGTCAGCCATGTCCGGCATTGCAGCCTTGGCTTCTTCCATGGAAACGGTGCCGTTGCCATCGGTGTCGACAGCAGACATTTCAGCGGCCTGGGCAGCGGAAACAGCCATCAGGGAAACGGCCAGAGCAGCGAGAATCTTCTTCATTTGAACTGAACTCCAAAGAGATCTTTAAGCCATGCATCGTCCCGGCACCATGCCGGCGATTGATGAGGGTGGCTCAACGTGTTGCCTCATCTGGACGCGATATCTGCGCTTGCCTGTTGGAAAATTTAGGACTGAATTTCTACTTCGCGCTGGCAAAATTGCGGCAAACCGGTGGCGGAACGCCTGAATCCGACATGGGCGGATGGCGATGTCGCTTTCAGCAGGCGGCGGACATGCAAAAGGCCCCGCCACAGCGTGGCGAGGCCCGGATTTTATCAATGATCCCGGAAACTTATGTTGCCGGGGAACGCATGAGTCAGCCCTGGATGTTGGCGAACTCGTCGGCGCTCAGTTCACCGTTCTGGTCGCCGTCGGCAGCCTTGAAGGCGTCATCGGACAGGTCCGGCATGGCGGCCTTGGCCTCTTCCATGGTGACCGAGCCGTTCTGGTCGGCATCAACGGCGCTGAAGTCGGCGGCGAGAGCCGCGGTCGAGGCGAAACCGGACGCCAGCAGGATTGCGAGAAACTTTTTCATTGATTGATCTCCAGTCAGACTTTTACCGCCCGCCAGCCCGCCGCGTCTGGTTTAACGGCGCCGGCGGCGACGTGTACGCCGTCCACGGGAGAAAGACTGATCCGCCAATGCGGCAGGCGATTGCGGACGGTGGGGAAATAGCGGGACGATTCCGTGATGGAATGTGGCGCTAGCTTCCTTCTCGATCATGAACTATCGAATTGGGTTCGTTTCGGGATTTTGTTCTCGCTGAGCTATTCGCCACTGCTGCAGTGCCTTTAACCGACGTGCTTCGGCCTCGCGACGATAGCGCCAGAGCACGCTGGTTTTTTGCAAAGCGTCTGGCTGTTGTTCATCGGTTTCCAGCATTCTCGCTGCATCTGCCAACTGGGCCCGTCGCACTCGCGCCAGTTGGGCTTCAGCCCTAGCCAAGGATAACGCGGCGATGTCTTTCGCGCCTGAACTTGTGCGGCCAGGATCTGCGGACAGATCACCTGTAATCAAACGATAGAACTTCACCACATCGGCCCAGTCTGGCGGGGCATTGAGGCCATGGCAACGGGCATTGCGCGCCGAGCGGGCACGGCCGGCCGGCGTTTTCGGCCCGGTGCTCAGCTGTGCATTGCGCCGGTTGGCCTCACGTTGGCGCACGGAGGTCATTCATCATACTCCACTTTGGCATCCTCGACCTGGTCTAACTTTGCCTCGCGCTTCAATTGGCGAAGCTCAGCACGCAGTTTGGAGCGACGACGTTCCAGGTCCGCAATGTTGCGGTTGTAGGTCTGCACGGTCCTTTGCGTTGCCTCCTCGCGGATTACTGCTGCCAAGATAAGGGAGCGCGATACCGTGGCGATCGGGTCTGTTTCAATCTCTGGCTGTGGATCCGGCGTCGTTGGTTCGTCAACCGTGAGTTCTTCGGTGTCATCTGCCGAGACTGGTTCTTGGTCGCCTGCGACAATTTTTTCAAACTCCGTTCCGCGAAGGTCTTCAATCAGCCGACTCAACAAAGGTCTCCCGGCTTTTTCTCTCATTGCATCTAGCCTCAAGTCTTGTCGGGCTCGCTCCATGAGCAGGCATGCTTCACCGTTGGTGATAGAGTCCCGAAACCGTCGTTCCCGGCGCAATTCCCATTCAATCTCGGCGATGTT
>JAZBOA010000074.1:0-12453 GCA_036350935.1 Anderseniella sp. | reverse complement strand
CCGAAACCAGACATTGAACATGCCCTCGCTGTCGTCTATAAGCAGCGCCGCTCAAGGCGCATTGACGCCCGCCGCGAAGGCCTCGTGGGAGAGTGGTTATCCATCGGATTGCAAATCCGCTTACTCCGGTTCGATTCCGGACGAGGCCTCCAGCATCCAGTCCCGGTTTTGCCGGCTGCCGGGTCTTCCGCCACCTCACTGTGGCCGGGGCGCAACAGTCGCGCAAAAAATGCACGCTGCCCCTGTGGCAACCGCCGGCCAGACGCCGGCAAGCCACACATTCGCCCAGTTGTTACCGACATTGGTATGGTGTCCGCAACCGCTGCGTTGTATTGATGTTCTGGATTTGATATTTCCGCTTCCGGGGGGTCCTGTGCGCCATATCGCTGTCAGTCTGGTGATCTGCATGACGCTTGCCGGTTGCGCCGGCGGGCCGTCGCATCAGGCCTTGCTTGAACCGCGGACCATTGACGTCGATACCACGGCCGAACCGGCCGGCGGCATCATTTCAAGCCATATCCAGCAACTTCAGGCCAAGACCAGCCCGAGTTACGTAACACTTGTCGTGCATGAAAAGGGTCAGCAAAGCGGCTCGACCCGTGCCTCGACCATGCCTGAGGCATTGACCTCCGGCAGCGGCTTCGTGGTGGCTGACGGCATCATCATGACGGCGGGCCACGTGGCGGTGAAGCCGGGCAACACGGTGGATGCGCGAGGCGCCGACGGCCGCATCTACGCCGGCCGGGTAATCGCGGTTAAGCCTGAAAACGACATGGCGCTGATCAGGCTGCGCAGCTTCAAGGGCGATGTCGTGACGCCTGCGCCCGAGCACTGCATGGCGCGCGGCGCGCCGGTGTTCTCGCTGGGCAAGCCCCATGCGAGCAACGACACCGCCCGCATCGGCTCCGTCAATTCGATGAGCTTCGGCCGCGCTGTCAGCTATAGCGGCTTCGGCTATCCCGATGCCATCGAGGTGCGCATGGCCACCAAGAAAGGCGAATCGGGCGGACCGCTGTTCGATGATCGCGGGCAACTGGCGGGCATGCTGGTATCGACGCTGTCGGACGCCAATGGCCGCCCCCTCAACCTCGCCCACGCCATTTCCACCCCGGCGCTGGCGAAGTTCCTGTGCGAGAACACCTCCTGCTCGGCTGACTGGCGCTCGCTTGCCGGCAAGGATCCGAACCGCTGCCCGGCCACCTGAGCCGCAGCCTCTTTCAACAAGCCATAAGCAGACGGGCACCGCATGTTTCCATGCGATGCCCGTTTGCATGCCGGTGCCTGAGAGGCCGGATTACGGCAGCAGAACCGTCGATCCGGTGGTCTTGCGGCCTTCCAGGTCCTTGTGGGCCTGCACGGCGTCAGCCAGCGCATAGGTCTGGTTGACCTCGATCTTCACCTTGCCCGAACCGACGACGTCGAACAGGTCGGCGGTATTGGCCTGCAGCGCCGCGTCCGATGCAACGTAGGTCATCAGCGTCGGACGGGTCAGGTACAGGGAGCCCTTGGCTGCCAGGATGCCGGTGTCGAAGTCCTTTACCGGGCCTGATGCCGCGCCGAAACTGACCAGCAGGCCACGCGGGCTGAGCGAATCGAGAGATGCCATCAGCGTGGCCTGGCCAACGCCGTCATAGACAACCGGCACACCCTTGCCATCGGTCAATTCGCGCACCCGCTTGGCCACGTCTTCCTTGCCATAGTCGATGACCTCGTCGCAGCCGAGCGACTTTGCCAGCTCGGCTTTCTCCGGCGAGCCGGCAGTGCCGATGACGCGCACGCCGAGGTGCTTGGCCCACTGCACGGCAATCAGGCCGACGCCGCCAGCAACTGCGTGGAACAGGATGGTCTGGCCCTTCTCGACCTTGAAGGTCTCGCGCAGCAGGTAGCGCACGGTCATGCCCTTCAGCATCATGGCGGCGGCGGTCTTGTCATCAATCGTGTCCGGCAGCTTCGACAGCCGGTTGGCCGGCATGTTGCGGGCCTGCGAGTAGGCGCCAATGGGTCCGGCGCCATAGGCGACGCGGTCCCCTTCCCTCAGGCTGGTGACGCCCTCGCCCACCGCTTCCACCACGCCGGCCGCTTCCAGGCCGATGCCGCTCGGCAACGGCAGCGCATAGGCGCCTGAACGGTGATAGGTGTCGATATAGTTCAGGCCGACGGCGGTATGGCGGATACGGACTTCGCCTTTGCCGGGGGCGGAAAGCTCGATGTCTTCGTACTTCATCACCTCCGGTCCGCCGGGTTGATGGAAACGGATAGCCTTCATGTGCAATTGCCTCCTGATTGGAAAATGAATGGGGACCTTGTGCCGTGTCCGGTCCCTGAACGCAATCAGGCTTCCATCAGGTGGCGCAGGATGCCCACCAGCTTGTCCCACTCCAGGTCCTCGAGAGGAATCAGCCGCACGTCCAGCACTGCAGCCTTGCCCATCAGCGCCTCGTAGCGCGGTTGGCCACTGCGATCGTCGAACAGGTCGGTGGTTACCAGCACGCCAACCCGCTCGCCGGGCCGGCCGAAGTGATCGCACAGATTGTCGGCCTCGTGCACGGCTTCCATCATCCGCAGCCGGTGCTTGCGGTCGGACGCCGATAGCGTGGAGCGCAGCGCCTTGCAGGACAGGAAGCCCAGCCTCTCCTTGCGCCGGAAAATCAGGTCGATCTCGTTCTCGCCCGCATAGCCGTTCACTTCCCAGGCGACCATCTGCGAGTAATAGGCCTCGTCGGCGCCCGCCTCCATGGCAGCAAGCCACGCCAGTTCCTCCAGCCAGCCGCCGGTAACGAAGCGCCTGGCATCAACGTCTGGCAGCACAAACTGGTCGGCATTCGGGCAGACCACGCCGGTGTGCAGCATTTCGTCAAAAAGCCGCGCCACATCATCATCGGTGGTTTCCCGCCTACGCAGGAAACCAGGATTTTTGCCCGGATCGGCAGGAGATGCGTCCAGCAATGTGTCCCGCAATGTTTCGAATGCGGGATAGTTGTGCTCGATCTCCATGGTCAGCATCCGCCGTTTCAGCGCCGCGTCGGGGTCGCCGCCCGCGCCTTTCAGGCAAGCCGATCTGTGCTTCAAAATCTCTTCTATATTTGGCATAGGCAGAACTGCTAACTTGTTGTGCACCACCAGCCGGTCAAACCGGTTTGACATGATATCCCGGCATTGCACTGGCAGGCATGAAGTCACTAATGCGCTACAGGTTAAATGACAAGACGGCGGCTGTCGCCCCTCCCCCGATTGCCGAGGCGGCAGGCTGGCTTGCCGCCAACAGTTCGGGGCTTTCTCCCATCAACCTGTCGCAAGCAGTGCCCAGCTATGCCCCCGCACCAGAGCTGGCCGCTCATGCCGCGGCCTGCCTGACGGATGGCAGCGCCACGTTGTATACCGACATTCTCGGCCTTCCGGAACTGCGCGCTGCGCTGGCCTCCCACATGGCAAGCGCCTATGCCGGCCAGGTTGAGGCGGGCGACGTGGCCATTACCGCCGGCTGCAATGCCGCCTTCTGCCAGGCCGTCATGGCGCTGGCTGGCCCGGGCGACAATGTGGTGCTGACCGCGCCCTGGTACTTCAATCACCAGATGTGGCTGGAGATGCAGGGCATCGGCATCCGCACCATTGCCGCAACCGGCAGCGGCACGGCCCTGCCCGACCCGGACGATCTGAAGCCGGTGTGCGACAGCCGCACCCGCGCGCTCGTGCTGATCTCACCAAACAATCCCACCGGGGCAATCTATCCGCCAGCCCTGCTGGAGCGCTTCTTCGAGGCCTGCCAGGCGGCCGGCATCGCGCTCATTCTTGATGAAACCTACAAGGACTTCCTCGACCCGGCCGCGCCGGCCCATGGCCTGTTCGCCCGCGGCGACTGGCGCTCTACGCTGGTGCAGCTGTTCAGCTTCTCCAAGTCCTACGCCCTGACCGGCCAGCGCGTCGGCTCGCTCATCGCCGGGCCGGAGCTGATCTCCACCGTGGAAAAGGTGCAGGACTGCATCACCATCTGCGCCCCGAATGTCGGCCAGCGTGCCGCGCTGTTCGGCCTGCAACACCTGAATGACTGGCGCCACGGCAAGCGCATGCTGATGGCCGAACGCCTCGAAGCCATGCACAAGGCGTTTGCCGCCCATGCGCCGATGTACCAGGTGGTCAGCGCCGGGGCCTTTTTCGCCTATCTGAAGCATCCGTTTGCCGGTCGCAGCGCCCGCGACGTGGCGGTGGAGCTTGCGCAGCAGACCGGCGTGCTTACACTGCCGGGATCGATGTTCGGACCGGATCAGGAGGATTACTTGCGTCTGGCCTTTGCAAACGTGGATGCATCCCTGATGGACGAAGCCGCCCGCCGGCTGGCCAGCCATGCCCGGCGCAACACGGCCATGATGGCTGCAGCAGGTTAGCCGGACACGATGAGTTTCGAGATCAAGATATGGGGCTGCCGGGGTTCCATTCCGGTGGCCACGCCCGAGAACATTCGTTTCGGCGGCTCTACGGCCTGCGTGGAACTGTCAATCAACGGCCAGACCGTCATCATCGACGCGGGCTCGGGCATTCGAGAGCTTGGCACCCAGATTATGGCGCGCGGCACCACCCAGGCCCACCTGCTGCTGTCGCATGGCCATTATGACCACCTGATGGGCCTGCCGTTCTTTTCCCCCGTCTATGACCGCGGCATGAAGCTCGACATCTGGTCCGGCCACACCGGCGGCAACCCGTCCACGCGCGACATCATCGCCGGCTTCATGAAGGAGCCCTACCTGCCGGTCACCATCGACATCATGTGCGCCAACATGAGCTTCAACGACATCAGGGCCGGCGCCGTGCTCGACCTCGGCAACGGCATTACCGCGGTGTCGGCGCCCACCAATCACCCGGGCGGATGCCTTGCCTGGCGGGTGAACTGCGACGGGCGAAGCTTTGTCTACCTGTCCGACCACGAACACGGAAAAGCCAGCGTGGACAAGGCGCTTGTCAGGTTTGCGGAAGGGGCGGACGTGATGGTCTACGACGCCATGTATACCGATGCGGAGTATGAAAACCGCAAGGGCTTCGGCCATTCCACATGGCGCGAGGCGTGCAAGGTGGCGAAAAAGGCATCAGTGAAGGAGCTGCTGCTGTTTCACCATGCGCCGGAGCGCACCGACCGGGCGCTGGAAACCATCGAGGCGCAGGCCCACCAGCTGTTCCCGGGCGCCAGCGCGGCCCGCGACGGTCACATCATCCGGTTGGGGTAAGCCGGAAGGCCGGACAAGCCGCAGGCTCCTTGTGCAAGCGCGACCGTTGAGAGCTGGATGATGGCGGAGAGGATGGGATTCGAACCCACGATACGCTTTTGACGTATACTCCCTTAGCAGGGGAGCGCCTTCGACCACTCGGCCACCTCTCCTCACGCCAATCGTGGCTGTATGCATGGGAATGCAGGCAGTTTCAACCCCGCGTTTTCAACTTGGCGCGGCCATTGTGAATTTGTTAAGTGTACCTCAGCACAAATACGTGTATGCATGAAGATAACACGGACGGCTTGGCCGCTCGCCAGCGGCCCGCAGCAAGGCATTTACCATGACTAAGTTATTGAAGGCCGCACTTCTCGGCATCGCCATCGCTATCATTCCGGCGGCATCGGCAAGCGCCCAGGCCATCGATTCGATCGGCTCGCGCTACGTTCCGAAGGGCCACAGCCACGACAGCTCGAACAGCCAGTTGCCTACGCTGAATTCCTACGAGGACCAGATCAACAACCGCGCCGATCAGATCGAGACCGAGATCTTCAAGTCCCGCCGCGACCGCGCCTACTGGGACAGCTGGGTGAACTCCACCCACGGCACTTACCTTGGCGGCGAGCCGCAGCTGGCGCCGGACTACTGAGGTCCCTTCCGGGATCAGCTTGACGACGCGAAAGGCGGCCGCAACAGGCCGCCTTTTTGTTTGAAACGCTTGTGCTTTGGACGTTGCCGGAAGCCGGTCAGCCTGCCACGCGGCGGGTGCTGCGAATGTAGAGCGCCATGGCCTGCTGGGCGGCTGCCACGTCGGCGCTGCTCATCCGGCGGGTCAGCTTGATCCGCTCCGTCCGCGCCCTCGCGCTGCCGCGCAAGGCCGCCAGCGACAGCCACTTGTGGGCCTCGACAAGTCCGCCCAGTTCGATCATGTGCAGGCCCCGAAGCACGAACCCGTCTTCCGGCAGGCGAATCTCGTCTTCGCGGGGCGTCACGTCGCGATAATCCGCAAGGTCGATAATGTTACTCATGGGGCTACTGCCCTCCCGGTACTCAAACAACTCACTAACCTGGCACTAACCATGCCACAGCCGTTATCAGACGCGGTTAAGCAGGATGGTGAACAAACCGTTTACGGCCGTCCGGCCCGCCCCGGACAAACGCTGCAACAGCTGCGTTCAACAACCTGAATTAGCTTGATTAAATGCTCCCACAAGGATCTTTTTCGGCGGGTTGGCAGCAAGCTTTCGTTAACCATGCAGAGCGGAAAGCCGGTAGCCAGGCCGTTAACATCTGGCCGGTCAGGTCACGACCGCCGCCCCGTGCCGAACAGTATGGAGTGGGCGCTGTCATTGGACTTCAGGTCTTCCGGCCGCCCGCGGCGGTCCTCGCCCACAGCCATGCCGCGCTTGACGGCAGGCCGCGCCATGACCGCCTCGAACCACCGCTTCAGGTGCGGAAAGTCATCAAGGTCCTGCCCCTGCCGCTTGTGCGGCTTGATCCAGCCGATACAGGCCATGTCGGCGATGGAGTAATCCCCGCCCAGGTAGTCGTGCCGCTCCAGCTGCCGGTTCATCACGCCATACAGCCGCGCCACCTCGTTCGTGTAACGCTCGACGGCATAGGGAATTTCCTCCCGGGCATAGAAACGGAAATGATGCGCCTGGCCGCACATCGGACCCAGCCCGCCCATCTGCCAGAACAGCCATTCGTCCACCTTCACCCGCGCCCGCTCGTCCCGAGGGTAGAACTGGCCGGTCTTGCGCCCGAGATATTGCAGGATCGCGCCTGACTCGAAAACCGGTATGGGCTCGCCCCCCGGCCCATCCGGATCGACGATGGCCGGCATCCTGTTGTTTGGCGCTATCTCCAGAAATGCCGGATCGAACTGCTCACCCTTGAGGATGTCGACATAGCGCACTTCGTAAGGCAGGCCGCATTCCTCCAGCATGATGGAGACTTTCCAGCCATTGGGCGTGGGCCAGTAGTACAGTTCTATCGGTCTGCCGCTCACTGCGCCGCCTCCTCCTGCTGCTGCTGCAAGCCTGCGGACCTGCCCGGCACCGGCACCAGTATGCGCGCCATGATGGGCAGGTGGTCCGATCCTGAGGCATGCCCAACCTGCACACCTTGCGGAAACAGCAGGCTTTCATCGGCAAACATGTGATCAATGGCGATCTGGGGCAAGCGCCAGCTGTTCGACGGCCATGTCGGCAGCTGTGACCGCAGGGTCAGGCCGGTGACCGCCGCAAACTGCCGGGTCATCCTTGAGTACGGCGTTGCATTGAAATCGCCCATCAACAGCCTCGGCTCCGGAATCTCGCGGACGTACTTGGCAAGGGCGTTGATCTGCTTCCACTGCGCATTGACGGCAGGCGGACGAATGGTGTGGGTGCCCACAATGGTGAGGTTGCCCCACTGCGGTCCCAGCGAGGCGCGCAGGAACACCGGTCCCAGCCATGGACCCCGCGCCACCACCTCGCGCAGCGGATAGCGCGACATGATCCACAGGCGGAAGCCGGGTGATACAACGCTGGGATACTGATACGGGTATTGCTCATTCAGGCTTCGCGCCATCGCAAGCGTCAGCCTGTTGACCTCGGCGATGAACACGACGTCCGGATCCTGGAGCTCGATCTGCGCCCTGATTGCCTCCGTGTCCCGGTTCATCAGCCAGGAATTGAACGACATGACGCGCAGTTCCCGGTAACCCTCTGGCGCCTCGACGCCGCCCCTAGGCGGCAATACGCGCTCTTCCAGATTGGGCCACAGGCCTATGGCAAGCATTCCGGCCAGCATCATCGCCACCGCCGATACCAGCCGGTGCTTCGGCATCAGGAAAGCCCAGCCGCAGGCAATGGCCGCTATGGCGAAATGCAGCGTGAAATGGCTGAACACGTCAAAAACGATGAAGTACTGGCTCAGGTGACCGGTGCCAATGCCGGCAAAGGCTAGGCACATGCCAAGCAGGCACAGAATGCGCCCCGGGCTTTCCGACTTTGGCAGCACGGCCCCTATTCCCCCTCACCGGCCATCACGATCAACCGGCCAGCGGCTTGCTCATGAGAAATGCAGGGATGTCGCTGTCCCCGCCGCAGCAGCCCGTCTCGCCGGAAATCTCCATGCCGTGTGCGGCAAAGAATGCGATTGCGGCGCCATTCTTCCTGTCTACCTCGAGTTCCAGGCTTTCAGCCCCCGGAAAGCAGGTCTCTATCTCGGCGAACAGCTCCTGCCCGATGCCCTTTCGGACGTGGGCTGGGTGCACGTATAGCTGCTTGAGCTGCACCGACTTCCGGTCATCGCTGATCATGGCGAATGCCATGCCGCCGAGTTCGGCGCCGTCATCCGCCACCAGCATCTCGCCGTGCCGCGCCTCGATGTTCGCCTTCACCGCATCGTAGGAATGCCAGCGGGCAATCACTGGCTCTACCTTTTCAGGCCCGTGGAGCGGAACATAGGTGTGACGCCAGCTTGCCACCAGCAGGTCCCGGATCGCGCCGGCATCGGCAACCGTGGCGGTGCGGATGAAGAACATCCCTATTCCACGCCAAGCTTCTGCTTCACCAGCGCGTTCACTGCCTGGGGGTTGGCCTTGCCGCCGGTGGCCTTCATTACCTGGCCGACGAACCAGCCGGCCAGCGCCGGTTTCTCGATGGCCTGGGCCACCTTGTCCGGATTGGCGGCGATCACCTCGTCGACGGCCGCCTCGATGGCGCCGGTGTCGGTCACCTGCTTCAGGCCCTTCTGCTCGACGATCTCTCTCGGGTCGCCGCCCTCGGTCCAGGCAATCTCGAACACGTCCTTGGCGATCTTGCCGGAAATGGTGCCGTCGGAAATCATGTCGATGATGCCGCCAAGCTGGGCGGCGGAAATCGGGCTTTCACCGATATCCTTGCCTTCCTTGTTGAGGCGGCCGAACAGTTCGTTGATCACCCAGTTGGCTGCCGTCTTGCCGTCGCGGCCCATGGCCACCTGTTCGAAATAGGCGGCCGCGTCCCTGTCCATGATCAGCACTTCGGCGTCATAGGGCGTCAGGCCGAAATCCTTCACCAGCCGCGCCTTCTTCTCGTCCGGCAGTTCGGGCAGCGACGCCTTGATCTCCTCGATCCAGGACGGTTCGATTTCCAGCGGCAGCAGGTCCGGATCGGGAAAGTAGCGGTAGTCGTGCGCCTCTTCCTTGGACCGCATGGAGCGCGTTTCGCCCTTCCTCGGGTCGAACAACCTGGTTTCCTGGTTGATCTTGCCACCGTCTTCCAGAATGTCGATCTGGCGCCGCGCCTCATACTCAATGGCCTGGCCCATGAAGCGCATGGAGTTAACGTTCTTGATCTCGCAGCGGGTGCCCGGCTCGCCGCCCGGCTTGCGCACCGACACGTTCACATCGGCGCGCAGCGAGCCTTCCTCCATGTTGCCGTCGCAGGTGCCGAGATAGCGCATGATGGTGCGCAGCTTGGACACGTAGGCCTTGGCCTCGTCGGCCGAGCGCATGTGCGGCTTGGACACGATCTCCATCAGCGCCACGCCGGAGCGGTTGAGGTCGACAAGGCTCATGGTCGGGTGCTGGTCGTGGATCGACTTGCCGGCGTCCTGTTCAAGGTGAAGCCGCTCGATGCCCACCGTCACCTGCCCGCGCTCGCCCATGTCGAGCAGCACCTCGCCCTCGCCCACCACCGGCTGCTTGAACTGCGAGATCTGGTAGCCCTGCGGCAGATCCGGATAGAAATAGTTCTTGCGGTCGAACACCGAGTATTCGTTGATCTGCGCCTTGAGGCCGAGGCCGGTTCGCACCGCCTGCTCGACGCAGAACCGGTTGATGACGGGCAGCATGCCGGGCATGGCTGCATCGACCAGCGACACGTGGTCGTTGGGGGCGCCGCCATACTCCGCCGAAGCGCCGGAAAACAGCTTCGACTTCGACGACACCTGGGCATGGACTTCCAGCCCGATGATGATCTCCCAGGGGCCGGTGCCCCCCTCGATCCAGTCGGATTTGTCGGCAACGCGCGCGAACAATGTCATTGGATAAAGGCCCTGAATCTCGATTGATCTGGATTTGCTGCCTTGGTAGCGCGCAAGGGGACAAGCGGCAAGTGCGAATGCGGCGCGTGTGAACGGCAAGCCTCAGCAAGGGACCAGGACTTGCTCCTGGCAAAAACCACCTCTGTACCACTCGGCAGCACACTGATAAATTCCGCAACCAACGGAAAATCCGCACGTTGGTTCAAGCATACGCGGCTCCACGTACAATGAAATGGAGGCAAGCCATGTCGAAATCCGGTCAATCCACTCAGAAAAACCATTCATCACCCGCCTACACCCGCTTTATTGCAATGGTGGCCACCTCGACGGTGGTGATGTTCGGCCTGATGTATCTGAACACCTACGCAATCGACCATGTATTCTTTTCCCAGACCCGCATGTGGATGGCTGCCTACATGGGATCCATGATGGCGATCGTGATGCTGGCCTTCATGCTTGGCATGTATTCGAACCGGCGCCTGAATGCGGCAATTCTGGCCGGTGCCATCGTGGCATTTGGCCTGTCTGTGTGGCTGGTGCGCAGCCAGGCGACTGTGGGCGACGTGTCCTGGCTGAAGGCAATGATCCCCCACCACTCGATTGCCATTCTCACCAGCGAAAGAGCGGACCTTTCAGACCCGCGGGTGCAGGAACTGGCCAAGGCCATCATCGAGACGCAGCGCAGCGAGATCGAGGAAATGAAGCGCTACATTTCGGATATCGAGGCAAACGGCGACGCAGCCCCCGGAACGCCACGCGACACGCCGCAATAGCCGGCGGCATCGACTGACCCCGGGACCATTCCCAACATTCCCGTGGAAAACCGGGAACGCCTGCTCCATCTCCGGCTTGAGCAATCAGCAGCTTCAGGAGCGAGCTGTTGCCCCCTGACTGGTTCTTACCGCCCAGACAAACTCCGAATGAACTTGGACGGCCCTCTTGTCGAGACGCTCAGTCCACAAAGTTGCCATTCAACCCCATGCACAGTAACCGATGCGGCAAAAGAGAAAAATCAGATACGCCCTCGCCATCGCCAAAAATCTAGAATTGAATTTTATTTCATACACTAAACATATTCAAGTTTTTCGAAAGCCTCTGGCTTTGTTTCGGGATTTGCTGCATTCGCCAGTAGACCTTCATTGGCTTTGTTTCGGGATTCGCCGTGTTCGTAAGGTGTCCTCATCTGGCTTTGCTTCGGGATTCTGCTTGTTGTTTTGAGTTTTCCTCCGTTGGCTTTGTTTCGGGATCTGGTGTTGGCCGGTTCGGGACCTGCTCCATGATCAGGCGCCGCCACCCAGTCCAGCCAGGCTGCGAAGGCCTTATTTCTGCGGTTGCGCGCTTCGGCGAGGTAGCGCCGGAGCAGGCGATGGCGCCGGCCCCCGAGTTTAAGATCGTCCTCCACCGACGGATCAAGCGTGGAGATGACTTTCACGCCACCACCGTAAGTGCGCGCCGCGGTCTCGGCGCGCTCCAGGATACGGGTCATCACATCGACCTGCACCCGGATGCGCTGTATCTGCTCATCGGCGTTCACCGTATCTGCCTCAAATGCCTGCAAGGCACGCTCGGCCGCTGCATGCCGCGCCTCAGCCTCCGCCAGGGCGAGAGCGCGGTTGAGCCTCTCGTCCCGATCCAGCAGGTCATCCGGCTGGAGGGTGTGTGCATCGAGGATAATCCTCAGCCAGGTGACAACACGCTCGCGGTCCGGCTTGGCCGTGGCGCCGTGACGACGGGCATTCATCGCCACGATGGCCTTGCCTGCAAAGGTGCGCGGGCCAGTGCTGTGTCTGGCATTGGCCCGGTTGCGCCGCCTGATTTCCTCAGGCGTCATGCTCGATCACCTGCGGCTGTAGGGGCCGCGCCTTCTGCAGCGCGTCGAGGTCACGCTTCACCTCGCGCCCGCGACGTTCGAGCTCCTGCAGCTTCTCATCATGCCGCGCAGCAGGGCCATGTCCGGCGGCGTAGGATTCACTCATCAACTCTACCGGCGAGAGGCCGAGGGCGGTAATCTCGCTATAGGCCTTCAGACGGACATTGTGGTCGCTGGAGGTGGCCCGCGCTGCCAGCGCCTTGCCGGTGGCCTCGGCGCTAGCGCTGTCAAACATGTCGGGTTCGTCCCAGTCTTCCTCGCAGCCGCCGGCCTCCAGGTGCGCCTCCCAGTGTTTGTACCGCATGGCGTCATCATCTGCATCGAGCTTGCGCACCACGGCGGCGCAGATTGACTTGCGCATGGCCTGCT
>JAZBOA010000073.1:0-6007 GCA_036350935.1 Anderseniella sp. | reverse complement strand
GTTCGTGCTGTCGAAGCGCGGCGAGATGTGGAAGAAGATGCTGCTCGGCAACCCCAAGCTCAATGTCACCATCAACAAGCAGTTCGCCGAGAAATCCTCGCCGGTGAAGGATGGAGACGAAATCGCGCTGGTGGGGTTTTCAGTAGTCTAGACGGCTGAAGTCGGCTGGGAACGGTCAGTTTGGCCGTTCACTATGAGAGGCCGTTTGTCGGCCGAAGCTGCCGCTAGAGACTTGATCAGGTTCCTTCCGCTATGAACCCGTTTCCGGACTAAAGCCAGGCAATCTACCGAATGGAAGATTTTCGATTTCCAATGCGGCAGGGCATGACTCTGAAAAGATCTTCGATCTTCCTATTGCCAACCTTCTTCTATCAATGTGGAATAGGCAACGCGGAAATTGGCTTGGCGGTTTTACCTCGACCGAAGCAGTCGGCCATGACCACCTGCATGGCGCTCTCCTCAAATAATCAATCAGCGTCTACCGCAAACCAGTTATGTTAATTCGCGCACAGGCTCATGCGGTTCCAGATACCCGTTAGGTCAATTCCACCTCGACGAAATGATCCCTGCGGTCATCCACCAAGGGGATCATGCCTTGCAGCTTCTCTGCCCCCTCGATGCCGGCACCATTAATAACGACACCGTCCAGCGTCACGTGGGTTGCATGCTCCGGCCTCTTTCCGACGCGCCTGATCGTGATGTGGTAGAAGGTGTCGTGAAAGCGATATTGGATTTTGTACGATTCCCAATCGGCTGGGATGCACGGTGCCATGCGCAGATGATCCCCTTCCAGATGCAGGCCCAGCAGGGTTTCCACGGTGAGCCGGTACATCCAGCCTGCCGCCCCGGTGTACCAGGTCCAGCCGCCGCGTCCAGTGTGGGGCGACACAGCGTAAATGTCCGCGCACATAACGTACGGCTCGACCTTGTAGCGCTCGATCTCATCCGGCTGACTGCCGTGATGGATGGGATTGAGCATGCCGAACAATTCCCACGCGCGTTCCCGGTCTCCCATCATGGCAAACGCCGTCGTGGCCCAAATGGCGGCATGGGTATATTGGCCACCATTCTCGCGCACACCGGGTACATAGCCCTTGATATAGCCGGGCTCGAGGTCTGATTGATCGAAGGGCGGATCGAGCAGCTGGATGATCTGCGTATCACGTCGCACCAGGTGTTGGTCCACCGCATCCATTGCCTGGCTGGCGCGCTCGGAATCGCCGCCGCCCGAAATGACGGCCCAGCTCTGGCTGATCGAGTCGATCTGGCATTCTTCATTGCTGGACGAACCCAGGGGGGTGCCATCATCGAAATAGGCGCGCCGATACCACTCGCCGTCCCAGGCATGGACCTCGATATTGGTGCGCAACAGCGCAGCTTGCGCGGTGCACATTTCGGCAAAGGCTGCATCGTCACGGCGATGCGCCAGGCCGGCAAACTGTTGCAGGTTGTCGTAGAGGAACCACGCCAGCCAAACGCTCTCGCCCTTGCCATCACGGCCGACGAGATTCATGCCATCGTTCCAGTCGCCGCAGCCCATCAGCGGCAAGTGATGCTCGCCAAAGCGTAGCCCGTGCTTGATGGCACGCACACAATGTTCATAGAGGCTTGCCGCTTCAGTCGAACGCTGCGGATGGTCGTAGTAAGCCTCTTCTTCCGGATTCAACTCGCGGCCTTCGAGGAAATGCACTGACTCGTCGAGTACACCGGTATCGCCAGTCGCCAGCACATACCGACAGGTTGCATACGGCAGCCACAGATAATCGTCGGAGAAATGGGTGCGCACGCCTTGTCCGCCGGGCGGGTGCCACCAGTGTTGCACGTCCCCCTTGAGAAACTGGTGTTCGGCGCAACGGATCAACTGTTCGCGGGCGAGCCATGGGGTCGCATGGATCAGCGCCATAGTGTCCTGCAATTGATCGCGGAAACCGTAGGCACCGCCGGACTGGTAATAGCCACTGCGGCCCCAGAGCCGGCACGACATCGTCTGGTAAATCAGCCATCCGTTGGCCATGACGTCCAATGCAGGATCCGGCGTTTCAACGTGCACTGCACCCAGGGTGT
Organism: Anderseniella sp.; assembly: GCA_036350935.1. GTDB lineage: Bacteria > Pseudomonadota > Alphaproteobacteria > Rhizobiales > Aestuariivirgaceae > Anderseniella. The sequence continues at coordinate 3,943 of JAZBOA010000073.1, read as the reverse complement.
GGTTCCAATACCCCCATACCGTTTCCAATGCCTGACGTGCGCCCGCCACGCCGCCGAATCGCTCGATGAAATAGTGCGCTTCGTTGTCATCGCGGGCCGCACCGAAGACGAACACGATCTCACGCTCTTCTCCGTCGGCCAGTTCGATTGGGGTCTGGATCGCGGCGCAGGGATCGAGACCCGCACCGGTCCTTCCTGACAAGCGCTTGCGGCGCATGGCCGCCGGGCTAAATAGCGAGCCGTTGCGGCCAATGAACTCGGTCCGGTTTCCGGTCACCGAATGCGCGCGCTCGCTGACATGCGCAAACACGACCCGATTGGCGCATTCGCGGCCATAGGCATTGCGGGCAAACAACGCCCCGCTGTGCAGATCCGTCTCGGTCACGATGTGCATCATGTTGGCGTGTCGCCACTCACCGAGCACCAACTCCCAATACCCGGCCAGTGACAGCTTGCGCGCACGCCCCGAATGGTTGCTCAGCTTGATTACCACGAACTTCACCGGCGCGTCCATGGCGACGTAGGTAAACATTTCCGAGGCGATGCCGGCTTCGTAATGCTCGAACGCGCTGTAGCCAAACCCGTGCCGGCACACATACCCGGACTGGCCGCGGGCAGGCAACGGCGTCGGCGACCAGAACGCGCCGGTTTCCTCGTCGCGGATGTAGAGTGCCTCGCCGCTGCTGTCGGAGAGCGGATCATTGTGCCAGGGTGTCAGCCGGAACTCGTGCGCGTTCTCCACCCAGGTATAGGTGCCTCCACTCTCGCTGACGACGGTGCCGATGTGCGGGCTGGCGATGACATTGGCCCACGGCGCCGGCGTGCTTTGCCCGGGTTCGAGGGTGACGACATATTCACGCCCATCTGGCGTGAAGCCGCCCAGGCCGTTGCAGAAAATGCGTTCGCGCGGCGACAGTGGATTGACCGGTTCAGCGGTCAAAAGCAGCGCTGGTTCCAGAAGGTCCGATACACGCTCTGCCGATACGCGGCGTTCCAATGGCTCGATCAGTGTCTTGCCCGTATCGGTGAGCACGACACGGGCGACAGTCAGGAGCAGGACCCGCTCATCCTCGGAAAGCTCTTCTGCACGGCGCACGAAGACGCCGCCCGGTTTGTCGATGATTTGCGCGTCGGGGCCTGCGTTGATGAGCCCCATGATCTGATCGTGCAGCACCGCCCGGTAGCCCGAGAAATCCTCGTTCACGATCACAAGGTCGGCCACCAGGCCCTTCATCCGCCAATAAGCATGGGCTTGCAGCGCCTGCTTGACCATGCCGATTCGATTCAGGTCGCCGATGCGCAGCAGGACGATCGGCAGATCGCCCGAGATGGCAAAGCGCCACAGCCCGGACTGCCCCAGCTGGTTGCGGGCAATGACGCTGGGCGCGGCACGGCGCAAGGCATTGCCGTGAATGACGCAGCTGGCCAGGCGTCCATAGATCTGGGCATCGGCTTCGCTTGCGTTGAGGTGACGCAGCACTTCCTGGCTTTGGAACCAGGCCATTTCAAACGCACGTTCGACGAAGTGGCGGTCGCAATACTTGTCGAGCAAAGCCAGGGCTTCTTCGCGCGAGTCTGCGACACCCGAGATGATCTGCACGGTCGCCGATTCATCGGGCGACAGGGTGAGGGTGCGGCGGATCGACACGATGGGATCGAGCACCGGGCCATCGGTGTTCGACATGGTCTTGGGGCTGTCTGGGTTATCCAGCACCACGGGGTTGGCCGCCGTTCGCCCCCGCCCAATGAATTGAGCACGATCCGTTTCGTAAGAGGGCGCATCGGAAATCGCACCGGGCGCTGCCAACAAATGAAACATCCATGGCACTTTCTCCCCCGGGGTGCGTGGCCGTCGCGTGCAGAGGATGGCCTGTCGTTCGGGCAGGATTTCGGTTTGCACGAACAGGTTGCTGAATGCGCGGTGGGCGAGGTCGGCATTCAATGGCGCCAGCACGACCTCCGCGTAACTTGTCACCTCGATATGACGGAGCCGGGATGAATGATTGGTGAGGGTGACGCGGCGGATCTCGACGTCATCTTCCGGTGACACGCTGATCTCGGTGTGTGCTTCGATCTTCTGATCACGCCGCCGGTATTCGGCGCGCGCCTGTACGAAGATCGCCTCGTAGTGATCGGCTTTCTGCAGGGTGGGTTGATACGCGCTTGACCAATAGCGTCCTGAGTCGCGGTCGCGCAGGTAAATGAAGGTGCCCCGGTCATCGGAGGTGGCATCCTCGCGCCAGCGGGTGACGGCGAGGTCGCGCCAGCGGCTGTAGCCGCCGCCGGCATGGGTCGCCATGACATGGTAGCTGCCGTTGGACAGCAGGTGAACTTCGGGTATCAGCGTGTTCGGGTCGGTAAACACGCGCATGTTCGCGCCCGCTGCTTCGGCGGGGCGCGCGGCGGCGCTGACTTCAGCCGCGTGCGGGTGCAAGGTCGCGCCCTTCTTCGGCACCCGCTCCTGCAGCAACAATTGCGTCGCCTGTGCGAGCGGGTCGGACATGAATCTGCGCTGCATCGGCTGGTTGAGCAATACATGCGCAAAGGCCAGCAGGCTCATGCCCTGGTGATGCGCCATGAAGGACTGCACGATGGCGTGATGCTTGCCCCGTGGCACCCGCGACGGGGTGTAGTCGATCGCCTCGTAGAATCCATAGCAGCCGAGGAAACCGTTGGTAGCGAGCGTCTGCAGATTGCGACACGCTTCCTGCGGCATCACGGTCAGCGCCAGTGCACTGGCGTAGGGCGCGATGACCAGGTCGTCGCCCAGACCGCGCTTGAAGCCCAGACCGGGCACGCCAAACGCCCGATATTGATAGACCTGGTGCATATCGGTGGCGTTATAGCAGGACTCGGAAATGCCCCAGGGCACCGCACGTTGGTGGCCGTATTCGATCTGGCGCGACACCGCGGCCTTGCAAGTCTGTTCCAGCAAGGTGTTCTCGTAACTCGGCATGATCAGTTGCGGCATCAGGTATTCGAACATCGAGCCGCTCCACGAAATCAGGCTCACCGCGCCGCCATGGCTGGTCAGCAGTCGGCCGAGCGAGAACCAGTGCTTTTGCGGGACCTGTCCCTGTGCGATGAGCAGGAAACTGGCCAGGCGCGCTTCGGATGCCAGCAGGTCGTAGCAGGACGGGTCGCGGCGGCGTTCGCTGACGTCGTAGCCGATGGCCAGCAAGCCGCACGACGTGTCGTAGAGAAACTCAAAATCCATCACCGCCAAGTTGCGGCAACGATCCACCAGATCATCGATTGTCTTGATCCGTTTCTCCGCGCCCTTGAAACGGGATGCGGCTGTCCCCGCCTTGTGGCTGGCGATGCTTTCCCTGACCAAATCCGCCAGGGTCGGGACGGTGCTGAAGTGTTGCGGTTCCGGCACCAGGAAACCCAGCTCATCTCGAAGTGCGCGGAATTGCTGGTCGAAGGCCTGCGCCCAGTAATAGAGTTCACCATCGATATCGCACTCGGCGGGCAGCTGTGCAACCAGCCCGCCTGCAGTCCGGAGGATCTCATCCAGCAAGTCTACGGCGGCAGTCAGTGTCTGGGGCGGCCTATTTGCCGTGAAGGGATGGAGCGTGTCTTGCAGCATCCTGATTTTGTTTGCAAGATCCGGGACGGGTGTCGCAGGCAGGTGTTCGGCCAGCACCTGCAAGGTATCGTGCAGTCCCTGAAACGCGTTGGCTGGCAGCACGGGCTGATCTTTCAGCTCGGCAAGGCCAGCCTGCAAAGTGAGCAGGCTGCCGGCCAGGTTGCCGCTGTCTACCGACGAGACATATTGCGGATGCAGCGGTTGCAGCGTGTGCGTGTCGTACCAGTTGTAGAAATGGCCACGGTAGCGTTCCAGCTTTTCCATCGTGGCCAGGGTGTTTTCAACACGCTGCAAAAATTCGCCGGCGGACAGATAGCCGAAATCGTGCGCGGCCAGGTCGGACAGCAGCGC
>JAZBOA010000072.1:0-2639 GCA_036350935.1 Anderseniella sp. | reverse complement strand
GACATTCTGAGGGAAGCGCGAAACCGGCCGAAGTTGACCCGACTCGGACAATTCCCAATTGGTAGATGGCTGTTGTCTTGCGCTGCTCTGGGCCTCGATGAAACCCAAGCTTCAGCGTATGCTCCCCGTATGCTGGAGCGGCTTGCATGAAAAGGTATTATCTCCCGGTCGTAGTTAGCGCCCTGTTGGTCACCTTCTGGATCAGTTCAGATGCACAGGAGATTGCGGCAGGGGTGGCCATATTCCTTTTTGGCATGTTGATGCTCGAAAACGGCTTCAAGTTGCTCACAGGTGGCACCCTTGAACGCATTCTTGAGCGTGCAACACTGTCGACTCCACGCGCGATTGCCTTTGGCATATTCGCTACGACGCTTGTGCAGTCGAGTTCGCTGGTCTCAGTCATCACTATTTCTTTTCTCAGTGCCGGCCTCATATCGCTGGTCGGCGGGGTCGGCATCATCTTTGGCGCCAATATCGGTACGACCACAGGCGCCTGGCTCGTTGCTGGGCTTGGCCTAAAGGTAGATATTGCTTCCTACGCGATGCCAATGATCGCTCTCAGCATCTTGCTGGTGCTTCAAAAATCAAACTTGTTGAAGGGCATTGGCTACGCATTTGGCGGGTTAGGTTTCCTGTTCCTGGGCATCCACTACATGAAAGAAGGCTTTGATGCTTTCAAGGAACAGATTGACCTATCGCAGTTTGCCCTGGCTGGGATAGCCGGTCTCGCCGTCTACTCCGTTCTGGGGGCGATAGCGACCTTTGTCGTTCAGTCCAGTCACGCAACGATGGTCATCATCCTTACTGCGCTCGCAGCTGGACAGATTACTTATGACAATGCATTGGCGCTCGCGATCGGTGCAAATATTGGCACCACGATTACCGCAGTCGTCGGGTCGTTGGGCGCGAACTTCCAAGGCAAGCGACTTGCCTTGGCACATCTGATTTTCAACACCGTGACAGCTGGGGTGGCCTTGATGTTCATTGCACCTCTGCGGGCAATGGTAGATCTCGTGAGTGCAGCGGTCGGGATTGCACCGGCTGACTATGCAATGAAGCTCGCCGTCTTCCACACCATATTCAACGTGTTGGGGATCATGCTCTTTGCACCCCTTATGGCTCAACTGATCCGGTACCTTGAGCGCAGGATCAAGGAGCCCGTCGCTGACATAAGCCGGCCACGGTACCTGAACGAAGCCGTTGACGAGTTTCCTGAAACTCTTGAGAGCGCTCTGCGTAACGAGGTCTTGCATCTATACCAGAATGCCGTTGACCTCATCTTGCAGGGGCTAAACCTGCACCGGGATCAAGTCTATGAAACCGACAGTGTTGAAAGAACGGTACGCGGCAGTCGCACACGCATCGAAATCGACATTGATGACGGCTACCAGCGAAGAGTGAAAACGCTTTACTCGGCAGTTGTTGACTTCACCAGCCGCTCAGGTGTGCAGCGTCTTTCGCCGGGAATGGCAAACCGGATCCATGAACTGCGTGATGTCGCCGCCGACATTGTGCAGGCAGTGAAGTCCGTCAAGCATTTGCGCAAGAATGTGCTTCGCTACACAACGAAGCCGCAAGGGGCTGTAACCCGCCTTTACGACGGCCTCAGGGGCGAAATTGCGCGCATACTGGTCGAGATCCACAAGCTTGAAATTGCGGCACCCGAAAAGCGCACAGCCCTCTGGCTCGATCAGGAGCGGGTCATGGTCGAAGAAGATGAGCGTCTTGCAAACCGTCGCGTCGATGAGCTGATCCGCACCGGCGAACTCAAAGTGGATCAGGCGACCTCCTTCCTGAATGATTCCGGCTATGCGTATGCCGCCATGCGGGACCTTATCGAGGCGGCGCGGAGGTACTACGGCGAGAGGGGAAGCGCCGCGGCCGAAGTCGAGCGGATACTGGAACTGGACGTAGAAGAGGTCGGCACTGATGATTTGCCAGGTGAGCTAGTTGGAAAAGACCAGGGAGAGCCGTCAGACCGTAATTTCACTGTCAAGAAGCAGAGCTAGTTTGGGGTGTTGTCCACGTGAGTGGGAGGAAGACTGATGGGCCTGAAGAAGCTTGCAGCAAAGCTGCTTGACTACAACAAGCGATTGGAGAGCGGCAAAGCTGACCAGATCAAGCAAACCCATCTGGTCAAGGTGCTGGACAAGCTCCAAGCTAAAGAAGCGGAGTTAGAGGCTGATCTGGCTTGCGCCAACAACGAACAGAAGAAGTCCCGGTTAGAGCGAAAAATCCGCATTGCCCGCGAGCAGATTGCAAGAGCCAACTGGCTTATGAAGGAGATAAGTCATGAGCCCCCTGCCGAGTAGTAGAAAGAATTGCCAAGGGGGCGCCTAGCTGGAACTTTGGTTCTGATCGGCATCGGTAATCAGTTCAAAATGCTATTCCGTCCTGCCTCGCAGACTGTCCAGCAGCGATTCTTCGATGTCGAAATGTTTTTGGGCTTCGATCAGCGTTCCCTCGTCCAGGGCAGGTGGAGCTAAAACGACATCGGCTGCCAGGTGCTCAATGATGTGAGTCATAGCTGCAATACGCGCGTATTTCTTCTGGTTGGCAGGGATCAGATGCCATGGCGCATATGGCGTTGATGTTTTCTCGAACATCTCGTCGATGGCCTCGACGTAATCGTCCCAGCG
>JAZBOA010000071.1:0-6414 GCA_036350935.1 Anderseniella sp. | reverse complement strand
GTGGACCTGGCTGTTGCTGCCTGCCTCATCGGCATTGCGGTGTTTGAACTGGCCGAGCTTCACCTGCACCTGGCATGGACGGGACTTGCCGCTGCGGCCCTGCTTGCCGCCTTCCTGCTGCTCGGCCAGTCGAGGCTGGGACTGCGCGAACGCTATCTGCTGGCGCTCGCGCTGACCGCCACCATCGCAGCGCTTGCCTGGTCACCTGATCCAGCTGCCCTGATCCGGCGAGGTCTTGGACAGGCCACTTACCTGGCAGCCTTCATGCTGCTGCTATCATTGCTGCGCGACGGCGCGGTCACCTCGCCGTCGGTGCTGGCGCTCGGCGAATATCTCACCCGGCGCCCGCCCGGCCAGCGCTACATCGCCATCCATGCCGGCGGCCACGCGCTGGGCATGGTGCTCAACTTCGGCGCGTTGAGCCTGCTCGGCCCCCTCATCCAGCGCGGCGTCGAGGCCGATGCGAAGGACAATCCGGAACTTGCCCAATGGCGCCTGCGCCGCCAGATGTCGGCGCTCGCCCGCGGTTTCTCATGGATCATCGCCTGGTCGCCCACCGCCGTGACGCAGGCGCTGGTGGCAAGCGTCGTGGCCGGATCAAGGCCATTGCTGGTAGGCGCCATCGGCCTCGTCACCGCGGCCGGGGTATTCGTCATCGGCTGGGCAGCGGACCGGGTGACCGGCAGGCAGGCCCGCGCCAGCCTTGCCGCCCGTGACGCCCTGCCCAGGCCCGACCTCAGCGGACGGCCGTTCCCGTGGGCGGCATTCGCCCGCTTTGCAACAGTGTGCGGCGCACTGGCCATGATCAGCCTGGTGCTGATCGTATTCGCCGGGGCCCGCGTCATACCGGCGCTGATGCTCGCCAGCCCGATCGTCACCGGCGTGTGGATATGGCTGCAGTTTCGCGACATCCAGTCTCCTGGCCAGACCGTGGCGGGCCGGTTGCGCGACATTGCAACCGGTTCAGTGCCAGCCGGATCTCCGGAGGCTGTCACCCTTTCATCCGCCGGGTACATCGGCATCGTGGCGGCGGGGCTTGCCAACGCGCCGGCGCTGGCCGAGTGGGCCGGGATCGCCGGCCTTCCTGCCATTGCCGCCTATATCGGCGTGATGACGCTGGTGCCGCTGCTGTCCAACCTTGCCATCCCGCCGATGCTGACTGTGACCTTTCTCGGCTCGCTCTATTCCGCCCTGCCCGAAAGCCACCTGGAGCCGACGCTACTGGCCGCCAGCATGGCGCTTGGCTGGGCGCTGAACCTGACAGCATCCCCCTTCGGCGCCACCGCGCTGATCCTTTCGCGTATCACCGGCATTCCCGGCACGACCCTCTCCTGGAAGTGGAACACCGGGTTCACGCTGTCCGCCTGGGCATGGGCCGCGGTCGTGCTTTCCGCGGCTTCGGTTCTGTCCGCATCCTGAAGCCTTAAGCGGTTGCGTTCCCCGGCCATAGGCAGCATCATGCACCCCATGGTGCCAGATCGGTATGGCACAAAGCACCAGGCCCGGATCAACCGGACCGCATCTCAACAGGGAGAAACAACCTACAATGACACTCAGGAAACTGCTTGCAACGACTGCGCTTGTGGCCTTCGCCACCACCTCCACCTTTGCCATTGCCCAGGCCGCCGAAGTGGAAGGCCCGGAAGTCAAGTGGAACGTCTCGCTGTGGGGCAACAAGCGCGCCTTCACCGCAGGGTTCGAGAAGCTGGCCGAACTGGTCAGCGCCAAGACCGACGGCAAGTTCACCATGACGCTGCACTATGGCGAGGCGCTGTCCAAGGATCGCGAGAACCTCGACGGCCTGTCCGTCGGCGCCTTCGAAGCGGCGATGACCTGCAACTTCTACCACCCGCAGAAGAACCCGGCCCTGATGGTCACCACCATGCCGTTCCTGCCGATGGCTGACTGGGACGCCAACCGCAAGATCCGCGATGCGCTGTACCAGCATCCGGACATCGTCAAGGAGCACGCCCAATGGAACGCCATGCTCTACATGTCGTCCTACCTGCCGCAGTACGAGTTCCTCGGCAAGGGTGAGCCGCCGTTGAAGCTGGCGGACTGGAAGGGCAAGGCAGTGCGCGCCGGCGGCGGGCTTGGCAAGGCCATGGCGGTGCTGGGCGCAACGCCGACCAGCTCAACCGCAACCGAGGTGTATACCGGCATGCAGCAGGGCACCATGGACGCGGCCTCCTTCCCGTTCACCTACAGCCACGTGGCATTCAAGATCCACGAAGTGTCCGACTGGTTCACTGGCAACATGTCGCCGGGCACCGCCGACTGTCCGCTGCTGTTCTCGAAGTCGGCCTACGAGGCCCTGCCCGAGCAGTACCAGAAGCTGCTGATGGACGTGCGCGACGAAACTGCGCAAGCCCAGATCCAGGCCTATATCGAGATCGACAAGAAGAACATTCCGATGCTCAAGGAGAAGCTGAAGGAAGTCACCTACACTGACGAACAGCTTGACGAGTTTCGCAAGATGGCCGGCAAGCCGGTGATCGACGAGTGGATCAAGGAGAACGAGGGCAAGTTCGACGCCCGCGGCCTTGTCGAGCTGATCTACACCACTGCCGGCAAGACGTACCAGTAAGCCGGATAAACGCCTGAAAAGTGTCCGGGCCGTCTTGCATCTATGGCCGGCGGCCCGGCCCTCCCATCATGATGCAGACAAGAGGGGTATGGCAGGGTGGCTGATACTGCATCCGACGACGGCCTGGGCCGTCTGCTTGACCGGGCTGACCGGATCTGGTCGCCTCTGGAGAATCTCCTCAACTTCCTGTCGGGGTTGCTGATCTTCGCCATGATGCTGATGGGTATGGTGCAGATCGTGCTGCGCACACTGTTCCGCAACCCGATCTACGGTTACATCGACATCATCGAGATCGGCATGATCGCCTTCGCGCTGTTCTCGATCTCCTACGTGATGCGCGAGGGCGGGCATGTGCGCATGGAGCTGCTGGTCGGCCATCTCAAGGGCCGGGCGCTATGGATCGCCGAGTTCATCGGTGCCGCGGTGGCTTTCATCATTACCGCCATCCTGATCCCCTACTCCTGGACCTATTTCTATCGCGCCTGGAGCTTCGGCGACTCGACCATAGACATCGAACTGTCTACCTGGCCCGCCAAGCTGGTGGTGCCGGTCATGCTGTCGGTGCTGCTGGTGCGGCTCATCATCCAGCTCATCGGTTATCTGCGGCTGTCGCTCAACCCAGATCTGACCCCGGTGGCTGTTCCCGTCATGAAGACGGTGGAGCAACAGGCCGAGGAAGAAATCGAGGGAGCGCGCTAGGCCCATGTACCTCGGTCTTGATCCCTTCTCCACCGGTATTGCCGGCGTCATTCTGCTGATCATTATGGTGCTGCTGGGCGTGCGCGTTTTCGTCGCCGCCGCCATCACCGGCTTTCTCGGCCTGCTCGAACTCAGGGGCTGGCATGTGGCAGCCTCAATCGCCGGCACCATCCCGCATTCCAAGACTGTCACCTACCCGTTATCGGTGCTGCCATTGTTCATCCTCATCGGCTTCCTGGCATTTTACGCCGGCCTGACCAGGCGCCTGTTCGAGGCGGCAAGACGGTGGATGGGCTGGGTGCCGGGCGGACTTGCCGTGGCAACCGTACTGGCAACGGCGGGCTTTGCCGCCGTATCGGGCGCCTCAACGGCCACCGCGGCGGTGTTCAGCCGGGTTGCCATCCCGGACATGCTGAAGAACGGCTATGACAAGAAACTGGCCGCCGGCGTGGTGGCGGCGGGTGGTACCCTCGCCTCGCTCATCCCGCCCTCGGCCATCCTCGTCATCTACGCCATCATCGTCGAGCAGTCCGTCGGCAAGCTGTTGCTGGCAGGCTTCCTGCCTGGCATCTACTCGGCCTTCGTCTACCTGGTGCTGATCATCGGCATGTGCTGGTGGAAGCCGGAGCTTGGCAAGCCGATCACCGGCTTCACCTGGAAGGAACGCTTTGAAAGCCTGCCCGGCACGTTTCCGATCTTCATCGTGGTTGGCATCATTTTCTCCGCCATGTACACGGGCTCAGCCACGCCGACAGAAGCCGGCGCGCTCGGCGCCTTCGTGGTGTTCCTGTACTATTGCTGGCGGGCCTTCCGCGAGAACGAACTCAACAAGATGTCGGGCCGCCTCAAGGAAGCGCTGATCGAGACAGCCAAATTGACGGCAATGATCTTCACCCTGATCTGGGGCGTGTTCCTGTTCGTCCGCTTCCTCGGCTTTGCCGGCCTGCCGGAAGCCTTTGCCGACTGGGTCGTCCATCTCGACGTGCCGCCCATCGTCATCATGATCTGCATCCTGCTGGCCTACGCGGTGCTCGGCATGTTCATGGACGCAATCGGCATGCTGATCCTGACGCTGCCGGTTGTCTATCCGGCGGTGATTGCGCTGGGCTACGATCCGATCTGGTTCGGCATCATCGTGGTGAAAATGGCCGAGATCTGCCTGATCACGCCACCCATCGGGCTCAACTGTTTCGTGGTGGCGGGCGTCAGCCGCGACCTGACCGACGAAGACGGCAAGTCGCTGGCCATCCCGCTTCAGGACGTGTTCCGGGGCATCGGCCCGTTCTTCGTGGCCGATGTCATCACGGTCATCGGGCTGCTGATGTTCCCCGGCATCATCACCTGGCTGCCGAGCCTGATGGACTAAACCCGGTTCTGGTCCAGCAAGGCGGACGTTACGCGAGGCCTGCTTCTTCCTTGATGGCGGCAATGTAGTATTCGCGCATCTGCCGTGCGACGGGGCCGGGCTGGCCGCCGCCGATCTGCTGGCCGTCGATCTCGATGATCGGCATCACCAGCGTGGTGGCGGACGACAGGAACGCTTCGTCGGCCGCCAGCGCCTCTTCCACCGTGAACAGCCGCTCTTCCAGCTTCACGCCCTTTTCGGCGCACAGCTGCTTGATCACCTTGCGGCGGATGCCGGGCAGGATCTCGTTGGACAGGGGGCGGGTAATGATGACGCCGTCCTTGACGATGTAGGCGGTCGACGAGGTGCCTTCGGTGACGTACCCGTCCTCGACCATCCAGCCCTCGAACGCGCCTTTCTCGACAGCCGCCTGCTTGGCCATCACCTGGCCCAGCAGTGCGATCGACTTGATGTCGCGCCGCTTCCAGCGGATGTCCTCGACCGTCACCACCTTTACCCCGGTGCGCGCATTGGCATTGTCGATCAGCTGCTTTTTCATGGTGAAGGCAGCAACGGAGGGCCTGGTGCCAGGCGCAGGGAATGCAAAGTCCCGGTCGGCCACGCCACGGGTGATCTGCGAGTAAACCCCGCCTTCGTCGATGCCGTTCAGCTTGATGAGCTGTTCATGCATGGCGACGAACTCGTCCTCACTCATCGGCATGTCGATGCGAAGCTCGCCGAGTGAGCGCTTGAGCCGCTCGAGGAAAGGCGCCTTGTCGACCATCTTGCCGCCGATCACCGGCACCACTTCATAAATCCCATCGCCGAACACGAAGCCACGGTCGAAGATCGACACCTTGGCCTCGCCTTCGGGCAGGTACTCACCATTGACGAAAACTGTGCGGCTCATGGTCGATCGCCCTATCTGAAAATTGCGGATGCTGATGGTTCTGGCATTGCCGGCCGATGTGCCACAAGTGACCAGAAACCGGCAAGCGTTATCACCAGCCGGCCGCCTGCACGATTGCGCTTGTCGAGCCCCCCGCTTGGCATGCTATCTCAATCTTTCCAACATACTGGGGAGCACCGAATTGATCAGCGATACCGCCGTCAGCGACATGCTGACCCGCGAGGAGGCCCTCTTCCGCCAGCGCAACCCCAACTCCGCCGCCCGCGCCGAAGCCGGCGGACGCCACTGGCTCAACGGTGTCCCGATGCTGTGGATGAGCGACTGGGGCACCCCCTTCCCGCTGATCATGGAGAAGGCGGAAGGCGCCACGCTCACCGACATCGACGGCAACGCTTACGCCGACTTCTGCCTTGGCGATACCGGCGCCATGTTCGGCCACACGCCGGAACCGGTGGTGAAGGCCATTGCCGCCCAGGTGGCGCGAGGCACCACGACCATGCTGCCCTCATCCGATGCTGCCATCGTGGGCGAATTGCTGGCAGACAGGTTCGCCATGCCCTACTGGCAAGTGACCGCCACCGCATCCGACGCCAACCGCGCCATCCTGCGCTGGTGCCGCGCAGTGACCGGACGCTCCAACGTACTGGTGTTCAACCGCTGCTATCACGGCGCGGTGGAGGATACCTTCGTTACGCTCCGCGACGGCCAGGTCATTACCAGCCCGTCCCTTGTCGGCGAAGTCCGCGACCTGCCGCTGCACACCCGCATGGTCGAGTTCAATGACCTCGCCGCGCTTGAACAGGCGCTTGCTGACGAGACCATCGCCTGCGTACTGGCCGAACCGGTGATGACCAATGTCGGCATGGTGCTGCC
>JAZBOA010000070.1:0-2325 GCA_036350935.1 Anderseniella sp. | reverse complement strand
GAGAACGAGCTGGAGGTCGTGGAAGGCATGCAGTTCGACCGCGGCTACCTGTCGCCGTACTTCATCACTAATGCAGACAAGATGATCGCCGAGATGGACGATCCCTATATCCTGCTGCACGAGAAGAAGCTGTCCAACCTGCAGGCCATGCTGCCGATCCTGGAAGCCACCGTGCAGTCCTCGCGTCCGCTGCTGATCATTGCTGAAGACGTCGAAGGCGAAGCGCTGGCTACCCTGGTGGTCAACAAGCTGCGTGGCGGCCTCAAGGTTGCCGCTGTCAAGGCTCCGGGCTTCGGCGACCGCCGCAAGGCCATGCTGGAAGACATCGCCGTGCTGACCGGCGGCCAGGTGATCTCCGAAGACCTCGGCATCAAGCTGGAGAACGTCACCCTTGACATGCTGGGCCGCGCCAAGCGCGTCTCCATCGACAAGGAAAACACCACCATCGTCGACGGCGCTGGCAAGAAGGGCGACATCGAAGCCCGCTGCAACCAGATCCGCCGGCAGGTCGAGGACACCACCTCCGATTACGACCGCGAGAAGCTGCAGGAGCGTCTTGCCAAGCTGGCTGGCGGCGTTGCCGTGCTGAAGGTCGGCGGCGCAACCGAGATCGAAGTCAAGGAGCGCAAGGACCGCGTTGATGACGCCCTGAACGCTACCCGCGCTGCGGTTGAGGAAGGCATCGTACCGGGCGGCGGCGTTGCCCTGCTGCGCGCCAAGAAGGCCGTGGAAGCCCTCTCCGACCCCAATCCGGACATCATGGCCGGCATCAAGATCGTGTCGAAGGCCTTGGAATCCCCGATCCGCCAGATCGCGCAGAACGCTGGCGTCGAAGGCTCCATCGTGGTTGGCAAGGTGCTGGAAAAGACCGGCAACTTCGGGTTCAACGCCCAGACCGAAGAGTATTGCGACATGGTTGCCGAAGGCATCATGGACCCGACCAAGGTCGTGCGCATTGCGCTTCAGGACGCAGCCTCGGTTGCAGCCCTGCTGATCACCACCGAAGCCATGATTGCCGATGCGCCGAAGAAGGACTCCGGCGCTCCTGCAATGCCCGGCGGCGGCATGGGTGGCATGGGCGGCATGGACTTCTAAGAAGCCTGTTGCCAGACAAAATGCGAAGGGCGGTCCAACGGGCCGCCCTTTTCCGTTGAGGCTTCGAGAGAAGTCCAAAAGGCCGCCCATCACCAAAGAGCCTGATCCGGGTTACCCGGATCAGGTGGCGGCATGGACTTCCAAGAAGCCAGTTGCCAGACAAAATGCGAAGGGCGGTCCAACGGGCCGCCCTTTTCCGTTGAGACTTCGAGAGAAGTCCATAAGGCTGCCCATCACCAAGGAGCCGGCCCCTGTGCCCGGACCGGTTCCGGGGCCCAGACAGGGTCCCGGCACAAGGCCGGGACACTCGTAGCCCTCATCGCCCGCCTCGGCCACGGCGAGCCGGGACACATACGCGGCGCGCCCATGACGTGCCATGCCGTCCGCCCCGTTGCGCCGATGCTCATTGATCTCGGTCATTACACTCGTCCGCCAGTTGAGCAAAAATGTGCACTGACACACGAAACAAGGAGAACGACACATGAGCGCGACATCCGGCACCTCGATCCGCGAAGCCGTTGGCGTTTTCGATGCAGCCGACAAGCTGGAGGCCGCCATTGAGGCGCTGGAGGAGAACGGCTTCGACCGGGCCGAGATCAGCCTGCTGGCGGGTGAAGATGCAGTTCGCGCCAAGCTGGGCCACCGCTTCTATGATGCGAAGTCGCTGGAAGACGATCCGGCCGTGCCGCGCAAGGCCTTTGTATCGACCGAGTCGATCGGAGATGCGGAAGGCGCGCTGATTGGCGGGCTGATGTATGCCGGCGCGTTGACGGCAGCGGGCATAACGGTAGCTTCGGGGGGCGCATTCGGGGCCCTGCTGGCGGCAGCGGTTGCCGGTGGCGCGTCAGGCGGCCTCATTGGCGGCGTGCTCGCCGGTCTGGTTGGCGAGAACCACGCCCAGGAGATCGAGGACCAGCTCAAGCATGGCGGACTGCTGGTATGGGTGCGCACCCCCAGCGAAGAGGACGAGAAGCGTGCGGTTGAAACCTTGAAGCAGAATGGCGCAACGGACGTGCACATCCACACCATCGCCGTGTGACTTTCAGCTTTCGCCAGCCATTGCCGCTTCGCAGGCGGCCACGCTGTCATCGGGACTGCCGGCGGCGTTGATGCTGTTCCAGCCTATCTCGCCGGCACCGCGGGCCAGCTGCTTGCGCACCACGTCTGCCGTGGCATCCGAAGCATCACCCTTGCGGGCCCTCACACGCGACACCAGGGTGTCCTCGTCCG
>JAZBOA010000069.1:0-2110 GCA_036350935.1 Anderseniella sp. | reverse complement strand
GCGCACGCGACCACTGAGCTGGTAATCCACGCCATCGATTACCCCCAACGGTTGCGCCATCACCAGATTACCGGAGCCCGTTCGCAACCTCGCGTCCTGCATCGGAGAGTTCGGCAGACCCATGGACAGCAGCGCCTCAATTTCAATGCGCTGGGCGCCGACCACCTGCTGCAGCAGGGGCAGGGTCTGCACGTCGGTAATGCGTCGACCCCGATGCAGTCGGCTCTCGATGCCGGCTTCGGCCAGGCGGCGCTCTATCTGGGGCCGGCTGCCAAAAACCAGCACCAGACGCACGCCGAGGCTGCTCAGGAGGGCAATGTCATGCAGTATTCCCGGCAGTGCGCCGGCGTCCTGCGCCGCGCCGGGCAGCATGAGCACGAAGGTCGCACCGCGGTGGCGGTTTATATACGGCGCGGTGTTCCTGAACCAGGCGATCGGTGCGTTAGGTTGTTCGTTCATGGCAGTTGAGTGTACTCTCCGGGATCGCTGCGGGCCGGCTAGCCAAATATCCCGCGCAGAGCGAAGAAGAAAATAATTGCGAGCAGAGCACCGGCGGGGAGCGTGATCAGCCAGCTCATGAAAATAGAGCCGATTACGCGCAGATCAATCGCTGCGATACCCCGCGCAAGCCCTACGCCAAGAACCGCGCCGACGAGGGTGTGGGTGGTGGAAATCGGCAATCCGGTGGCTGAGGCGATGACTACGGTCGAGGCTGCCGCGAGTGTCGCTGCAAAGCCCCGGGATGGTGTGAGTTGGGTGATCTTGTTGCCTACGGTTGCGATGACCTTCCAGCCGTAAGTCGTCAGGCCCGCGACAATCCCGAGGGCACCGATCAGAAGTATCCAGGCGGGCATAACCGCCGTGGCCGCCACCTGCCCGCCGGACTGAACAATACTGGTAATAGCGGCGAGGGGGCCGATAGCGTTGGCAACGTCGTTCGAACCATGGGCAAACGCCATGGAGCAGGCGGTGAACATCATCAGTACGCCGAATACGCGCTCGACGCTGGCAAAGCGATTGTCCTCATCGGCCTCAAAGCGGATCCGTCGCAGGAGCAGGGCACCGACAATGGCGATAACCAGACCAATCGCTACGGACAACGGCAGGGCATTGGCAAACTTCGAACCGAGGCCAAAGTCCAGCTTCAGGCCAAGGTGTTTGAGTCCCTTGAGCAGGGTCACCATGGAAATCATGAAACCCACGATCCACATGTAAACAGGAATCAGCTGCTTGGCCCGGGTAAAGGGATCTTCACGGTCCAGGATGAGCTTCTGCACGCTCATGAACAGGGCAAAGGAAATAGTTCCGGCAAGGAGTGGCGATATGACCCAGCTGACTGCGATGGTGCCGACCTGGCTCCAGTTCACCGAGTCCACGGAAATACCGACTGCGGCAAAGCCTACGATCGCACCGACAATCGAATGCGTTGTGGACACCGGCCATCCCCGGACGCTGGCAATCATCAGCCAGGTCCCAGCGGCAAACAGCGCCGACATCATCCCGTAAACCAGAAGCTCCGGAGAATCCTTGAGCATGTCCGGGTCGATAATCCCCTTGCGGATGGTTTCTGTAACTTCGCCGCCGGCGAGGTAGGCGCCGAGGAATTCGAAAACTATCGCGATCAGAATCGCCTGGCGGATCGTGAGGGCGCCAGAACCCACGGAGGTCCCCATGGCATTGGCGACGTCATTGGCGCCGATACCCCAGGCCATGAAGAATCCCGCTATGCAGGCGAGGCCCAAAAACTGCGGGCCATAGGCAACTATGATGTCCAAGTTCGTCTGTCCAGGAAGCTTATCGGGCCAGTAGAAGGTCTAGTTGCTCGCCGACCTCACCGCAGGCATCGGAGAGCTGGCCCAGGGCCGCTGCGATCTGGTAGTAGAAGACCGCATCCAGTAGCGGAAGGCTGTCCTCCGATTTACAGATCTGCCGGAACAACCGCTGCTGCTGTGCATCGCAGCGCTGCACCTGGCGATCCAGGGAGATGAGAAACTTGTCCATGACGCGGTGTTCGTTTTTGCCAAAGCCCTGCTCGATGAGTTCGTCGAGCTCGCGGATTGCTGCGAGAGCCTCACCGGCAGTGGCCGCCAGCAGGCTGCAGAGTCGGTCG
>JAZBOA010000068.1:0-2578 GCA_036350935.1 Anderseniella sp. | reverse complement strand
TGCGCCGGAATGGTGCCGGGCGGCACATTCCACAACTCCTCCAGTTCGGCGACGTGGTCAGGATTGTAGTAGTTGCGATAGCCGGACAGCGCCGACGAGCCGCCGGTCTCGCGATTGCTCATCGCCGTGGCCTGGCCGGTGATGGAGAAGGGTGACGAGCCGGGGCGGCCGATCTTGCCGGTGATCAGGTGCATCGCGCAG
Source organism: Anderseniella sp. (assembly GCA_036350935.1). Taxonomy (GTDB): domain Bacteria; phylum Pseudomonadota; class Alphaproteobacteria; order Rhizobiales; family Aestuariivirgaceae; genus Anderseniella. Next base: position 2,377 of record JAZBOA010000068.1, on the reverse strand, counting down.
ATCAGGCGCACCGTGTCGGTGCCACCCATCGACTGATACACGCCCTGGATGAACATCGACCAGACTTCGGGTGATTCGCCGATCCACTGCGCCGCGGTCTGGATGTCGGCGGCCGCCAGCCCGGTAATGCCGGCGACGTAGGCCGGCGTATAGGCCGCGACCTTGGCCGCCAGCGCCGAGAAGTTGCGGGTGTGCGCGTTGATGTAGGCATTGTCGATCCAGTTGTTGGCGATCAGCTGCTGCAGGATGCCGTTCATCAGCGCGACGTTGGTGCCGGGCCTGAGCTGCAGGTGCAGGTCGGCGCTGCGCGCGGTCTGAGTGCGGCGCGGATCGACCACGATCATCTTCGGTGCGCGTGCCGAACGGCGCGCGCGGATGATGCGCCGCCACACCTGCGGGTGCATCTCGGCCGGGTTGGTGCCGATCAGGAAGAAGCAGTCGGTGTTCTCGATGTCGTCGTAGCAGCCGGGCGGACCGTCGGAGCCGAAGGTGCTCATGTAACCGTATACGGCGGCCGCCATGCACAGGCGGGTATTCGAATCCATGGTGCTGGTGCGGATGGCGCCCTTGCCCAGCTTGCCCATCGAATAGTATTCCTCGATGGTCCATTGCCCGGTATTGTAGATACCCACCGAATCGGGGCCGGCCGTGTCGACGGCTTCGATGATCTTCTGCGCCAGCAGGGTGGTGGCCTCGTCCCAGGTGATGTTCTGCCAGTTTCCGCCGGCGTCGCGCAGCATCGGGTACTTGGCGCGGCTGCCGACCCGCAGGTCCTGGTCATGCAGGATCTTGTATTCATAAAGGCCCTTGACGCAGACCCGTCCGGCGCTGGTCGGATGGACCGCATTGCCGCGCACCGCTACGGCATCGCCGGCAGCATTGACGCCGATCTGCAGGCCGCAACCCACCGAGCAGTAGCCGCACACCGAGTTGACCCAGTTGGCCACGTTGACGAAAGTGTCGTCGGCCATCGCCGGCTTGCCGGTCAGCAGGTTGAGGATGCCCCCACCGACGACCGCCTGCGAAGCCAGCAGCGCGCCCCACTTGAGAAAGGTGCGGCGCTGATGGTTGCAGAGCTGCGGTTCCTGCTTCAGCTGGTCGATTTCCTCCCGGCTAAACAAATGCACGGGGTGCTTGTCCTTGTTGCGAATTGCCATAGGAATCTGTTCCTCGAATCGATGTGGCGAAGATGCCGGTCACCGGGAATCGGATGGATATCCGGGGACGCAAACCTTTTCTTAAGGCTTGCTTAAGAATAAAAAAATTGCGTGGCCACCGCGATGACAAATGTCAGCGGATTGGCTTGCGATTTCGCAAGGCGTTCGGAGGGAGAGGGAAATGCAGCGCGGACTCAGTCGCCTGCGCTCAGATACTCGAGAATGTTCTTGTCGAGAATGACGAAGCCATCGCGGGTCAGGACGATGGCCTGTTCGCTTTCAAGTTTCTTCAGGCTGCGGATCAGGGTGCGCTGGGTCACGCCGATCATGTCGGCCAGTTCGGTGCGGGTCAGCGATTCACGCAATTCCTCGCTGCGCAGATTACGCTCGTGATGGGTTTCGTGCAGGAACAGCAGATACGAGGCGACCCGTTCCAGGGCATTCTTCTGCCCCAGGTTGGCGATATGGCGGATATAGAAATTGAGGTTGCGCGCCATCGAACGCATCAGCGTATCGGGAATCTCCTGGTGGCGGCTGATGATCTGCGGTAGATGCCTTTTCGGCAGGAAGCAGACGTTCGTCGTGCAGATGGCTTCGGCAGTGCTGCTGTAGCGGTCGAGATAGAGATCCTCGCAGGCGATCAGGTCGCCGGGGATGACTGCCAGCTTGTGGATCTGCTGGCGGCCGTTGGGCAGGGATTTGTACACCTTGACTTGACCTGAGATCAGGATGAACAGGTCATCGCTGGCACGTCCCTCCCGATAGAGCAGGGCATGGCGATTGAAGGACTTGAACTCGAGGAACTCCTGCAAGGCACGCTTGGCTTGCAGGCTCAGGGTGCTGAAATAGTCCGAATCGTCGAGGATGCAGGACAGGCAGCGGTCATCAGCAGGCTTGTGCGGGCAGGGGCCGGCAACGTTATCACCAGCAGGAATTTCCTGGATCCAGAGTTTCACGCCGCTCATGCTTGGTCAGGTGGAGCCTCTTAAAAAACGCTGCTTAAGACATCTGCAAAGGGCCAGCGCGATTTGACATCGGACATTGGTGAACTTGCTCTCGCAAGCCCGGGCTTCGGCTAAATCAATGTTCCCCGCTCACCCCGGCAATGCGATTTTCTGGTCGGTGCTGAACTGGTAGTCGTGGAACACGTGCTCGGCGCTGAGGATCTGGTAGCTGCCGTCAGGCTGGCGCAGGGTGGTGTCCTTGAGGCGGTAGGTGTA